>JADDPT010000085.1 GCA_016781735.1 Rubrobacter sp.
CTACCACCTGCTGAACCACCTCAACCTGTTCGGGGAGGGTTATGGAGGCCAGGTGGATACGGTGCTGCGGAGGTATGTCGGGTAGGGAGCCGGGCGAGTCAGGACAACAGGCCTTACACGGCCCAACCTTCACTCAGTAGCTCGGCCTGCTCCAATACCGTTTGGGTCGCCTTTTCCTGCTTGTCGGGCGGATATCCATGCTTGCGGAGGATGCGCTTGACCATAACGCGAAGCCTCGCCCGTACCGTCTCCCGAACCATCCAGTCTATGGTAATCGTGCGCCTGATTGCCTCCACCAACTCGCGGGCGATGGTACGTAGCACATCATCTCCAAGCACCTGAACCGCGCTGTCGTTGACCTCCAACGCCTCGTAGAAAGCCAACTCCTCCGTCGTGAGGCCGGTCTCTTCCCCCCGTTGCGCGGCTGCAAGAAGATCTTTTGCCAGCTGGATGAGTTCCTCGATCACCTCGGCAGTCTCGACAGCGCGGTTCTGGTAGGAGCGCACGGAGCGTTCGAGCATTTCGGAGAAGGCACGCGACTGCACGAGATTGGTCTGTGATCGGCTCTTGATCTCGTCATTAAGCAGCTTTCGCAGGAGCTCAACCGCGAGGTTCTTCTGCGGCAAACCCCGCACCTCAGCTAGAAACTCGTCAGAGAGAATCGAAATGTCAGGCTTCGCAAGACCCGCGGCTGAGAAAACGTCGATCACCTGGTCAGGTGCAATTGCCTGTGAAACGATCTGCCGCACGGCGTGATCAAGGTGCTCGTTAGAGAGTGGCCGGCCGCTAGCCGTCGTCTTAACAAGGGCTGTGCGGACGGCTTGGAAGAAGGCGACGTCGTCGCGGATGCGAAGTGCCTCCTCATCAGGTACAGCCAGGGCGAAGGCTTTCGACAACTCGCCGACGGCCTGATTGAGTCGGGCGGAACCGTCCTCCTGGTCGAGAATGTGCTCCTGCGCAGCCGGCAACAGGCTCAGGCGCTCGCTGGGGTTACCTTCCGTCCAGCCCGACCAGTCGAAGCCGTGGAAGAGATCACAGCAGACTTCGTACTTTTCAAGCATTGCCGCCACCGCGTCCGCCTGATTGACTGCCGCCCGTCCTTTCCCACCACTCATGGTGTAATCGGCCAGTGCTAGGCGCAGCTGATCGGTTAGTCCCAGGTAGTCGACGACGAGGCCACCCGGCTTATCCCGGAAAACCCGATTAACCCTGGCGATGGCCTGCATCAGCCCATGGCCGCGCATTGGCTTGTCGATGTACATCGTATGGAGGGAAGGGGCATCAAACCCCGTCAGCCACATATCGCGGACGATGACGAGCTTGAATGGATCGGCCGGGTCGCGAAAGCGTAGGGCCAGAGCCTCGCGCCGCGTCTTCGTCCGAATGTGCGGCTGCCAATCCGCCGGATCGCCCGCCGAGCCCGTCATCACGATCTTGATCACGCCCTGCTTGTCGTCCTCGCTGTGCCAGTCGGGGCGCAGCTTGATGATCTGCTGGTAGAGATCGACACAGATGCGGCGGCTCATGCACACGATCATAGCCTTGCCCTCGATCGCGTCGAGGCGCTGCTCGAAGTGGGCGATGAGGTCCGCCGCGATCAGGCTTAAGCGCTTCTCCGTGCCAACGATAGCCGCAAGCGCCGTCCACTTGCTTTTCAGCGCCTCCTTGCGCTCCAGCTCCTCACCCTCGGTGACCTCCTCGAACTCCGCGTCAATGCGGGGCTTGTCAGCCTCCGCGAGATCGAGCTTCGCAACCCGGTTCTCGTAGTAGATCGGTACCGTAGCACCATCCGCTACTGCCTGGTGGATGTCATAGATATCTATGTAGTCCCCAAAGACGTGGCGCGTGTTGCGGTCGGTGAGCTCGATAGGCGTGCCGGTGAAGCCCAGATACGAGGCGTTGGGCAAGGCATCGCGCACTCGCTGAGCAAAGCCGTACGTCAGATCCCCGCTGGCGGTGTCGAGCTTCGCGTCGAAGCCGTACTGGCTGCGGTGGGCCTCGTCGGCGATGACCACAATATTTCGCCGCTCCGAGAGCGGCTCGCCGGCGCTATTCTCCGGCGGGAGGAACTTTTGAATGGTGGAAAAGATGATGCCGCCCGACACCACCTTGAGCTTGCCTCGCAGATCGTCGCGGTTCTCGGCCTGCACCGGAGTTTGGCGCAGGAGCTCATGGCAGCGGGCGAAGACGCCGAAGAGCTGGTTGTCGAGGTCGAGACGGTCAGTAAGGACGACCACGGTTGGGTTCTGCATCGCGGTGTGCAGCACGAGCCGGCCGGTGTAGAAGACCATGGTGAGGCTCTTGCCGGAGCCCTGCGTGTGCCAGACGACGCCAGCGCGGCGGCTCCCTGCGGGACCGGAAGCAGCGATTGTCGATTCGATGGCCTTGTTGACGGCGTGAAACTGGTGGTAGGCAGCAAGCTTCTTCTCAACGCGGCCATCCCCCACGTCCTCGAAGACGATGAAGTAGCGGACCAGCTCAAGCAAGCGGTAGGGCTCGAAGACGCCGCGGACGAGCACCTGTAACTGTGGCATACTCCCTGGCGCAACCACCTCGCCCTCGACCGTGCGCCACGGCAGGAAGCGCTCGTGATTGGCGGTCAGCGAGCCCATGCGCGCCTCGACGCCATCTGAAATGACGAGGGCGGCATTGTAGACGAAAAGCGAAGGAATCTGCTGCTTGTAGGTCTGTAGCTGGCGAAAGGCGGTCCAGATCGTCGCGCTCTCGTCGGCCGCGTTTTTCAACTCCAGCACAACCAGCGGCAGACCGTTGACAAAGAGCACAATATCGGGACGGCGGGTATGTTGTCCCTCTTTGACCGAGAACTGGTTGACGGCCAGCCAATTGTTGCGGAGGGGCTCGTCGAAGTCAACGAGGGAGGCAGCGTCCCCGGCAATCGAGCCGTCGGGGCGACGGTACTCGACGGGCACGCCATCTACAAGCATGCGATGAAAGGCGCGATTATTCTGGAGCAGCGCGGCCGACTCAGGGCGCAGGACC
This sequence comes from Rubrobacter sp., assembly GCA_016781735.1. Taxonomy (GTDB): domain Bacteria; phylum Chloroflexota; class Chloroflexia; order Thermobaculales; family Thermobaculaceae; genus LC3-1. The sequence continues at coordinate 3,001 of JADDPT010000085.1, forward strand.
TTGCGAAAGGCTTCGTCGAGGGCTTCGGGCGGCAGGTGCGGATTGAGGCGTTCGAGGGCGTCGCGCAACCGGCCAGCTAGCACGACATCCTCAAAGCTTGCGCGCTCTGCACCGGGCTCATCAGGGGCGATGTCCGGTCCGGCAAGTACGGTGTAGCCGAGCGCCTCCAGCCAAGCCAGCGCGGCTTCCTCGATGACCGATTCATTCAGGGTCGTCATCATACCGCCGGCACTCCGTCGGTGGCCGGAGTGTTCAGAAGCCCTAGTCCCATTTCGCGGTAGAGATCTGCATCTACGCCGAACAAAACCTCGCTCGCATAGTAGTAGTTGCCTCCAATCTCCACCAGCCCGTACGTGTTATCAATCACACGGTCTAAGCTGTCGTCACGTTGTGGTGGAGGACTGGGACTAAGGGCCATGATTCGCTGTTCGAGCACTTGCTCGGCATCCGGCACATCAAAGAGCACCGAGAAGACCCAGAGGGCGGCCTGGCGCACCCCTTTCAGATCAGCCATATTTGGTGTTGAACTCCCACCCTCATGATATTGCCTGTTACGAATCTGGTGATACCAGACGATATGCGGTCTTGCAATTTGGATGGCAAGTCCCCGGACTCCACATTCGGTCTCGAAGAATTCAATCTTGGTGTGGTAGTTGCTCAACCATGTCTGAACTTGTGCCCCTGGATACTCACGCCCGTGGCGGTGGATAGGATGCAAGGAAAGATATGTGGTGATCGCAACTTCAATTGCGTTGTCGAAGCCGATCATGGCGATACGCCGGTCGAAGTCCTCACCCGCGCGGTAATGCAACTCGGCATGGAAGATAAGCTCGAAGGGGCCTTCGGCCCAGGGGGGAAGACTCATAGCTCCTCCTCCACGAAACGCTCGGCGTCGCGCACCCGCACCTGGCCCGACAGCAACTTTGGTAGAAGTGCGTCGCGAACGGCAGCAAGCGTGCGCGTGTGATAGAGGTTACTGAGGATTTGTTGCAGAAAAGGCTCAACAGCCTTATCGAATCGCTGAGTCAACTCGATGGAAACCGGAGGCACCTTGATAGCTTTGAAAGTATCGCGAGTAATAGTGTCGAAGACACCACCGTGGACGATCCGCTTAAGCTCATTCACAAGTTCCCGCAGGGTAAAGTAGGTGTAATAGTCACCCCTCTTGTCCTTCCCACGCACACCGTAGCAGGATTGGTTCATCGCCATGGGCGCACCCACAAGAGCACATCTACCCACTGTGCCACGGGCACTTATGATCGTTGTTCCCGGAGCAAGAATTCGCGTAGACGACTCTTCCAGTCCTAGTTGGGTGATTTTCTTTTCGGTGTCAATCACAAACACATCGCCGTCAGAAGGAGCATCGACAACCGAGAACCATGGAATATCTCCGTCCCAGTAATCGGCAATAGACGTTTTTGGAGTGCCGCCACCCATCATGTCAATCGTTAGGTCGAAAGGCACTACTTTCCAACCCCGTGGGATCTCCCGCCCTTCTATGACGTCGAAGCCATCGGGGAAGAGCGCTGCCGTCGCGGAATCGAGGCCCGTTGGACCGCGACCTGCGGCCTTAGCGCGCACCGGATCGAAGTCCACGAACCAGGACTGAAAGATCGCCCGCGCCGTCTCCTCCAGCGTTGCGTTCATGCGGCAGTTTAGCTCTATCTTGTCGTCGAGCGAGCCGAGGATCCGGGCGATGATGCGTTGTTCAGAGGGAGAAGGAAGCGGAATACGAATCTGTTTTAAAGAAGTGAGCGGCCGGCTTATAGCTGGCACGCCCGTAGTGGACGTACTTGCTAACAATTGGTGCTGTCCAACAGCCGATTTAAAGAAATAGAATACAAATAACGGATCAACTTTCGCGGTATTACACGTCAGCTTCATTTGGCTTTGTGATATTACGTATCGCGCGAACTTTGCGCCCCAAGGTATTATTCCCACCTGACCAAGTGTTCCTCTATGAGTAAAGACGAGGTCCCCTGGAAACGCATTCGCGTTTCGTAGTTCATCAGCCTTTTCCTCGGTAACTCGACTGTTGTGTTTTGGCAGTTACCGGTCATTTGACCACGATGAATGCGATGATTAGAATCGAGCAACATTTCCGTCAGCACACCCTGTTCGGCGTGCTCTCGGCGCAAATCAGCTTGCTGGGATCGACATATCTGCCCGAAATGAGCGTCGGTAGAACCACTGACGTCGTGTCATGGGTGGGTAGCCTGCTCCACACGCTGAGGGGCGTGCGGGTGTACAGATGGACGGGCGAAGATCCCCTGATCGGGTGGTTGCGTGCAGGCGGAGCCATACTTTTGTAGTGGCGTCTGGTTCAATTATGAGCGAGGCGCGCTTGTGTTTATGCCAATGGAGCCTCCGGGCCAGTTTGTGCCAACCAAAACACAACAGTCGAGCTCGGTAAGATACACAAAGTCCGCGTCATGAAAACGACCACTTGAGAGGTTCCCGCCCCTGATAACGGGCACCCCTTCTGGCACAAAGTTGTCCGTTTTGATATCTGATCCAAACGGTCCCATTGCCAATGCACCAGGGGCAGATGCTTTTATGTCATCGATTGTTGAGGTTTCCCAACTACTTCCCATACCCTACCCTCCGCAGACTCTCCCGAATTACCTGCTCAAGTCGGCCTGCCTCGGCAAACTGTGCATCAAGCGTCATGCTTAGGCGGCGCATCTTCTCCTCGAAAGGCTCGCCGTCGGCCACAACCCCAGCCGCTCCAACATAGCGGCCGGGGCTCAGGACGTAGCTGTGGGCACGTATGTCGTCGAGCGTGATGGCCTTGCAGAATCCGGGAACATCAGTGTAGGCGCCGGCATCCTTGTCACCGCGCCACGCGTGGTAGGTGCCCACGATCTTGCCAATGTCAGCGTCGGTAAGGTCACGGTGGATGCGGTCAACAAGGATGCCCATCGCTCGAGCGTCGATGAAGAGCGTCTGCCCACGGCGGTCGCGGAAGCGGCCGTTGTGCTTGTCACGTGCCAGAAACCAGAGGCAGACGGGAATCTGGGTCGAGTAGAAGAGTTGGCCGGGAAGGGCGACCATACAATCGACGAGATCGGCCTCGACAATGTTCTTGCGGATCTCGCCCTCGCCGGAAACGTTGCTCGACATACTCCCATTCGCAAGCACAAATCCGGCGAGGCCGATGGGCGCGAGGTGGTGGATGAAGTGCTGGACCCAGGCGAAGTTGGCGTTCCCGGCGGGCGGCGTCCCGTATTTCCAGCGTACGTCGCCGCGCAGGCGCTGGCCACCCCAGTCGCTGTCGTTGAAAGGCGGGTTGGCGATAACATAGTCAGCCTTCAGGTCCTTGTGCAGGTCACGGTGGAAGCTGTCCGCGTGCTCAGAACCAAGATTGCCGTCGATGCCGCGAATGGCAAGGTTCATCTTCGCCAGCTTCCAGGTGGTAGGATTGGACTCCTGGCCGTAGACACTGATATCGCCGATACGTCCGCCGTGGGCCTCGACGAACTTTTCGCTCTGCACGAACATCCCGCCGGAGCCGCAACACGGGTCGAAGATGCGGCCTTTGTAGGGGGCGAGCATCTCGACGAGGAGTTTGACGACGCTCTGTGGCGTGTAGAACTGGCCGCCTTTCTTGCCCTCGGCACTCGCGAACTGCGACAGGAAATATTCGTAGACACGCCCGAGGATATCCTTTGAGCGGTTCTCACGGTCGCCGAGGCCAATTCTGGCGATGAGGTCGATGAGCTCGCCGAGCCGTTGCTTGTCGAGAGCCGGGCGGGCGTAGTCCTTGGGAAGCACGCCTTTGAGCGAGGAGTTCTCACTCTCGATCTTGACCATGGCATCGTCGATCAATTTGCCAATGTTGGACTGCTTGGCATTAGCCTGGAGGAAGGACCAGCGCGCCTCCGGTGGCACCCAGAAGACGTTCTCCGCGCGGTACTCGTCGGGGTCCTCGGGATCGGCGCCAAGCTCCTGGTCGTCGAGGAGTTGCTTGTACTTCTCATTGAACGCATCCGAAATGTATTTGAGAAAGATCAGGCCGAGCACGACGTGCTTGTACTCGGCCGCGTCCATGTTGTTGCGCATCTTGTCCGCGGCGGACCAGAGGGCCGGCTCGAAGCCGAGTGGAGCGCCGTTACCGCCCTTTTGTTTAGCCGGAGCGTTAGTCTGAAGTCCCGGTGCATCGAGGGGAAGCGCGGTCTGGTGCGGCGAGTCCTCGTCGGATCGATCAGGGCCTGGAAAACGGGTATCAGATGCCATATAGTCAACCCACCTCATCTTATATGCGCGAACATCCGCGCCGCAATATGCTTGCCTTAAAACTTATCGTTCGCGTAAATGATGTACCAAGTTCGTG
>JADDPT010000128.1 GCA_016781735.1 Rubrobacter sp.
ATTGGCACGTGCATGAACCTTTTCAGACAGTTTCTTATCTACTACTTGCGCTGACTATGCTCCTGGTCGCCTGCGGAGCGCCACAGGGCAGCCCTCAGGCCGAACCGCGTTCAGCCGCAACCGCGGTCTCGACTCAGCCCGCCGCCGAGCAGGGGGGCACGCTCGTGGTCGCTCATACGAACGATCCCGGCAGCCTCAACCCGGCGATCACGACGGCGTTCAACACTCATTTCGTCGCCGACCAGGTCTTCAACGGTTTAGTCGGCCTTGACGACGAACTCAACCCGGTGCCGGAGCTGGCCGCAAGCTGGGAGGTTGGCGAGGACGGCAAGGTCTACACCTTTAAGCTACAGCCTGGCGTGAAGTGGCACGATGGTCGTCCCTTCACGTCAGCCGACGTCAAGTTCAGCTTCGAGGAGGCGCTGCTCAAGTTCCACTCGCGCACCAAGGCTGCGCTCGAGAACATACTGGATCGGATCGAAACTCCCGATGACACGACAGTGGTTTTCCGCCTCAAGCAACCCTATGGCCCGCTTTTGCAACGGTTGGACGTGGTGGAGGCCCTGATTATTCCGAGGCACGCGTATCAGGGAGCGGATCTGGAGAATCACCCCGCCAACCTTAAGCCCGTGGGCACTGGGCCGTTCCGATTCGTCGAGTACGTCAAGGGTAACCAGGTGACGCTCGATCGTAACCCCGATTACTTCAGGGCCGACCTTCCTTATCTCGACAAGGTAATCTTCCGCATCATACCCGATGCCAACACCGCAACTCTGGCGCTCGAACAAGGTGAGGTCGATTACTTGTTCTCGACCCAGGGCTCCGACATTAATCGCCTGCAGCAGAACCCGGACATCACGCTCGAGAAGGGTTTTGGTGGGTCCGGTGGCTCGGTCTGCCAGAACACATTGATCCCGAATCTCACGAAGGAACCGTTCAACAAGCTGGAAGTTCGACGCGCCTTCTACCACGCTCTGGACCGGCAGTTTATTCTGGACAGAGTCTACTTCGGACAGGGCCGCGTCTCGACCGGGCCGATCAGCAGCTACCTGGATTGGGCTTATACACCTGAAGTTCGGTCCTATTCGCACGATGTGGCGCTTGCCAACCGGATGCTAGACGAAGCGGGTTACCGTCGCGGCGCGGACGGCAACCGCTTCACGGTAACGTTCACACACGCGTCGACCTTCGCGAAGCTTGGTGAGGCGATGCGCGAGCAGCTTCGCCAGGTGGGGATCAACCTTGAGCTTGAGAGCATGGACTTCAACGCTGCCGTGGAGAAGGTATTCGTCGCCAAGGACTTTGACCTCGGCGTAGCGTCCTACTGCAACGGCCCCGACCCGGACATCGGAGTCCGACGCGTGTACGTTTCCACGAATATTGGTCCGATCCCCTTCTCCAACGGCGCCCGCTACCGCAACAAGGAGATTGACCAGCTCTTCCAGCAAGGCGCCACACTGCTGGATCGAGAGGAGCGCGCCGACGTCTACGGCCAGATCCAGAAGAAGCTGGTAGAGGATCTGCCCTACTTCTGGATCGTGGACTCCGAGGGCTATCGTGCGTACCGCTCCGAGTTCCAGGGGTTCCGAGTGTCCAGCGGCGCCTTCCTGGAGCAAGCAAGGTCGACGGACCCTGGGAAGTGACCTCCCAGGGTAGCTTCCTGGGCGCATACCTTGTGCGTCGCCTGCTACAGGCCGTTCCGCTGGTTCTAGGCGTGCTGGTGATCACGTTCATTCTGATCCACCTCGCGCCTGGCGACCCGATCTACGTTCTTGCAGGGGATGGGGGTAATGCGGCGTACTACGCCGAGATGCGTGCGCGCTACGGTCTCGACCGACCCGTGCACGAGCAACTGGCGCGCTACATCCTGTCGATGCTGCGCGGCGACTTCGGATACTCCTTCAGTTACCAGCAGCCCGTCTATCAAGTGATTGCGAGCCGTGTACCCGCGACCTTGCTGCTGATGGGCACGGCGCTGGCGATCTCGACCACGTTGGGCCTGTTGGTTGGAGTGCTGACCGCAACCCGGCCGCGCGGCCCGATCAGCCATGCCGTTGCCATCCTCACGCTCGGCGCGTATTCCATGCCCGTTTTCTGGCTCGGGCAGCTGCTGATCATCGTATTTGCAGTGCGCTTGAGCATCTTCCCGGTCCAGGGGATGTCTTCGGTCCGAAACGAGCAGACGGGACTTCGCCACATCTTGGACGTCCTACACCACCTTGTCCTGCCGGCTCTGACGCTCGGGCTGCTACAACTCGCGCTGGTGACCCGCCTGACACGCACCAGCCTGCGGGAAGCGCTCGGCGAGGACTTCGTACGCACGGCGCGCGCGAAGGGGCTGCACGAACGCACGGTGGTGTTCCGCCACGCGCTGCGTAACGCGCTGCTGCCGGTGGTAACCGTCGTTGGTGGTCAGGTTGGACTGCTGCTCACCGGGGCTGCGCTGACCGAGACGATCTTCGCGTGGCCGGGGCTGGGACGGCTACTGCTGGACGCGACTCTCAGCCGCGACTATCCCCTGCTCATGGCGCTCTTCATCTTGGTGGCTGTCGCGGTCGTCGCGGCCAACCTGCTCACAGACCTGGTCTATACGCTTCTCGACCCGCGTGTGAGGTATGGCTGAGTTGGCATGGCGAGAGCAGAGCGAGCAGATAGCCAGGGTGCGTTCTGCAGCCATACCCCTGGCGCCAGCGCCCCGTCGACGGACCGGCTTCTGGTTCCGCTTCCGCGCGCAGCGGGTCGCCGTTGTAGGCTCGATGCTCGTGCTGCTACTCCTGCTCATGGCACTAGGAGCCGATGTCATCGCGCCTTACGACCCGTTCGCGAACTCCGACGATGTGCTATCTCCCCCCTCAACCGCGCATCCCTTCGGCACGGACGACTTGGGGCGCGACATCTTTAGCGCGGTGGTACATGGGGCGCGGGCCTCGCTATTGGTTGGGTTGCTCTCTGCCTTCGCTGCTACAGTTATTGGCGTGGTAGTCGGAGGTATGGCCGGCTACGTCGGTGGGTTGACGGATGATGGCCTGATGCGGCTGACCGAGCTATTCCAGGTGGTGCCCCGCTTCTTTCTGGCGCTGGTCACCGTTGCCCTGCTGGGGAGCAGCATCTGGCTGATCGTGCTGCTGCTCAGCCTTACCTACTGGCCCGGGACGGCGCGGCTACTCCGTGCCCAGGTGCTGACGCTGCGGGAGCGCGACTACGTCCTCGCGGCTCGATCGGTGGGCGCCCGCGAGTCGATCATCTTTCTTCGTCACGTTCTCCCGGCCGCACTGCCGCCGGTTATCATCCTGGCATCCCTCCACGTCGGTGGCGCGATACTCATTGAGGCTGCTCTCAGTTTTTTGGGTCTGGGCGACCGCAACGTGGTGAGTTGGGGGGCTCTGCTCAACGACGCGCAGCAGTTCGTCCGGTATGCGTGGTGGATGTCCGCCTTCCCGGGTCTGGCGATCACGCTGACGGTGCTGGGTCTGAATCTCGTCGCGGACGGGCTCAATGACGCTTGGAACCCGCTTCTACCGAAGAACTAATATCAACCCTGAGTAATGGTGGCGGGCACGTTGTGACGGGTGTGGCGCAGTACTTAGCGTAGGGGTGTGAGCGGGCCGGTGGCGGTGGAGCCGGCGGAGATGACGCCCAAGTTGTACAGAGGATACCGCCGGGAGCGAGATGTGGCCGGGCGCAAGCGGCTTCACGCGCTGTGGCTGGTGCGGTGAGGTGAGGGTGTGCCGTCGAGCCTCCACAGCCTGGAGTAATGGTACACCGTCTTCCAAGGCGGGAAGTCGTGAGGCAAGAGTCTCCAGCCGCAGCCACCGCGCACCACCCAGAAGATCGCATCCACGATCTCCCGTGCGTTGTGTTTCCTGGGCCTTCCACACGCGTTCGGCCCAGTAACACTCCAACACCTCCCATTCAGCGTCCGTCCGGTCCGTCTGATACCGCTCTCTGTCCATACCAGACAGCGTACTACCAAACCCGAATTACCCCTTTCAGACAGTTTCTCACTTAGAGATTTGTTGACCAGACGTTGACCTTCCTCTTTACCGCATATTTACCTGGCCCGGTTACTATTCCAATAGACTATCATCCTCATTACTCCCTAGGAGAGACCACATGACGAAAACCACCCGGCTCGCGTATGTTCCCGTCGCGGTAATGTTGCTGCTCGCCTTGTTGCTCGCGAGCTTCACGGCCGTTCCGATACAAGCTGCGTCCGCAGATGAGCAGGCCACCCTCATTGTCCAGTTTCAGCGCGCGGCCGCAGGGCCGGCCCAGGCCAGGGCTCGTGCCGCCGGGGAGGCGTTCGACCTTGCCGGCTACACTAGCGAGTTACTCGCCGACCACGACGAGTTTCTCAGTGACCTGCAGGCACAGGGGATCTCAGCCTCGCTGGTGATGCTGAGTGCAGGTGAGAACGGCGCGGACGTGGGTCAGTTGAGCATCCCCGCGCAGTGGACCTTCGCGATCAACGGGATGGCCATCGAAGCCCCCTCCAGCGCGATGACGGCCATTCGAAGCATGCCTGGCGTACAGCATGTGGAGCTCAATCAGGAGCTCCACGCGCTGCTGGCCGAGAGCGTCCCATACGTGCGCGCCCCCGAGGTGTGGGCGGAGTTCGACGCCCGCGGAGAGGGTCAGACGATCGCCGATATCGACACTGGCATTGACTGGACCCACCCAAGCTTCACCAACAACCCGGCGCTTCCACCCGGTCCTGACCACCCGAAGGTGAAGTACTATATGACGTACACCGCCGGAGCCACTGATGATTTCGGCCACGGTACCCATGTAGGGGCTACCATCGCAGGCGACAAGGACCTTGGATACACCACCGGAGTCTCCAGTGAGATCGATGATCTGGGTACATCCTTGTACAACGGCGTGGCGCCCAAGGCCGACCTTTGGGGCTACAAGGTGTTGACTGCCGCCGGCTCCGGTCTGACGGTATCGATCGTGTCGGCTATCGATGATGCCGCCAGGCGTGGGGCCAAGGTCATCAACCTGAGCCTCGGGAGCACGAATGACGACCCGAACTCCGCCAACTCCAAGGCAGTTGACGGCGCGATGGCGTCGGGCTCGGTCGTGGCGGTCGCCGCGGGCAACTCCGGTCCCGGCTACAGCACAATCGGCACGCCCGCTACCGCTCGCCTGGCCCTGACGGTCGGCGCGACCACGGACCCTGGTGACAACCAGTACTCGGTCGTCGATACAACCGCCAGCCCGCAGCACCGGATGAGTATCAACCTCTTCAGCAACTCGCCCGTTCCTCCGAGCGACCCGCCGATCGAGGACAAGTACGTCTTTGTAGGTGAGGGATGCACTCCGCTCGATTACGCCGGGAAGGAGCCCGTACTGGGCAAGATTGCCTTGATCAAGCGCGGCACCTGCACATTCACGGCTAAGGCGTATCTCGCTCAGGAGCAGGGCGCTGACGCCGTGCTGATCTACAACAACGTGTCCGGTGAGCTCAGCGGCTCGATGGAACAGACTCGCATACCCGTCGGCGCTCTTTCCGATGCAAGCGGCGCCTACCTGATGCAGTTCGTCGACACGGTCACGGGGCTGTCAAGCCACAGCGTGCTGTTTGACCCCAACCCGACAGTGCTTGCAGGTCAGATCACCGGCTTCAGCTCGCGGGGGCCCACGGACGACTATCGCATCAAGCCCGACGTGGTGGCGCCAGGCAACACCGTGACAGCGGCCACGACGAAGACCGGCGTGCCGACAGCGAGCATGGTCTCGGCGTCCGGATACACGACCGCGGGCGGCACGAGCATGGCTACACCGCACGTAGCGGGCGCGTCTGCGCTCGTGCGGCAGCTACATCCGGACTGGACACCGTTCGAGGTCAAGGCGGCGCTCATGAACACCGCGCGCCAGCTCACCGACCCGGCAGACGGCAGGCTCTACTCCATCATGGACCAGGGCGCGGGGCTGATCGACGTGATGGCCGCGTCGACCGCCAAGGGGCTGCTACTCGAGCCAAGCCACTCCTTCGGGGAGGTGGACAGCTACGGCGGCGTAGTGACTCGGAAGGCGACGTTCCGCATCCAGGACGTGTCCGGCAGCGACCGGAGCTACAAGCTGACCTTCGAGCCTGGTGACGGAAAGAATCGGGATGGCCAGGGCCGCGCGCTGCCGGCAGAGGGCTTTGATGTCGCACTCAAGCCCAGCACAGTGCGTGTGCCGGCCAACGGAGAAGCCGAGTTCACGCTGACCGTCACTGTAGACGGCGCGCAACTGCCCGCGGGCGACTACGAAGGCCGCATAGCGGCGACCGCTTCCGATCAGACGCTGCGAGCACCCATCTTCTACCGCAACGTCCACAAGGGTGTGGCGACCGGCGAGCCCCCGACACTGACGGATCCCGGTGACACCAGCACCACGGGCGACTACACCCTGGACTGGACCGACGTCAGGAAGTCGGCCGCGTACCGAGTGCAGGAGACCAGCCAGGTCGCGACCGTGTTCACGGATGATGCCGAGGCAGGTCTGGGCAAGTGGAGCGTCGGTGGAACGGCGGGACCGGCGGCCTGGTCGCGCAGTAGCGCCCGGGCGCACGGCGGAACGTACAGCTTCGCCGCCCGACAGGCTCCTGACCAGTCCAACACCCTGACGTTGAAGTCCCCGCTCAGCTTGCCGGCAGGCTCAGCCGCGCTCTCGTTCTGGACGTACTACGACACCGAGCCTACGTTCGACATCGGCTACATAGAGGCGAGTAGGGACGGTAAGAGCTGGACCGTACTAGGCTCCCTGGACGGCCTCAGCGAGGGCTGGCTGTACGAGGAGTACGACCTGAGCGCGTTCGCGGGCGGACCGGTCTACATCCGGTTCCGTCACGAAACGGACCTGGTCTTCGACGCCGGCTTCTATGAAGGCTGGTACGTGGATGACGTGGCCGTGTCGAGCGCAAGCTGGACCACGCTGGGCGACGTGAAGACGAGTTCATACCAGGTGAAGAGTCAAGCTAACGGCGCCTACCACTATCGGGTCGCCGCCTTGTTCAACACCCCTGACGCCAAGCGCGCACAGGGGCCGTGGAGCAATGTGGTAGACATCACTGTCCAGAGGCCCTAGTACGGCCCCACGGCCGGCTCAGGCATCCAAGTAAGAGGGTGAGCGCTCTGCGCGCTCACCCTCTTAGGTTGTCCTAGATCAAGAACGTCAAGCACGCTTCGAAGTCGGAGGGCCTGAGCTGCCATCGATTCTGCGCCAACCAGGTCCGGCTCTTGCCCCACGCTGCGGCCTATCGGTAGTTTGTTGAGGTAAGTCAGTAGGTGCCAT
>JADDPT010000015.1 GCA_016781735.1 Rubrobacter sp.
TTATTTGAATGGTATTGGGACTAGGCCCGAGCACCCGTGGGACGTTGAAGACGAGTTGTTCAACTTGGGGAGGAAGAAATGAGGGCGGCGCTATACGCAAGGGTGAGCACTCAGGAGCAGGCTGAGCACAACTACAGCCTGGACTTCCAGGTAGACAAGCTGCGGACCTACTGTGAGCTGCACAGCCACAGCATAGCTGGCGAGTACGTGGACCCCGGCTTCTCGGGCACCACGGACACGCGGCCCGCCCTGCAGCGGCTCCTACAGGATGTGCAGGCCGGCGCGGTGGACGTTGTGGTGGTGTACCGTCTGGACCGCCTGGCGCGTTCCCAGCGGCTGCTACACAACACGCTACACCTAATGGAGACACACGGCGTAGGCTTCGCCTCGGTCACTGAGTCTTTCGACACCACCACGCCGACCGGGAAGGCTATGCTAAGTGTGCTCGGGACGTTCGCCCAGTTGGAGCGCGATACGTTCATCGAGCGCACCCAGGACGGGAAGCGCAAGGCGGCCAGCAAGGGCCACCACACCGGCGGTACTGTTGCCTATGGCTACCACATAGACCCTGGCACGAAAGCCTACTGCATACACCCGGCCGAGGGGGAGGTGGTCCGCCGGATGTTCCTCTGGGCTGATGAAGGGCTGACCACAAAGCAGATAGCCGAGCGGCTGAATGCCTCGGGGGTTCCTACCAAGTTCCGCGGCCAGCGAGGTGGCACACTGTACACAGGCAAGTGGCACCCGGCCACAGTTGTTACGATCCTGCACCACCCGTGCTACAGGGGGCAGTGGGACTACGGTCGAGAGGCCCGAAAGCGACACAGCCGGAACTTGACAGCCGGCATCCGGCCGGCGCTAGTCTCAGAGGAGTTGTGGGAGCGCGTACAGGTCAAGCTGGCGGCCAATCAGAAGCTATCCAAGCGTAATACGAAGAGGGTGTATCTGCTCACCGGCCTGATCCGGTGTACGTGCGGACACGCCTTCTGCGGCTCTTACTACGACAAGGCTGACGGGTCAGAGGTACGCTACTATCGGTGCTCTCGGCAGTTCCCTAACGAGCCCTGTGGTGCTCCCAACATTCCGGCGGCGCTTGTGGAGGACCTGGTGTGGGGGGACATCCGCGGCTTCCTGGAGCGGCCGGCCAACGTGGTGGAGGCTCTGACGGCCATGCAGCCGGCTGGCGGCCTGGACTACTCCGAGGAACTGGCCCGGATAGACCGACGCCTTGACGAGCTGGATGAACAGGAGACCAAGCTGATCGACCTCTACACAACCGGCCTGTCCCGTGATAAGCTCGACCGCCGGCTAGGCCAGATCGAGATCGACCGCCGCAGCGCCTTGGCGGTCAAGGCCCAGATCGAGCAGGAGGCCAGGGACCAACAGGCACATAGGCGGCGCATCCGTAGCGTCCAGGACCAACTGGAACGGCTGGCGACCGGCCTGGAGGAACCAGGCCCCGCACAGAAGTGGGAGGCCATGCGGGCACTGGTGCAAGGTGTCACGGTCTCCGGGAACGGCGGGGTCAAGGTCCGCTATGTTTTCGGTGACCCCGCAGGCGCGATTGCAATGTCCACGTCAAGAGCGGGGCCTTGATCAGTGCGGGGTTTGCAGCGGAGCAGGGCCGGGACGTTATGGCTGTTACAGGACCTATAACCAGCAGGCAGAGCCAGGGCACGAACTGGTTGTTGCGTACTGGAGCGAGGCTCGTGACCAGCGCCGAGGACGTGCTGGAGGACCTGAACCTGCAGCAGGTGGCGGCGAAGCAGGAGGCCAGGCAGGTAGTGCCGGACGATCCGACCGAGGCGGTGCTGCTCGGCTGCCTATCGGGCTCACCCGTGCACATCGATGAGCTTGCGCGTGAGGCGGGGCTACCGATAGCGCTGGTTTCCGGAACTCTCACTCTCATGGAGCTCAAGGGTATGGCTCGTTCCGTGGGCGGGATGCAGTACGTGCTCGCCCGTTAGGGAAGGACGCTGCGGGCCGCTTTCTCAGGAGGGCTGGATTTTCTCGTTTCCGTACGTGCCACCTTGTCCGCGGGCAGATCTTGCGCATGTTCAGTGGTCACATACTCTTCAGCTGAAAAGCAGGGTTCTTAGCGGGGTGGCCAACCGCGTGCGGTATGGCGGCGAGTGAGCTGAAGCTGCAGGAGGACGTGTGTGGGTCGGGATACTGGAGGCAAGATTGGCGCGGGCCGGCGGGCGGCTATCTATGCCCGCGCGCCTTCACCGTCGGACCGTGAGCGCATCTCCATCGAGGAGCAGCTTGAAGCGTGTCGTTCTCTAGCCGCTGAATTGGGCTTCACCGTCACTACTGACGCGGTCTTCACGGATGTAGGGCCGGGAACCGGGTTGGGACGACCTGGCCTGACCGCACTCCTCCGCGCTATCGCGCAGGGAGATGTCGAGGCGCTTTTCGTCTACACCCTCCACCGCCTGGCGCGCGCCGATAGCAAGCCGCTGGAGGCACTGCTCAAGGAACTGCGCCATCGTGAAGTGCCTCTTTATCTGGCGAAGACCCCCAAGGGCTACCGGTACGACCCCGCAACGGGCGCGCTCGTCGCCGAGCCGGATGCAGGTGCGGTAGCTAACCTGGAGGAGTGGCGTCCGCCCGAGGAGATAATTATCCCGCGCGAGGACGACCATGACTGGTGAGTCAGGCTTGCGACCCGGCGGCGTAGCGTGGCTGGGCTGACGACACGCAGTCCCGGTTTGAGTCGTACAGCATCGAGTTGCTGGTGGAGCTAGTGCGGCCTCACCTTGCCGTTGCCGGCGCTTAGCTGTGGTTCGCGCCTAGCGGCGCGGGCACGAAACTAGCCCGCGATCTACACTGAGGCAAGCGGTCTTGCTAGCAGCGCTGTCCCTCGCTTGCCGCCTACTGGATGAACCAGTCCACCGCCTCGCGGGCGATGTCCGAAGGGACCGTGTGGGGACCGTCGAACTCGTGGTATAGCACGTCGTAGCCGGCACGCTTTACACGCGGCACGATGCGCCGGCTGCAGGCATCGATTGGCAGGACCTCGTCCCGTGTACCGTGGGAGATGTAGAGCCTCGGCAGCTCGTGCTGCTCTCCGGGCACCATGAACCCCGGCGAGAAGCCAATGACGTGGGTGAAAAGGTCGCCGTTAGTGATGCCAACCGAGAGCGCGTATGAGGCGCCATCGGAGAAACCTCCTATTGCAACTCGCGCGGGGTCCACGGCGTAGCGCTCGAACGTGTGCTCCAGCGCCCGGTCCATATACGCAACGTCGGGCCCGTAGCTCCCGAAGATTACGTCCCAGGTCTGCCTGCGCGACCACGGGGCGAGCAGCAGGAGTCCTGCTGAGTCTGCCAGTTCCTGCAACAGTCCGAGCCCATGGCGTGCGGTCCCACCCGCGCCGTGCAGCATCACCGCGAGGGGGGCAGGGTGATCCGGAGTGTAACCGGTAGGCACGTAGAGAAGCGCCTCGCGCTCGCCGCCTAAGCCCACGGGCTGCGCACCTTGGGAAGTTGGCGTGCCTGGAGCTTGCGACCCCGGCTGTGCCGGACGCGCCGTTAGCCTACCCTTCGAGGCCGCCTCTCCCGGCGACTCTTGACGTCCGGCTCTCATTACCGACCTGCTCTCCTCTCCACGTTCGCTGCGGCAGGATCCAAGCGCCACCGCGGCAATTCCGCCCGCGACTATGCGCAGTGTGCGCCGCCTTGTAACGTTAAGACTCATTTCAGTGGGCTGTCCCATCGTATAGGTGCCGCAGTTCTCCCTCGCACTAGCCATACCAACCTGTAGGGGAAGCCGGCTCGAAGACGGTCGTGATCGACGCCAAGTACTAGCTGGGCCAATGCGATGTCCGCAATGGCGCTAGCTGGGCTGACAGAGGGAAGCGTGATCGGGTGATATAATTGGGTCTTGGCATATCCCGGTAGCAACCTAACACCCTGCAACCAGCAAGGACCGGGTGGTGATAGAGTCCCTGCCAGCCCACATCGCTGACAGAAAAGGAGGACCGAGATGTCCCGCACAGTAATCCTCAGCGCTTGCCGTACGCCGATTGGGAAGTTCGGAGGGGGCCTCGCGTCACTCACCGCCGTCGAGCTCGGAGCGATAACCATAAAGGAGGCAATAGCTCGGTCCGGCGTTCCCTCGGAGGAGGTTGAGCACGTGATCATGGGCAACGTGATCGGGGCAGGACTCGGTATGGTGCCATCGCGGCAGGCGGCGTTCCGCGCCGGGCTCGGCAAGGAGGTCACCTCCGACACCGTGAACCGTGTCTGCGGAAGCGCCATGCGCGCAGTCAACCTCTCAGACATACTCATCCGCTCAGGCGAGCATGACGTGATCGTTGCGGGCGGGATGGAGAGCATGAGCAACGCGCCGTACCTGCTTCCCAAAGCGCGGTGGGGATACCGGATGAACGACGGTAAGCTTGTCGACGCAATGGTCCATGATGGCTTGTGGGACCCGATATACCACGTGCACATGGGTACCCAAGGAAGCAACGTTGCCGCCGAGGAGAAGGTAAGCCGGCAGGAGCAGGACGAGTGGGCGCTGCGCAGTCACCGGCTGGCAGTGCGGGCTCGGGATAACTGCTACTTCGCACCTCAAATAGTGCCCGTGGAGGTCGAAGGTAAGAAGGGTGTGACAGTCGTCGAGAAGGACGAGGGGCCGCGCGAGGACACCTCGCTCGAAGCCCTTGCCCGACTCAAGCCGGTGTTCGATCCGGAGGGCACGGTAACAGCGGGCAACGCGCCGAGCACGAACGACGGGGCGTCGGCGCTCCTGCTAACAAGCGAGGACTATGCCCGCGCGCACGGGTTAGAGCCCCTGGCGACGATTATCTCCCAGGGCAACGCCGCATGGGATCCGCCCTACCTGGCCTATACTCCCGCGATGGCGGCTGAGAAGGCGCTTGGGCGGGCGGGGATGTCCGTGGACGACGTTGACCTGTGGGAGTTCAATGAGGCGTTTGCGAGCGTGGTTTTGATCGCTACCCGCAGGCTCGGGGTGGATCACGACAAGGTGAACCCGAACGGTGGCGCGATCGCCCTCGGACACCCGATAGGTGCGAGCGGCGCACGGATCATCACCGCACTCGCCCACGAGCTGAAGCGCCGTGGCGGCGGCCGCGGGGTGGCGGCGATTTGCAGTGGCACCGCGCAGGGTGACGCCATTGTGATCGAGGTGGCGTAGTCCTGACAGGACTGTCATACAGTGCCTGCGGTCCTGCAAGAACCCTCCGAAGGTGCCCAGTGAGCCGACTGGGTAGACGAATTTGGCGTTTTTCCCCGGTTTCGGGCCGTAAACACTGGCGTTACCTATTGGGGAAGCTGGATTCCTGTGTTATAGTAGGAACCGTCCGACGCCTCCAGAGCGTCGGCAGCACCTTACCGTCGGGTCCGCACGCCCTTCCGGGCTGCGGGTGACCTCATCAAAAATTCATAGTGTTTAGGGAGGGCTTAGTGCTAGCAGAAACCCCGGACCTTCAGCTACAGGACCTGCCCCTCAACTCCGGCCCCCTCAACCAGCTTGACGAGGTGCGCAACCTCGAAGAGAGCTTTCCTACGAACTTTGCGGTAAAGGCCGGAACCGACCCCGAGCACGAGGATGTTGACGACTCGGTAAGGATGTACCTTCGTGAGATAGGGCTCGTACCTTTGCTGAAGAAGCACGAAGAGGTGGAGCTGGCACAGCGGATGGAACGGGGCAGGGCCGCGGAGGAAATGCTCGCCGAAGGGGTGAGTGATCCGGAGCAGCGGCGCCTCCTACAGCGCGAGCAAGCACTAGGCGAGACAGCCCGCCATCACCTCATCGAGGCGAACCTGCGTCTCGTGGTGAGCGTCGCCAAGAAACACATGAACCGCGGACTCGGCCTGCTTGACCTGATCGAGGAAGGCAACATCGGCCTAATGCGTGCCGCGGACAAGTTCGACTACACCCGTGGCTACAAGTTCTCCACCTACGCCACCTGGTGGATTCGCCAGGCAGTCACCCGAGCTATTGCCGATCAGGCACGCACGATTCGCCTGCCGGTGCACATCACAGAGACGATCAACAGCGTCTACCGCGCTTCCCGCTCACTCTCGCAGGAGCAGGGCAAGGAGCCCACCACCGAAGATATCGCGCGGCATATCGAGGTTCCTGTCGAGAAGGTGCGCCAGATACTCAAGGCATCGCATCAACCGCTCTCGCTAGAAGGCCCGGTGGGCGAGGGAGATAGCTGCCTCGGCCAGTTCATACCGGACATGAGCTCGGAGACCCAGTTCGAACTCGCGACGAAGCAACTCCTCAAGGAAGAGCTCTCCAGGGTGCTCAACAGCCTGACCGACCGTGAGCGCCGCGTGATGGTGCTCAGGTACGGGCTGGAAGGAAACGAGCCCCACACCCTCGAGGAGGTAGGCCAGGACCTGGGCGTCACGCGCGAGCGGGTGCGCCAGATAGAGTCCAAGGCCGTCGAGAAGCTGCAGTGTAAGAAGCGCAGCCGCAAGCTGCGAGACTTCCTGGACTAAGCTTCGTTTGACCTCCTGCTCGAACACTTGCATCCCGTCCTAGAATCAACAGGAAGGATAGGCGCGCCATGCTGAAGAAGTCGCGCTCTCTACCCGTGCTCCTCTTTCTCGCGCTGGCCTTATCCGCCTGTGGCCTTGGTGGTGGAGGGGAGAACCGCGCGGCCGTCAGCCCGACCACCGTGGCGCCTCAACCTACAGCCGTTGGGCTGGCGCAGGCCACGCCCCAGGCTCCACAGCCTACGGGAGAAACAGCGCCGCCTGAGGTGACGACCTCCCCCGCGGAACCAACGGAAACTACGCTCGAGCCGACCACGGCTCCCTCGCCTGCGCTAACTGCCCAGGCCACTACCGAGCCGCCCGAGGAGGCGACGGCAGAACCAACAGCCGAGCCGACGGCCGAACCGACCGTCGAACCTACTCAAGCGCCTGTAGCCCTGCCGAGTGGCTACAGGCGATTCACCTCGAAGGTTAGCCCCTACACGATCGGATATCCGCGAGCGTGGACGGTGCGCGGCGATGCCCTGGCGAGCAGCGGACTCAAGGGCGATCTCTTCCTTCGCCAGCAGAGAGGACAGGTGGCGGCCTCGGTCAATGTGATTGCCGAGGAGATCCCGGCAGGCACCACTCTCTCGTCCAGGCAGTATCTCGACATAAGCCTGCAGCAAATCCGGCGACAGCTCGATGTTCAGCCAAGACGAACGGGGCACACGACGGTGGCGGGCGAGCGTGCCTACCTTATCCGTTACCAGGACAAGAGCCGCCCACAGCAAACTGTCGAGATCACTCAGGCGCTGTGGGTAGCCGGGGGGCGCGGTTGGGTGGTAACGCTCGGAAACGTGCCGGGGCAGCGTCGGGCAGGGCTGCCTGTGTTCAACCAGATGTTGAAGACGTTCCAGCTGCGACCGGGAGCCGACGCACGGTAATGCCCCGTCCGTAGGCGATTCGAGGGGCCATTAGTGTCAGTCAGAGGCAGGACAGATCAGCTTGATATGCTGGTCGCGCCAGGGCTAGGGCGCGACCCCGTCAGCGGACGTGATCAGGGCCTCGACCTCCTCGTCGGTTGCGTCGGGCGGCGGCGGGGCAATACCGAAGCCGACCGCGTAACTTTGTTCAATGATGCCCCTGCGTGCCTTCCGCATCGCCGCCTCCAGCTTACGTAGCAGGGGTGAGCCGGCATCGACCGAAAGCAACATCTCGCGTACTTGCCGCATCAGATCGACAGCCTTATTGAACGTCAGGACGACGTCGCCCTCACTTAGATCCACCTTGTCCAGCACCGACCCAAGCGTCGCCTCATTGCACCAGGCCCGCATCATCCCGAAGAAGTACGGGTTGTAACCTTCCGTGAGGGTGAAACCTGAGCGTGACTCAGCTCGTTGTATCCTGTTCTGAAGATCGCCCAGTTGCCCACGCAGGTTGACGAGGTGATTAGGGAGGATGTGGCGGTTACGGAACTGACGGTCCCGGTCGTACGCGAACCACGAGAACACCTCCGCAAGGTCGCTCGGTGAAAGGCGGTCGAACAGTCCCGCGGAGATCGCCTCGCAGATCAGCAGCCCATTGGTATCGAAGACGTTCGCGAGTAGGTCAGCCTTCTGCGTAGCGTCTCCCTTGAAGAGGTAACCGAAGTTGTGAAGCACCGTGACGATGCCCTTCAGCACGTGCTGCGCGCGGTCCTCTTCCTGCCGGACCCGGCGCTCGAGCTCCCGCTCGGCGCTCGCTCGCTCGTCCTGCAGGCGGGCAGCCTCACGAAGATACGTCTTGTGCTGCTTCCTGACGGGACAGGAGTGGCACACGTGCGCCTCGATGCGCTCGACGAGCGCGGTCATGTCGCCCCTTGTCGTTTCGGCATCGGCCTGGAGCGACTCGAGCGAGGTGCCGACGGACGCCTGGATGCGCTCAGTGTGCCGGGCTGCCCAGCCGAGCAGGTCCGGGAGCTCCAACTGGGAGACCGCCGCCTCGATTGCGTCCCAGTCTTCGGACGTGATGTCTCCCAGCGCCGCGCCATCGCGGATGGCCTCCGGCAGGACAATGCTCAGGTCGGGGCTGGGCAGGTAGTCTATCTCTGAGTAGCCCTGGATGCGCCTTACCCTGCGGTCCTGGAGCACCTGCAGCGTGCCGTCACTGTTTCGGCCTGCGTACACGCCCCAGCCGCCATCCTCGGTGTGCAGCATGGCGCCGGGTTCGAGTGTGCGGAACAGCTTCCGTAGTGCCTCGCGAGTGGGCTTCCTCCAGGGCGTCTCACGGAATCGTGCTTCCAGACGCCTCTGATCCCTTCGCAGCTCCTCCAGCTTGCGCTTGAGAGCTACTCTCGTGTGGTCGATGTCCTCGTACTCCTCCAGTAGCTGCTCGCCGTCCGGGTACCCGATAAGGCAACCTCTGGGCACGGCGTCTATGGCCTCCTGCCTGTCTCCGATGTCATCGGATAGCTCTCGCACCTTTCTACCTAGCTGGAACTGCATGAGGCTCTGTCGCAGCACATACAGCACGCGGTCGCCCCGCGGTGGGTCCCAGAGGTTGAGCACGGTGTTGTACCGCAGAGCGAAGGTGCTCTCGACGGGGTAGAGGGAGCCGGTGGCTATGTTCATCGCCTCATCGAAGCGGACCCAGGGGGAGTACGGGATAACGACGTAACCGGCGGTGTCTATGCCTCGCCTGCCCGCGCGCCCGGCCATCTGCTGCAACTCGTTAGGCCGGAGCGGGCGTACGCTCTGCCCGTCGAACTTGCTCATCCGCCCGATGATGACCGAACGGGCGGGCATATTGATGCCGAGCGCCAGGGTGTCGGTCGAGAACACCACGCTCATCAATCCCTTCCCGAACAACTCCTCGACCAACTGCTTGAGGACGGGCAGGAGTCCGGCATGGTGGAATCCGATACCCTTGCGGGCGAGAGCCATCACGGTCTTTACCTGCAAGAGCTCACGGTCCTCGGGTAGTAGTCTGTCTGAGAAGCGCCGCAGCACCTCGTCGGTCTCGCGACTGTGCTGTGAGGAGCGTACGAGCTTCATTCGGAGGGAGGAGCACAGCTCCGCCGCGGCCTCGCAGTCGCGCCTGGAGAAGAGGAAGTAGATCGCGGGCAGGAGATCGGCCTCCCGGAGGCGGTCGAGGATCTCGTTCGGGGCCGGCTCAGGGCGTTCGTTGCCTGCCTCCGCGCTTCGGCGGGTTCGGTAGCTGTCGCGTCTCGACTTTGCCCTGGCTTCGCCGCCCAGACTGAGCAGGTGTGGGTTCGGATGTCCCTTGGGACCGAACGCAGGGTGAAGCTGGTCGTCAACGAAGTAAAGGTGGGAGAGGGGCACAGCCCGCTCGAGGTGTGTGACAAGTCGCGTCGGTCGGTGCACGCGACTGATCCATTCGGCTATCTCTGCGGCATTCGACACGGTGGCGGAGAGCCCGATCAGCTGCACATGGTCGGGGCAGAGGATTATCGCCTCCTCCCACGTGGTGCCGCGCTCGGGGTCCGCCAGATAATGAACCTCGTCGAACACGACGCACGCGACGCTGTCCACCTCCCACGGGCTCTGCAGCAGCATGTTGCGAAGCACCTCGGTCGTCATAACGAGTATGCGACCGGTGCGGTTCTCGATCACATCGCCGGTCAGTAGACCTACATCGTCACCGTAACGCTCGCGGAAGTCCCTGTACTTCTGGTTGGACAGCGCCTTTATAGGGGTGGTGTATATGACCCGGTGTCCGCGTAGCCACGCGTCGTGCACGCCGAACTCCGCGATCACCGTCTTACCCGTGCCGGTAGGGGCCGCTACCACGACGGAGCCGTCGTTGAGGTACGCGTCTATAGCTTCGTGTTGGAAGGGGTCGAGTCGGAAGGGGTAGAGCGAGTGGAAGCGCTCCCTGATATCATCCTGGGACAGTCTCATCTCAGGTCAGGAAGTGGTGATGGTCGGAGCTCTTGGCTCTGTACGCGACCATGTACACTTGCGTGCCGTCCGAGTCGTGGGCCAGCACCACCTGGAACTCCATGATCACGTCCTCGTGCTCCTGGAGCCACTCCAGAACCTCGCTGAGCACGCGGTCTTGCTGATCGCCCACGAATCGTTGGGACTGCCACATCCTCGAGGCTCCTTCGTCATTTTTTGCTGCGGTCATTATAACAGTTGGGTAGAAGTAGCCTGCGCGGCCGTCAGAGTGGACACTACATAAAAATTGCGTAAACGTCGCAGCTTTATGGAAACTTTTAGCCCAGTTTGTGCGTTATAAATAGTGGACAGTAAAAGGAGCAGACATCCCTCCGGGAGGGGACGGAAGTGGTGAGCCGCCCCCTCCACTGTCCTTTTCCTTACTGCCCCAGTGCGGACCCCATCAGACGCTCCTCCCCCCTTCCTCATTAGTTGCTGGCATATCCTTTGCGGGAAATCAGATCCGTCCCCTCGGACTCATGATCTAATTATCCTATGGAGGTACACAGCATGGCGAAGGTTACACTGAAGGTTCCCGAGATCAAGTTTCGTCGGGAGAAGATAGAAGTCCCTGTCACCAGGGTAGAGGCGGTCAAAGCCGCGCTGAGGGCTCAGCAGGAGCGGGTAAACCAGAGGCTTACACGGCGCAACGACGAGATCGCGAAGCAGCTCGACAAGGCGATGCAGGCACAGCAGAAGAGCGGTCGCGGCAAGAAGGCGCTCCTGCTCGGCGTGGGAGCGGTGATCGGCGGGGCCGCGGGGGTGCTCGCGGCGCCTACAACCGGCAAGACCGTTCGGAGCAAAGTTGCTCAGCAGGGCGGAAAACTGTTTCAAACTGCGAGCAAGCAGACTGTGAAGCAGGCTAAGTCTATTGGCAGCCAGGCATCGGGCAAGGTGTCCGCGACGAAGGCTCGGTTCTCCTCGTCGTCCGACGACGAGGTGGTGGATCTGGAGACGATTGCCGCGCGGGTACGCACCAACCTCGGTGAGGATCCTCAACTGAGGGATCTGCCCCGCATAAACGTGAACACGGAGCCGGGCAACGTAGTCCGTCTACATGGAGTGGCGCCGAGCGAGAAGCTGCGGGAGCGCGTGGAGAAGGTCGTCCGAAAGACGAAAGGGGTCTCGGAGGTCGTGAACGAGATAACGGTAACGAGCGACCCGTCCGCATCGTCATCGACAACTTCTGACTCCGTTCAGTAAGCTGGGCAAGATCAGTCAAGGGGAGGCGGGAGGAGTGCCCGCCTCCCCTTTGTGTCGAGAGCGTACATGGGCCTAGGGTTTGCAGTTAAGGTCCTTGGCAAGGAGGGCCTCAAGAGCAACGACAGCAGGCGCTGGCAGAGCGACCCACGCCTTTCAGTAAGCATCGGCTACCTGCACCGCATCTTCGACTATTTACAAGAGTCGGGGATAACCATGTACCGCATCTCCTCGGAGATAGCGCCGTACATCACCCATCCTGACTTTCCCCAGTTTCACAGACAACTCGATGAATGCGAGGAGGAACTGGCCTGCCTCGGGTTGCGGGCGCGTGAGCTTGGCTTGCGCCTCTCGATGCATCCCTCGCAGTACATAGTGCTCAACTCGCCGGATGAGCGTATCTATGCGAGTGCGGTCCGCGACTTCGTCTACCATGCCCGGTTCCTCGACCTGATGGGGCTGGGGCCGGAGGCGGTGATAGTGACACACGGCGGGGGCGTGTACGGTGACAAGACGGCGGCGATACAGCGCTTTGTGGAGCGGTACAAGCGGCTGCCGGAGAACGTTCGCGCCCGCCTGGTGCTCGAGAATGACGAGAAGAACTACACTGTGCCGGACATCGTGCAGGCCCACGAGCAGTGCGGCGTGCCACTCGTCCTCGACAACCTCCATCACCGGCTGAACAACCCCAATGGCCTGGGCTATCGAGAGGTTGCCCAGGAGTGTCTACGCACCTGGCAAACTGATGTCACGCCGAAGGTGCACTTCAGCTCGGCACGCACGGAAGCGCGCACGGTGAACCGGCGGAACCGAAAGACGGGTGAGGTGACCCAGGTTCAGGCAGCGCCACTGCCGTCGCAGCACTCTGACTGGGTGGATGCGGACGAGTTTGTTGAGTTTCTAGAAGCGACCGCTGGAATCCGCGACTACGATGTCATGCTCGAGCAGAAGCAGAAGGACCTGGCGCTCCTCAAGCTGCGTGCCGACCTGGCGCAGCGGGGCATCACCACCCGATAGGTAAGCAGGCGGAGGAGTGGACTTAGTATGGGAAGTATCCGCGGCTTGGCTGCGAAGGAGGGTATTAGCGGTTGGACGTGACTCTGATACAGGCCGCCATTGCTACGGGAGATACGCAGAGGAACATGGAACTGGCTCCCGCGCGGTACATGGAGATGGGCGCCGACCGTATGCTGGCTGCGGGTGGGATGGCCGTTTCCGTCGTGCGTGTGGAGCGCGGAGAAGCGACGTCGGACGACCTGGAGGCCGTGGTCGAGGTCAATGCTCGGCTTGCCGGAGAGGTCCGGAATGCCCTCACCGCGGGCTCGTATCCACTCGTGCTCGGGGGCGCCTGCAACGTGTGCCTGGGAGCGCTCGCTGGTCTCGGCTCTCACGTGGGCGTGGTCTGGCTCGACGCCCACGGTGATTTCAACACGCCCCAGACCAGCCCTAGTGGCTACTTCGACGGCATGCCGCTCGCCATAACAACAGGCCGCTGCCATACCCAGCTGCGGGATCGGGTGGGCGGCACGCCGTTGCAAGAGGGCCTAGTGCTCCTGGCCGGAGTGCGGGACCTCGACCCTGAGAGAAGGAGAGCCTGGACAACTCGGAGGTCGTCGTGGTCCAGGCAGATCAGGGGCGGCGGATCGGCATGGACGAGGCGTTGCGGCCCGCTCTGGATCTGCTTGCCGGTCGCGTTGGTGAGGTCTACGTGCACCTTGACCTCGACGTGCTGGATCCTATGTACGCCTCAGGGGTTAACTTCCCCACACCGGAAGGGCTTTCCCTGGGTGATGTGGAGGCGAGCCTTGGACTGATTCGCGACCGATTCCGCATCCGCGCAGCGTCGCTCACTGCATACGACCCGACCCGCGACGAGGAGGATAGGACACTCCATACTGCCCTGCGCCTGATCCAGGTCCTGGCGACGGCAGCCGCATAGCCGGAACTTGCCCGATACTTCTCCACTGCACGGGATGCGATATGACGCCTCTGGGCTCCAACCCATGTGCGCTTCATCTGCCTGCGTCGGGGCGGGCAGTCCGTTACCGTAACTCATGCGCCAGACTGCCGGGGTAACGCGTGTATCACCTCGCGATGGCTGCGGTGAGCTCAACTGCTCCTCGCCGCCCGCATCTGGCTTCCGTAGTTCTTGGCTGACACCCCACATGGGCGCCTCACTCGGCGCCCCAGGTAGGTGCGGTCCGCCCACTGCCCTACGACCGCGCCGCAGCCCTGTCCAATCGCCGAGTGCGGATGAGCGACGCGACGATGCCGATGCCTAGCAGAGACACAATCACCAGCAGAGACGCGACGATCGGTACCTTGTACACATCGGTCAGAACCATCTTTAATCCGACGAAGGTCAGCACCGCCGCCAGTGCGGGCTTGAGATAGTGGAATTTGTCCACCGCACCCCGTAGCACGAAGTAGAGGGAGCGCAGACCCAGGATGGCGAACACGTTGGAGGTGTAGACGATGAGCGGGTCAGTCGTCACCGCGAAGATCGCCGGGATCGAGTCCACCGCGAATATGAGGTCGGTACTCTCGACCATCAGCAGTACGATGAAGAGCGGTGTCGCCATAAGCACGCCATCGCGGCGGACAAAGAAGTGACTCCCCTCGTAGTTCTCGGTGACGGGCAGGCGGCGGCGCACAAGCCTGATCAGCGGGTTGCGCTCGGGATGGACCTCCTCGTCCTTGTGGCGCGCCATCCGGATACCGGTGAAGATCAGGAAGGCCCCGAAGATGTAGATAATCCAGTGGAACTGCTTAATCAGTGCCGCGCCAGCGACTATCATCACTCCGCGCATCACGAGCGCCCCGAGGATGCCCCAGAAGAGGACCCGGTGCTGGTAGGAGGCGGGTACGGCGAAGTAGGAGAAGATCAGCACGAACACGAAGATGTTATCCATGCTGAGCGAGTACTCGATGACGTAGCCGGTGAAGTACTCCAACGCCGACTGATATCCGCGCAGGACGTAGAGAATGCCCCCGAACAGGAGGGCTAGCGTAACCCAGACCGTGACCCAGATACTCGCCTCCCTGGTGGAAACGACGTGAGTCTTGCGGTTGAATACACCCAGGTCAATCGCCAGCATCGCCAGCACGAAAAGGTTGAAGCCGATCCAGATGAGCGTGGTACCGGACAAGGTTTGGACCTCCCTTAGCAGATCGGCCGTGAGACGCAAAATGGCGAGAGCCCACGGCACACTTTAGTGTCGTTCGGTCTTGCCATCAGTGCCCGGCGGTTCCGGCACCTACTGGTCAGCCGAGAGTCGAAAGACCCCGTATTGACGACCGACCAGCCTGCTAGGGTGGCTACTCCCCGATTGTTCTCGTCCCCCGCGCAAGTCTAATGCCAGGTATAGAGCGGCATAGAAACGGCCTGAGTAGAAGGCCGCCGAGAGTACCACTGTCTACTCCGCGCCAGCCAGTCGCCCCTGCCGCATTGGTAGCCAGCAGGTTGGCCGGTCAGCCTTGACGCTCTACGCCTGACACTAGGTGGCGCGACAGGGGGCTGTGTGACGGTGCGTGGAACTCTAGCCCCGTGCTGCTGCGTCACCCTGCACCTTGTGCAAGAGCATCAGGCCGTCCGCTTCAGCGGGCCGGTCTTGCGGCTGTTGGTGCGCCTGGAACCGGCACCCTTCGCAGCTACGGTCCTCCGAGGCTTGGTATCGGGCTTCTCGACCGTCTGTGGTGGGTTGCACACGATGCAGCGGACAGCATTCTTGCCCGCGGATATCTGCAGACCACCACACTTCGGGCACGGCTCCGGCACGGGCCGGGAGCTCACCGTGAAGTCGCACTCAGGATAGCGCTCGCAGCCGTAAAATGGTCGCTTGCCGCCCCGTGCCTTGCGCTCGACGAGCTCTCCCTGCTTGCAGTTGGGGCACGTTACTCCGGTGCGTACGAGGATGGCTTTGGTCGTGCGGCATTCGGGGAAGCCAGGACATGCTATGAACTTGCCGAAGCGCCCCAGCTTGAAGACCATCTCGCGGCCGCAGTTGGGACACACCTCACCGGCAGGCTCGTCCCTTACCTTCACCTTCTCCATCTCAGCCTCAGCCGCCTTGAGACTGAGCGCGAATGGTGAGTAGAACTCCCGAAGCACTGGAACCCAGGTGCGTGACCCACTGGCGATCTCGTCGAGCTCCTCCTCCATGTGGGAGGTGAAGCTGGTGTCCACGATATTCGGGAAGTGAATGACGAGCAGGTCGTTCACGAGGGTGCCAAGCTCCGTGGGGCGCAGTTGCTTGCCCTCGCGCTGAACGTAGTAGCGCTCTTGCAACGTGGAGAGCGTCGGCGCGTACGTGCTGGGGCGGCCTATGCCCTGCTCCTCAAGCGCCTTGACGAGGGTGGCCTCGGAGTAGCGCGGAGGAGGCTGCGTGAAGTGCTGTTCCGGGAGTAGTTGGAGCAGGTCAAGCGGTTCGTCCTGGACTAGCTCGGGCAGCGCCTTGCCATCAAGCTCGTCGGTCTGACCGTCGTCGCGACCCTCCTGGTACACAGCAAGGTAACCGTCGAATTTGACGACCGACCCGGTTGCCCGGAAGGTGTACGGCGCCGGAGAGCCTGGGCACCCGGCCGAGATGTCAACAGACGTACCGTCGAGCACGGCATTCGCCATCTGGCTCGCCAGGAACCGCTGCCACACGAGCCGGTACAACTTGTACTGCTCCGGAGAGAGGTACTGCCGGATGCTCTCCGGGTCTCTGCGCACACTCGTGGGGCGTATCGCCTCGTGCGCCTCCTGCGCGTTCTTCGCCTTGCGGCTGTACACGGGTGGTCGCTCGGGAACGTATCGCGGGCCGAATCGCTCGCTGATCGTTCCCCGCGCCTCCATCTGGGCTACCGCCGCGACGTTGGTCGAGTCGGTGCGCATGTAGGTAATTAGACCGACCTCGCCGTCCTTGCCCAGCTTGACGCCCTCGTACAAGCTCTGCGCCACACCCATCGTGCGCTTGGCGTTGAAGTTGAGCTTGCGGGACGCCTCCTGCTGGAGCGTGCTCGTGATGAAAGGAGCAGACGGACGGCGCTGTGTCTCCTTGCGCTTAACCTCCACTACCTGATAAGCAGCTCCCTCGAGGTCTCGCACGATCCGATTGGCATCTTCCTCGTTTCGAAGGTCGGCCTTCCTGCCATGTACCCGGAAGAGCTCGGCCCGGAACTGGTCCTTTCGGCTCGGCTTCTTTCCATTCTGCGGGCGCTTTGAAAAGTCTGCCTCTAGCGACCAATATTCCTGCGGATCAAATGCCTCGATCTCCCGCTCGCGGTCTACAATCAGCCGCAGGGCCACGGACTGCACCCGACCCGCTGAGAGCCCGCCCTTCACCTTCTTCCACAGGAGAGGGCTTATGTTGTAGCCGACGAGCCGGTCGAGCACGCGCCTGGCCTGCTGAGCGTCAACGAGCCGCATGTCTATATCGCGTGGCTGGCTGATTGCGGCCTTGATAGCCTCGGGAGTGATCTCGTGGAACACAACCCGTTTCGCCTTGCCGCTGCCGTCCCCGATGCCTGTGGCGTGCGCCAGGTGCCACGCAATAGCCTCACCTTCGCGGTCGGGGTCCGTTGCAAGGAACACCTCCCGTGCGGAGTCCACGCTCTGCTTGAGGTCCTTGACCGTCTTGCTTTTGTCGCGCGGTATGAGGTACTGCGGCTCGAAGTCGCTGTTGACGTCGACTCCCAGTTTGCTCTTGGGTAGGTCACGCACGTGGCCCATCGAGGCCTTCACACTGTACGCGCGACCGAGATACTTACCTATGGTCTTCGCCTTGGCGGGCGATTCTACAATAACCAGCTTGTTAGCCAAAATCCTGTCACCTTGTCTGTTGTCGATTAGTCCCGTATATCACTTAACGCCTGCCACGGGCATAACCTTCCCTGGCGTCCGCTTAGTATGTGTATCGCTCCTGTACGTTGTCAAGCCACCTACGCCGCCGACATCTCGCGTCTCCATGGTGTTTCAGTTGGTTCAGATGCCGCTAAAAAAAGGCGTCCGACCGGTCTGAGCGCGGGACGGCACCAGCGCAGGACTCGTGCCCATAACGCCAGCGCGGCGGGTGAGGTTTAGCAATTGGTAGCTACACGTGCGTGTGGATAAGCCTGTTCGTGACTCGCCTGCGGAGTGACGTGAGTAGGAGTACCAGACTGAAGAGTCCCGCCTGCGTCAGCACGATGCTGGCGCCGCTAGCAACGTCGAAACCGTAGCTGAGGTACATGCCTACCAGGCCGGTGGCCGCGCCAGTGAGCGTCGAGAGTAGTAGCATTCGAACGAAGCTGTCTGTCAGCAGACGAGCGGTGATTGCCGGTACGACGAGCGCGGCTGCAATCAGCGTAACGCCGAGGACCTGCATCGAGACGATGATCGTGCCCGCTAGCACGAGGGCGAAGAGGGTGTCGATCCACTCCGTTCGAACGCCGTAAACGCCCGCCACCTCAGAGTCAAAGGTGGTGAAGAGCAGTTGCTTGTAGCCGAAGAAGATGATGGTCGCAACGACCAGGGTTACCACAGCTATTACCAGAATATCCTGTGCAGTAACGCCGAGGATGTTACCGAAGAGAGCCGCGTCAAAGGAGCGCGTAAAGCTGCGATATCGGCTGATGATGGCGATGCCGACCGCGAAGGAGGCGGTGGTAATTACTCCTATAGCGGCGTCCGCGTTGATGCGTGTGCGGCGCGTCGTCTGGTTGATCAGCACGGCGGCCAGGAAGCCCCATACTCCGGCTCCGAGGTAGAAGTTCCAGGTCATCACGAAGGCTACCACGGCACCCCCGAAGATAGCGTGCGAGAGACCGTGTCCGATGTAGCTCATCCCACGCAGCACTATGAAGACGCCTATCAGTCCGCACATCGCGCCCACCAGCACAGCCGCCACCATGCCGTTGCGGAAGAACTCGTACTCGAACGGGCGCAGCAACTCCTGTATCATCTGCTAGCGCACCCGCTCCAGCAACTCTGCAGGGTGGGGCTGCACCTGGTCGTCGGCGTATGTGTGCCTGTGGGGTTTCTGATGGACGAAGAGCATGCCATCCTGCCGAAGGACGGCCATGTCCGCCTGGTAAGTGTCCGAAAGAATCTCCGGGGTAAGCACGTCCTCCGGCGATCCATCGGCAACAAGCCGACGGTTGAGGCACAGTAGCCTCGGTACGTGGGCCGCTGCCATGTTCAGGTCGTGCGTGGACATAAGCACCGTCATTCCCTGGCGGTTCAGCTCGCTTACCATGTGAAGCACGTTTTCAGCGCTGCGTGGGTCCACTCCCGAGGTCGGCTCGTCGAGCACGAGGAGGTCTGGCTCAGCCGCGAGGGCGCGGGCGAGAAAGACTCGCTGCTGCTGCCCACCCGACAGGCTGCGGATGTGTCGACCGGCCAGGTCCGATATGTTTAGTCGCTCCAGGACGGATTCGACGCAGCGGCGGTCCTCCGCCGACGCCCATGGCCACATGCTGGCGCGCTGGATACGACCCAGCAGCACCGTCTCCGTGACTGTTATCGGGAAGTTCCAGTCCACCGTGTCGAGCTGGGGTACATAGCCGATGGAGGCGGAAGAACGACTACCTGCCGACCCACCCGCCACTCGTACCCTGCCCTTTGTGGGAGTCAGCAGGCCGAGGACGAGCCTCAACAGCGAGGTCTTGCCGGCGCCGCTTGGGCCGATCAGCGCCGCAGACTCTCCGGGCTGTATCGCAATGCTTACGTCTTCGAGCACCGGCCTGGCGTCGTACTGAAAGGAGACCTGGTCCAGTTCCACGAGTGGCTTCAACGACATTCCCCTACTGTGGCTGCTCGACGCCGCTGTCGGCGCCTGGGATGTTAGACGTATCAAAACCAGAGATCAGCTCGGGGCTGCCACCAAGATTCTCCGCCATGATGCGTACGTCCTGCACCATCAGCCCGATGTAGGAGTGGTTGGGGTCGCCCGGCTTTCCGGGTAGGTCGTCGTCTCGCAGAGTGTCGACGAGCTTCGTCCCGCTCTCTCGCGCTATCTGATCGAGCACGGGCGATGGGAAAACCTCGGAGCCGAAGACAGCCGGGATCTTCTCCTCTTTGATCTGGTCTATAAGCGCTGCCACCTCCCGCGCAGACGGCTCCGAGAAGTCGGACGGCTGAATCGCGCCGACGACCTTCATTCCGTAGCGCGGAGCAAAGTAGGCGAACGAGTCGTGATACGTTAGCAGCTTGCGGTTCGCCTTCGGAATGCTGGCTACGGTTGCCTTGATTGCCTGGTCAAGTTGGCCGATGCGCTCCTCGTATTTCCGGTAGTTCTCGCGGTAGTAGTCCGCTCCTTCGCCATCGAGAGCTATGAGTTTGTCGCGTGCGATCTCGGCGTAGCGAAGCGCGTACATCGGGTTGGGCCAGAGGTGCGGGTTCGGACTGCCTGCCTCCCTCGGAAATGAGAAGTCATAGACGTACTCGTCCTCGGTTATGGTCATTGGGCCGAGCTCTACAATCTCTGTATCGTCTCGCTTGTTTGCCTCCGCCAGCTTGATGGTAGGCTCTTCCAGGTTCAGGCCGTTGACGAAGATGATGTCTGCCTCCGCTAGCTTCCGAGCGTCTCCTGGGGCAGGCTCGAAGGTATGTGAGTTCACACCCTCCGGAACGATGCCTAGCACGCTCACGCGCTCACCACCAACGTTATAGATGATGTTCGCAAGGGGTGATACGGTGGTAACGATGCTCACCTTCGCGTCGGATGCCGAGGATGCTGGAGCGCCGCAAGCGGTGAGCAGCAGTGAGAGGACAGCAATGGTGGTAATGACGGCGTTCATCTGTTAAGACCTAGCTCGCGAAGTGGCTTCTGCACGGCAGACCATCAGCCGAAGCGTCGCACGACTCTCACGCTTAGACCACCGGCTGGAACAAGTCTTCGTGCACAAAGCTGCTGTTGCAACTATTACTGACAACAGTAAAACACAGCAGCCTGCGGCCGTCAAACGCGCCATGCACTGTGGGGCAGATTCGTGGCGGTGGAAGTGCGCGGGTGGCGGAGCAACCGGGACTACGGGACGGAACTCGCCGGTTACATGTGAGAGTGCCGACCCTCTTGCTTAAGCCTGTCAACCACGCGGCGTACCTCCTGTGCCCTGCTCTTCGGGCAGACGAGCACGGCGTCGCCGGTGTCGACGACGATCATGTCCTCGAGTCCTATGGCCGTGACGAGGCGGCCCGATGAGTGGACGAACGTGTTGTGGCTGTCGAACACCATCGCGTCGCCTGAGATGGTGTTGCCCTCATCGTCGGTGTTGCTGTACTCAGACAGGGTCGCCCAGTCGCCCACATCGCTCCAGCCGATGTCAACGGGCAAGGTCACGACCTGGTCGGATTTCTCGAGCACTCCGTAGTCAATGCTCTGGTCTTCCAGCCGCCGCCAGGCTTGGGCTACTGCATCCGCCTCCTCGGGCGTTGCCAGCGAAGGCTCGAGCTCGGCGAGACTCCGGTAAAGCCCGGGCATGTGAGATCGCATCTCATCAAGTATTGTGGCAGCTCGCCAGATGAACATGCCGCTGTTCCAGACGTACCGGCCGCTCTGGAGGTATTCAGCCACAGTCCGCAGGTCAGGCTTCTCGGTGAATCGCACAACACGGCGCACTGCGTAGCCGTTTGCGTCATCCATATCCGCACCAAGCTCCATGTAACCGTAGCCCGTATCGGGATATCCCGGCGTTATACCGAGGGTGACGAGGTAGCCGTCGCGGGCGACTTGGGCGGCAGCGTGCACTGCGGCTCGGAACTCCTCCTCGCGGAGGATCACATGGTCGGCAGGCAGGACCAGCATAATGCCGTCCTGGTCTCGTTTGTGTACGTGTGCAGCAGCGTAGCCAACGGCAGGGCCGGAGTTGCGGCGAAGGGGCTCTTCGAGGATGTTGTCTGATGGCACCTGCGGCAACTGCTCTCGCACCTCGCCCGCGTGATTCTTGTTTGTCACGATGTACACCCTCTCGGGCGGTATCGCGGGCAGCACGCGCGTCACCGTCTCTTGCAGCATTGTGGCGTCGGGACGCAAGAGGGGCAATAGGTGTTTGGGACTATGGGACCGGCTACGAGGCCATAACCGGGTGCCGTTTCCTCCCGCCAGCACGACTGCGTAGATCACACTTCTCCTCCTATGTTGGTCGCTTTGCGGCGGTAATATAGCATGGTCTGCGGGTCAGCGTGCCTCCCAGCTTGACACTCACTGGACCAGATGGTGAAATGGTGGGCTGTGGCGTTCGGTCCTTCCACTGTTCTGTCGCTGCGGCGGTCCGACGCGGAGAAAGCCCTGGACCGAGAAGAGGGTGGTGTTAGCGAGTTGGCAACGGGAAACGCGTCGCTGGTCGTCCTGCCCTGCTACAACGAGAGCGAGAACATCGTCCGGCTGGTTGAGCAGATCGTCGGGCTCGATGCCGGTCTAGACATCCTCGTCGTGGACGATAACAGTCCTGACGGCACTGGCCAGTTGGCCGAGAGCCTGCGGGCGCGGTACCCCGAGATTTCGGTCCTGCACCGGGCCGGCAAGCTTGGACTAGGCACGGCGTATCTCGCCGGCTTCAGGTATGGGCTCGATCATCGCTACAGCTTTGTCATTACCATGGACGCCGACTTCTCACACCAGCCATCTTACTTGCCACAGCTCCGCAGGCGCGGCGATGATTCAGCCCTCGTGGTCGGCTCTCGGTATGTTGAGGGAGGCGGTGCGACGGGGTGGCCGCTGCAGCGCAAGATCATCAGCGGTTTCGCAAACCTCCTGGCTCGCACCGTTCTCGGTGTGTCCGCTCGCGACTGCACTTCCGGCTTCCGCTGCTACCGGCGCGAGACGCTGGAGACTATACAGCCCGAGAGTATCCTGTCCGATGGTTACAGCTTTCTCGTGGAGATACTCTACCGGGTGGAGAAGGCGGGGCTTACCGTAGCCGAGATTCCGATCATTTTCGTGGAGCGGCAGGCGGGCAAGAGCAAGATCAACCGGATCGAGGTGTACAAGACTCTTGCAACGCTCGGCAGGCTGCGCTTTCCGTCCCTGCCATGGAGAGACATATCCGCCGTTGCGGGTCGGGTGGGCGAGCGCAGTGCGCTTGCCGCGGTCCTGACCGGTGCTCTAACCGCGAGCCTGCTATTTCTTCGACGCCGCAGGTAGCGGCTCACCGTACTGCCAGCGTCGCTCGCTCTATAGTCTGCCCCACCCACGTGCTGCGCGCGGCAATCGGAAAAACGAGC
>JADDPT010000100.1 GCA_016781735.1 Rubrobacter sp.
GAGACGGCTAACCTACACACTCCGTCACGTGATTGGGTGCGTATCTGGGCATAGGTTGATGTCCGAAAGACTACCTCACGACGAGGCAACCTCCATCGGAAAACCTGCTAGGGACCAGGGGTTAGACTCGGCTTCGATCCTTCTGTGCCCCCGTTTTTGGGACAGGAAAGTGTGCCCAACTATGTACCCACTCCTCTGACTAGGTATGGCTAACCTACTATCGTCGCGGGAAAACCGGTTTCAATCCTCACTTTGATTTGGAATGCGATAGTCTATCGGTGATCTGTGTCGTACACCTGGAACAGCGTCCCCTGCAAGCCTCGCAGCCTCGCCCGTTCCCCCACCACGTGCGGCAGGCAGGCATGGATCAGCGAGCACTTCGGACAGCGCGAGTCGTTCGGTGCCTCCGGCAGCTCCTGCTCGCGGAGTTGCCGCCGCACCCCCTCGATCACCGCCAGCGTCCGCTGTCGCA
Source organism: Rubrobacter sp. (assembly GCA_016781735.1). Lineage (GTDB taxonomy): Bacteria > Chloroflexota > Chloroflexia > Thermobaculales > Thermobaculaceae > LC3-1. Next base: position 473 of record JADDPT010000100.1, read on the forward strand.
GCACCTCGTCGAACACCACCTCGTGCCTCTTGCGGGTCGCGTAGTAGTAGATAGCGCCGCACGGCACCGACACTCCTAGCATGTCCTCCAGGCACAGCGCCTGCGCGCACAGCTGCAGGTCCGCGTGCGCCCCGTGGCGCTTCCCCACCTTGTACTCCACTGGGTACGGCCCCTCGGCATGGAACTCCACCAGGTCAGCTTTCCCCCGAAGCCCCAGCCGGTCCGACCACAGTGGGATACCCCGCCTCACCTCGATGCCCCGGCTTGGCGTGTCGTCCCCCGAGTGTACCCGCTCATGCGCCAGGCCGCCCCGCACCGTGTACACGTTCTCCTCGTACGTCTGCTCCACGTGAATCAGCGCACACTGCCGTGGACAGTAGCTGTAGTGCTCGAGCGCGGAGATCGGCACCTCGATCCCGATGTCGGTTGGGTCATTCCCCGGCGTGCCCATCCCTAACCGACCAGCCGCGTCAGCGCCACGCCCTGCGGCAGATTGCTGTCGTCCAGCCTCACCTCGTAGTCCTCGAACCGCCGGGCCGCCATCTCGCTCGGCCGACGCGATACCTGCACGCGCTCGAACAGCTTGTGCGCCGCTGCGTTGCCCAGCTTGCTCTCGTGCGAGAACACGTATATCCCCCGACACGCCGTCAGCCCGCGCGACGCCGACCGGTCGAAGTCCCACATGTTCTCCAGCGCCTGCCAGAACAGTTCCAGGTCCTCGCTCGACGCGCCGGTTCGCTCGGCGAAGTGCGGGTTGAAGAACCCGTGTGCCCGGTATAGTCCGTACGGCACGATAGCCTTCCGTCCAATCTCCGTTTGCTTCCCAGTCGTGCTGCCATCGCCACCCTCCTCGGCGACCACAACCTCGGCATCCTGCTCTCGCGTGATCGCGACGCGAGTAATGGTTATATCCAGCGGAGTAACAGCATCGAGGGAGCGTGCGAACGTCAGCTGGAGTGGCCCGCGCACCTGCCCTGCGTTGACACCCACCGACATCACAGCGCCGAACATCCGGATATCGTAGAAGTTCTCGCACATCCACGCGCGCGCCTCATCCACGTCCTCTTTCTTCTGCTTCGCCCCCGTGGATTTAAGACCCTTAGCCTCGTAGGCACGCCTGTGCTTGGTGATGAGAGCCTCACCGCTCTGAATGTAGATCTTGTACCGGCTCTCCGTTCCCCGCGCGGCATCTACGTAGTCTCGTACCTTTCGCTTGATGCACACGTCTGTCACCAGCCCGTGCATAGTCTCCGGGTCCACTCGCGGTAGGTTGCCCGCGTCCGGATCTCCATTAGGGTTTCCATCCATCACGTCAAACAGCAGGACAAAGTCGTGCCGGCGGTTTACATCGGTATGCTGTCCGTTCGCCATCGTGATTCTCCTCCTGATATCGATTCTGCCTGTCTTACGTCTGTACCGATTCTTAGCTCGCCATCCCCTCCTCGGACTGCTGTATAGCCAGGGCAAGCTGCTCCTCCGCCTCGGGCTCGGCAGTGCCGGGTAGCTGCTCGCGTCGCTCACGGGCCTGGATGGCCTTCGCCCGGTCGAACGCGCGCTGGTGGTAGTACCCAAGCGCGAACACCGCCTGGTCCTGCAGGGTCAGCGTGCGCGGGAACCCCCCATTCGCATCGATGCCCCCCAGGATCTCCTCGATCCGCCGCTCCAGCGCCACGTACGCTCCTGGCCGGTCCCGCTTCAGCTTCGACAGGTGCGCCCGCGCCGTGTCGAACAGGCGGCCGTACACTGACGCAGGTGCCGACGACGCCGCGCCGTAGAAACGATCCACGAGCGTCGCCTTTAGGCCGGGGATGGCCAGCCGCTGCGCCTCCTCTAGGACCGCCAGCAGCCGTCCGCACCGGTACGCAGGATTTGCGTTCTCTGGGTCCAGTTGCACCATGTGGTCTTCCTCTCTTTCTGCTCCCTGGCTCAGCAATACCAGCTTGATGAGAGCCATCCGCTTGTGCCTGTATCCGTGTGACGTCCTCGGTGGCACGACGCTCTGTTCAGCCCTGTTGTGCCGGACCGCCTGATACAGCAGGTCCATAGGCAGCGGCGTCCCCATCAGCGCCGCCCGCAGCAGCGTTCGCGAAGTTGGCACGGGCAGGTCATTCAGATCGCGGACCGTAGCACTCCCCAAGTCACGCAACCCCAGTGGTCGTGCTTCCTCACCGAACGGCCCCACGATCTCCTGTCGCCTGAACCAGCTGTCCAGCTGTCGCCGGACCTCACCCACCGTGGTGTCAATCCAGTCGCGCACGACTGCGCGGCCGCCACTGCCTGACAGGCTGGTCGCGTAGAACGCGGTTTCGTCAACTTCCGGGAGCCTCCCACCCTTCCAGACGCTCGTCAGCACCTCGCGCACCGTCTCCTCGCGCGGATCGTCCAGGAGCTCGAATGGCGAGAAGCCCACCTCCTCACGAGTCCAGAAGATAAATGCCGAGTTGCCCACCGTCAGCCGGTTCTGCCAGCTCGCCAGTAGTTCGTTCGCTCCCTTCGTGAACTTCTCCCCGCAATCAGGACACGTGGGCGCGATTGTGGAACCTCTCAGTCCGTATGAAAGGAAAGCATCTGCGTTAGCTGAGATGATTGCCGTACCTGATGTCTGCCCCCCTGGTACCCGCTTGATATTCCCCTGCAAGCTTTCGAGGACAGGCCGCTCTTGGCCGCACACGATGCACTGCATCACTGAGGGGGGGTTATTCGGATCTGCGCTGGGGTCTTTCTCAGCAGCCCAGAAAGACTGTACAGCGGGCAGGTCCACCGGGAAGATGCCGTCTACCCTGAACGTGATGAGCGCACCTGGATCGAAGTCAGCGGGCAACTGTAACTGGCTGAGTGGATCGCTGCTCAGAAACAACTGCACCGCCTGCACAGATGGCTCGCCTGTGACCGCCAGACACTTGGCCAGCAGTTCGAGATACTGCCTGTGCGCCTCGGCAACGCGATCAGGCTTCGACTTCTCGCTCACCAAGCCAAGGGTGTACTCAGCCTTGTCGACGAGTAGCAGCGTGCTGATACCTGACGTGCGGGTGACGCTGGGCACCAACCTGGGCTTCCCACGGCGAGTCTGCTGACTGGCGGTATCAATTGGCTCGAAATTGAGCAGCCTACCGCGGTTATCAAGGTCGATGACGTAGCGGACAGGAGCCTCCACATAAAGTGGTGGCGGCAAAATCATCCGGGTCTCCGCGTATTCCTTGAGGCGTTGCAGTAACATCTCACGCCTCCACCAGGCTCCGCATCGGAGGCACGCGCAAGACGCCGTGGTCCAGCCGGGCCTCGAAGAAGCGCGGCGTCCCGCACCCGGAGCGGTCCGGCGCGTACTGCAGGTCGAGCAGCATCCGGCCCAGCTCGCCATCGAGCTCCGCTCGCGGCTGCTCGGTGCCGTCCGGCTCAGCGAAGCAGGCGGTGAACTCTCGGCAACCCAGGTACGGTGTCGCGAAGCACCTCCCGTCGCGAACCCTGCGGCGAAACTGGTCTCGGTACTTCGCCAGGTCCTCGTCCACACCGGGCTTGAGCTCGATCTGCGCCCAGATCACGTAGTTCACGTCCCGCAACGCGAGCGTGTGGCGTTGCGCCCGGTCCGCGCTCGCATTGTAGCCGCCCCCACTCTTCTGCCACCCCTCAGCCGTCCGCCTGCTCTGGCGGGTGTTCACCTCGTTGCGCAGAATCGAGAAATACTGTATCGGCTCGAGCACCCAGATCTCCTCAACTCGCCACGTGAACTCTGGCTTCCAGTAGATCGCCTCGAGGATCCCCCGCGCCGCGGAGGGTGTCGGCACCGAGTACGATACGCGCTCCACTTTCATCTCGGGACGAGTGAAGCAGGCCAATGGGCCCCACACTCGCACCCCAACAGGCGAATCATAGACCCTCATGCTATCTCTCCTTTCACGATTACCTCAGAACCAATATCCGGGTCGTCCCATAGATCTGCTAGTCTCCTGCTTACGACGAGCGTTGGACGTGGTTGCTGTTCGACTTGCAGGGAGTGACGAGCCACATAAGTGCTGCTTCCCGTTTTCCTCTCAACGGGGCTATGCTTTAAAGATCAGTTGGTAAGTGCACACCGAATGGTAGGACATTCGTGCTTTTACTATTCTGAGTACCAAAACAATAAACTACGGATAGTTCGTCATCAACACCCCAGAGCTCCGAATTCATATCCTCAGCTTAGAACACCAGCCCTTCCGCGTCCCGGTCCTCACCCAGCAGTCCACACGTTCGGTCATATTTCCCGTGCCATTCTCCCACCTCCAGGCCCGGTAGTATCTCCCCGATGAACCCCTGACGCCTGTAGTCGTCCGCTAGTTGCCGACGCACGGCAACGATATACGGCTGCAGCCGCCGGAGCGCGCCACGCACGCGCGAGGGGTTGTGCCGCAGGCTCTCGAGTTCGCGCCGAACCCCATCCTGCTCCTCCTCCGTGCCGTAGCCTGTCACTATGACCCCAACCGTATCCTCCTCAATCATCCGAAACTGCCTTGCCACCTCCGGGTACTCGAGTCGCTTGCGCTTATGCTGGATCTCTCTCTCATCCGGATCGACGAGTTGGAACAGTGACCGGAAGTACCGTCGGGATGTCTCAGGGTCGTCTGGGTCGAGGCCGAGGCCCAGTGCCGTCCGCGTCTCCTGCGTCGCCGTCCTATACGTGCCAGGTGGCAACCTGCCCTCAGCCGGCTTGAACACAACTACGCGTCCATGCTCTAGCCGGCCTTCCCGGTTGCAGCGTCCCGCCACCTGGATGATCCCGTCGAGCGGGCCCAGAGCCCGCAGCACGACTGGGAAGTCGAGGTCGACTCCTGCCTCGATCACCTGCGTCGACACCAGCCTGCACGGCTCCTCTGCGTCAAGTCTGTGCTTCACCTTATCGATGACCCACCTGCGATGTGCGCCGCACAGCGATGTCGAGAGGTGCAGCACATCGGGATCGTCTATTGCCTCGAGCAGCGCCAGCGCATCCCTCTTCGTGTTGACCACGGCCAACGCCTGCGACTCCTCGTGCATGAGTTCGGCGACCTCGCCCCACTCCAGGGACCGTTCTATCCGCCACTCGTAAGTCACCCGCTTCAGCGCAGCGAAGTGACGTGGCGCGTCGGGCACGATCTCCCTCGCGGGCACCTGCGTGAACTCCGGTATCTCCTCAAATGCAGGCTGCGTCGCCGTCGAGAGCACGACCGTCGAGCCGTAGTTGTCGCACAGCTGCCGTAGCGCGTCGAGTGCGGGCGAGAGCAGGTGGGTAGGCAGCGCCTGCACTTCGTCGAGCATGATCACGCTCTTCGCTAGGCGGTGCAGCTTGCGCGTCTTCCCCGTCCGGTTTGCAAACAGGCTCTCGAACAGTTGTACGGTCGTCGTAACAATGATCGGTGCGTCCCAGTTCTCCGCCGCCAGCCGCGACCACATCCGCTCGGGACGGAACTCCCCCTCCTCATCCTTCTCCTCGGCGTCCACCCCGCTGTGATGCTCCAGCACTATCGGACGGTCATCCCTGTCGTCCTCGAACACGCCGCGGTACACACCCGCCGTCTGCTCAGTGATGCTTATGTACGGCACTGCGACGATTATCCGCCGCAGCCCGTGCTTCAGTGCGTGCCGGAGCGCGAACCCCATCCCCGAGAGAGTCTTCCCACCTCCAGTGGGCACGGTCAACCGGAACAGTCCAGGAGCATACTCTGCCGCCCGCAGGCACGCCTCGTACACCTCGCGCCGCACTTCGTTCACCGTGCCGTCGTCTGCCGGCAGGCGCTCTCGACTGCGCTCGAAGCGCTCCCACAGCTCAGCCATATCCGCCCCCATGCCTCGCTGCACCGACTTCCAAGCATTCCCGTGCGCCTCGGTGTCGAGGTAGTCCGCATCCACAAGCGCCGAGAACAGCATCCGCATAAAGAACTCGGTCGCGATGGGATCCTTTAGAAAGACCGGTGGAGCGAGTTGCCGTGAGGGATTTATCTCGGGTATCTCCCGAGTTGCGAGGGTCAACGCTTCCTGGGTAGCCGGATCCTTCGACCGTTCAGCAAACCACTTCTTGAACGCCTCGGGATCCTTCAGTCCGCCGTGGTGGCCCTGCACCAGCATCGCGAGCGTCGTGACATGCTGCCGTGCCAACTGTGAACCTGCAGCCTTGTGATCGGGGCCGCGAGGTGGTCCATTCCCCGCCTCGCAGTCTTTCAGGTACTCCTGGAACCGCCAGTGGAACTTGCCCAGGTCGTGCCAGAGACCCAGATACCGGCCTAGCTCCGCCGCCCCGAATGGCTCCGCAAATCCTGCCGTCAGGTCCGAGACGGTTCGCAGATGTTGCAGGAGGTCGTGCCACTGCCCGCGTGCATTCGGCGTGTGAGCGTAGTACATCGGACACCTCCGGGACCAATCCTTGAGGGGCTAATAGTCGCCTATAGGGCCAATGCTACATGCACTGAGTCACGTTACAAGCTGTCGCGTGGGGAGTCTTGGCATCGAGAACCATCGGAGGGAGCATCCTTCGCTGAACAACAATGGTCCTGACTGCCGCTACGGTCCGGGGCCACGCTTACGCGACGCCCCGGACGTGCCTACCCCCACCTAAGCATGTGTGCATAAGAAAGGCA
>JADDPT010000058.1 GCA_016781735.1 Rubrobacter sp.
TCTTCAGCAAACAAATCCTAACCCGCGGAGGCTGTTCCGCACCAGAAACTAGCTCGGTGTCTTGCCTTCTCCCTCGGTGTACAGGCGGGGACTCTCGCGGGGAGCGAACGCCGCGACGCCTGTGATCTCGCGTCCGACGATGAGCGACTGGATCGAGTCCGTGCCCTCATACGTATAGACCGCCTCCATGTCGGCAAAGTGGCGGGCGATGTGGTAGTCGAGCAGGATGCCGTTGCCGCCCAGCATGTCGCGCGCTTCGGCGACTATTGCCCGCGCCTTACGCCCGTTGTGCATCTTCGCCATAGACGCCATACCCGCCGTCATCTTGCCTTCCGAAGCTAGCCGGCTCAGGCGAAGACTCAGCAGCTGCATGCTAGTGATCTCCGCAAGCATGTCCGCGAGTTTGCTCTGAATCAGTTGAAAGCTATCCAGCGGCCTGTCGAACTGCACGCGCTCGTGTACGTACTTGACGGCTATCTCATAAGCCGCTATCGCGTGACCAAGCGCCTCCCAGGCTACTCCAAAGCGCGTGGAGGCCAGTACTCGAACGGTGTCCTTGAAGGTGCGCGAGCCTGCCAACCGGTTTTCGGCCGGGACTCGGACGCCGTCGAGCATGATCTCCGCCTGCCAGATGGCACGCTTGGACACCTTGCCTCTCATTACTTCCGCCTGGAAGCCAGGAGTCCCTTTTTCTACCAGGAAGCCGCCGACGTTTCCGTCATCGTCACGAGCCCAGATGATGGTCACATCGGCGAAGGAGGCGTTGCCTATCCATCGCTTTGCTCCGTCAAGCACGTACGAGTCGCCATCACGCCGTGCCCTTGTCTCGAGGAGAACGACGTCGGAGCCATGGCCAGGCTCTGTCAGGCCGAAAGCGCCGACCTTGTCGAGGCGTGCCAGTGGGGGTAGCCAGCGCTTGCGCTGCTCCTCCGAGCCGAGCATCGCGATAGACGTCATAACGAGACCCGAATGGACGCCGAAGAAGGTTGCGATGCTGCCGTCGCCCCGTGATAGCTCCATCCCGACAAGCCCGACCGCAGTCTGGCTCATGCCGGGACAGCCGTAACCTTGTATGCCTCCACCCAGGATCTGTAACTCCACCATCTTGGGCAGTAGTTCGAAGGGGAACTCGGCCGTCTCCCAGTACCGGTTGATGACCGGAATGACCTCCTCGTCGCAGTACGCACGCACCCGGTTGCGAATGTCGCGCTCCTCGGCAGTCAGCAACTCTTCCATCAGGTAGTAGTCGACGTTGGTCGGTTTAACCGCAAGGTCCATCAAGCAGGATCCTTTCCGAAAATGCGCACGCCCAAGGAACGGGCGCCGTCTCAGGCCGGGCGTGCGAGGATATTATACCGCCGCTCAGGAGTTCGACATACGCTGAGAGACTCGGCCGAGCCTCGGGACTGCCGTTCCTTGCGAACGACCTACTAGAACATGACCGGGGCAACGAGTAGGGAAGCAAGTAGCGTGATGGCTGAAAGGAATACGCTGGCTACCGCTACGGCGATGACAGGGCGTGGCCCGACGGTGCGGATATCAGCCCAGCGCAGCTTGAAACCTATCCCCGCGAAGGCGAGCAGAAAGAGCCACTGAGAAGTGTTCGCGAGCGAGACCAGGTCTCCGTCGGAGAGTACTCCCGTACTGGCAACCAACGAGAAAGCGAGGAAGACGAGCACGAACTTCGGGAGCCGGCGCCATGCCTGACGGACTCCAGGTAGCCGTCGCGCACCGGGCTCCGAGCGCGCTCGCGAGCCGAGGAAAGCGACCGCGGGACCGAGCATGAGCACGCGGCATACTTTGGTGGCTATTGCGATGCTGCCCGCGGCGATGGTGAAACTGTAGCCGGTAGCGACCGCCTCGGCCGTGTTGTTCACCGATAGTCCCGTCCACAGACCGTACACCTGCTCCGACAGGCCCGTTACCGAACCGACAAGTGGATAGAGCACGATGGCTGCCGCTCCCAGAACAAGTATCGCGCCGACGGCGTACTCAATCTCCTCGTCGTCTGCGCCGATCTCCGGGGCCGTGTGAATGATTGCCGACACACCGCACACTCCCGTGCCCGCCGCCAGGAGCATGCACAGGCGGTCCGGAAGTGCCAGCAGCCGCCCAACGGCAAGCACTGTGTAGATGCTCAAGGCAACCACGAGGGCGGCAACCGGGAGCGCCTTGAGCAGGTATGGGCCAAGCGCGGAGAAAGCTATCTGAGCGCCCAGCAGCACTATTCCTGCCTTCAGCCACAACTCGTACGTACTGATGCCCTTATGGAGAGCCGGGTGCACCCCGAAGGTGTTACTGATAAAGGCACCGAGCAGTACCGCCGTGGGGACATATTGGAGGCCGGTCAGGAAGTAGGAGGCGAGCAGGGCCAGATATCCGACAGCAGCGAGAGCGAGTAAGCCGGGCGCATAGCGCTTGACCCGCCTCCATACCCACACGTGATAGGGAGTGGGTTGATTGATGGTGTGTAGCGGAGCGCTGTCGGCGACAGTCTCTCTCATCCCAGCGCCATTTTCACGCCCGTCGCTAACAGGACAAGGGAGAGCAGGGTTCTAAGCATGCGCTCCGGTGCTAGGTTCACCAGCCGGCTGCCGAGTACGATGCCTGGAACTGAGCCCAGAAGCAGGTTCGAGACGAGTACGAGGTCCACATTACCGGCGGCGAAGTGTGACGCTCCCGCTGCGGCGGTCAGCATGACGGCGTGGAAGATGTCCGTTCCCACGAGGCGCGACGTGGATAGTGGGTAGAAGAGGATCAGGGCCGTCATCAGCAGGCTTCCCGAGCCGACGCTGGTCACGCCGACGAGCAGCCCGACAGCCACGCCGAGCAACACAGTAGCCGACTTCCGTCGGACAGACATTTTCAGCGGGCCGTCCTCAGCCTGACGCCTCGTTGGTAGTAGCGCCTTGAGCAGGAGCGACCCGCTAACGAGGATGAAGGCAACGCCAAGAGCGCGTAGTATGAGTGCTTCGACCGACTCTCCGTAGGCCGCGCGTAGCCAGCCGAGTGACTGAGCGCCGAGCAGCGCCCCAGGAATGCTCCCCGCGGCCAGCCAGCGCGTCAGAGTCAGATCGACGGTCCCATGTTTGTAGTGCTGAAAGGCGCCGAAGACCTTGGTTACTGAGGCGTAGACCAGGTCCGAGCCCACGGCGAGCGACGGCTTCACGTGCAGCACGAATATGAGCACCGGCGCCATGAGAGCGCCGCTACCCATTCCCGTTAGCCCTACAAGGAATCCAACGAGCAGACCCGCAAGGGCTATGTTAGGCTCGAAGTGGTGGGTTCCAGGTTGCAGGCTGGCGGGTAGTGCTTGTTCCCACGGCACGGAAAGCCCCAGCTTTACCAGGAGGACGAGCACGAACGCAACCAGCGCGACGGTCCAGTCGCGGTTGAGATGCCACTCTTCGGACCGTCGCGCTATGTTGCTCACCGAGTTGCCTCTTTAGCCGTTCCTGGCGGGTGACGCGACGCCCGCGTACGCCTGGATGAGCACCTGCGCCACCTCGGGCCTGGTGAACTCGATTGGGGGCATTTCGCCGTCCGTGAGCATCTGCCTGACGCGGGTGCCGCTGAGTGCTACGTGGCTCGTCTTCGAATGGGGACAGGTCTTCGTGGACGCCATGCCCTCGCAGTCGTTGCACCAGAAGGTGTGCTCGAACTTCATGGGGGTGATCCCCAGCTCCTCCGGCTCGAAGCGGTCGAACATCAGCTGAGCGTCGTACGTGCCGTAGTACGACCCGACGCCCGCGTGGTCGCGCCCAACAATGAAGTGCGTGCAGCCGTAATTCTTGCGCACGAGTGCGTGAAAGATCGCCTCACGGGGCCCCGCGTACCTCATCGCGGCGGGTAGCACGCTGAGCAGCACGCGATCCTGCGGGTAGTACTTCTCCAGTAGTATCTCGTAGCAGCTCATTCGTACGTCCGCCGGGATGTCGTCGCTCTTAGTGTCGCCGACAAGCGGATGCAGCAGCAGGCCATCGACGAGCTCAAGCGCGCACTTCTGGATGTACTCGTGCGCGCGGTGCACGGGGTTGCGAGTTTGGAAGCCTACCACTGTACGCCAACCCTTCTCTGAGATGAGCTGGCGTGTCTCGGCCGGGGTGAGGTTGTGCGACGCGAAGAACTGAGAACGGTTCGACCGCAACAGTGTTACGTCGCCTGCGATCAGCAGGTCGCCCTGGGCGTACAACGCCTTCACTCCGGGATGCGCCTCGTCGGTCGTTCCGTACACCGCTTCGGCCTCGCGCTCCTTGTCGTAGGCGTACACGTCCTCGACCTCAAGGATCGCCACCGGAGCACCGTCCCGCCGGAGGGCTACCCGCGATCCCTGCGAGAGAGCGGCAGCCTGCAGCTCGCCAGCGGAGAGAGTAATCGGCAGACTCCAGGGGAGGCCGTTCGCCAGGCGCATCTGGTCGACGACGCTCCTGTAATCCGCCTCATTCATGAAGCCCGGGAGTGGGCTGAAGGCGCCTACCGCCAGTAGCTCCAGGTCCGACTGCTCGCGGCTATTGATCTCGAGGCTTGGCAGGGTGGCCGCCTCCTGGAGCAGCCGATCGATATCACGCTCCGAGGCAACGCGATTGACGAGTTTACCCCCGTGGGGTGCAATGAGTTCTGCCATTAGTGCTCCATTCTCCTCTTGGTTACAAGCAAATAAGGTGCGGCTGGTTCCTAGCGCGAGGCCAGCGCGCTGACAGGCAGGTAGCCCAGTTCTTCGAGCCTGGTGACCACCTTCTGGAGGCTCTCCTCAACATCCTCGGTCTCAGAGTCTACGACTACCTCAGGGTTGAGAGGCTCCTCATAAGGGTCCGAAACTCCGGTGAAGTTCTGTATCTCGCCGGAGAGCGCCTTCGCGTAGAGGCCCTTCACGTCGCGACGTGCCAACTCCGGAATGGAGCAGCGCACGTATACCTCGACGAAGTTACCGATTGTCTGCCGTGCCTCATCGCGCACGTCCCTGTAAGGCGAGATGGCGCTCGTGATAACGGCCACGCCGTTGCGCGTCAGCAAATCGCATACGAACGCTATGCGACGGATGTTCGCGTCGCGGTCCTCCTTCGAGAAACCAAGACCCTTCGAAAGGTTTGTTCTAATAACGTCGCCGTCCAGCTTCTCTACCTTAAGTCTGCGCTCCCGTAAGATCGGCTCAAGCCTATCGGCGAGCGTTGTCTTGCCGGCACCGGATAGCCCCGTGAACCAAACCGTGAATCCTTGCTGTTCCAAGCTGTGATCTTCCTCCGTAATTATTCCCCGACCGACCTGCCCGATTCGAGAGGACGGTCGGCTCCTTCTGGACCCACTATGCGTCTACTTGTGAAGTCCGCATTCCACCTTGTTCTGACCATTCCACCTGCCCGCCCGCATGTCCTCGCCCTGTCCAGCAGCGCGGGTGCAGTACATACACCCGATACTCGGATATCCCTCGTCGTGCAGCGGGTTGTACGGGACGTCGTTGGCGAAGATGTACTTCCACACCTGCTTCTCGTCCCAGTACGCCAGTGGGCTGACTTTGTACAGCCCGAACTTTGCGTCCCAAGCCACGGGCTCCACGTTGCGACGCGTGCTCGCCTGGTCACGCCTCAGGCCGGCGATCCACGCGGTACGACCTTCCAGGGCACGCTTGTTCGGTTCCACCTTGCGGACCGCACAGCAAGCGTCCGGGTCGCGCTCCCACAGCTTGTCGCCGTATTGGGTGGCTTGCTGCTCGGGGGTGAGTCTCGACCTGAAGGCGAGAGGCTGGACGTTGTAGCGAGTCGCAGCCTGATCCCTCAGGTTGTACGTTTCCGGGAACAAAAAGTCGGTATCGAGATAGAAGATGGCGATGTCTGGCTTTATCTTCACCGCCATGTCCAGCAATGCCATTCCCGAGATGCCGCCGAAGGAGCACGCCAGTATCAGTTGCTCGCCGTGGACATCCACCACCCACTGAAGTATCTCCTGCGGAGTGGCGGCCGCGAGTCGCTCGTTCAGCGCTTCCAGTTCTTCTTTTGAGGGGGCCTGTACCTGCTCCAGGGTCAAATCCTAGCTCCTCCATTGATCGTTTGCCTCAAACCTACTCTATGGGGCGAGCGGAACCGATGTCCACGCCAGGTGAGGCACCGTTGCTGATTGACATTATGACTTGCATTAGGGTTCGTTATAGTGGCGCTTCCACCTCTGAGTGCCCGTATACTTCTGGAGGAGGTGTGGCGTGAGCGTTGTCATCGGTGTGGCAGGGGGAAGTGGCTCGGGAAAGACGACACTCGTAAACTCGATCCTGCGCGAGTTGAAGGGCGCGTCGATCGTGCGCCTGGAGCAGGACTCATACTACAGGTCGCGTCCAGAGTTGTCGCTAGAAAAGCGAGCGCAAATCAATTACGATCACCCCGACTCTCTTGACAACCTCCTGCTGCGGCAGCACATCGAGCTTCTGCTCGACAGCCAACCAATCGAGAAGCCGGTGTACGACTTCGCTCTCCACGAGCGCACGGCGAGGACGGAGCAGGTCTCTCCGGCCAGCATCGTGCTCGTGGACGGAATACTCGTGCTCGAGAACGCCGAGCTGCGCGCGCTGATGGATCTGAAACTATTCGTGGACACCGATGCGGATGTTCGCTTCGTGCGCCGTCTGCTCCGCGACCTGCACGAGCGCGGTCGCACGCTCGAATCGGTAGTGACTCAATATATGGCGACTGTGCGTCCAATGCACTTGCAGTTCGTCGAGCCGAGCAAGCGCTATGCGGACGTGATAATCCCGGAGGGAGGGTTGAACGAGGCTGCCATCGGGATGATCGTCGCCCGGCTACAGACCCTGCTTCGCTGAGGGTTGTTTCTGCCGAACGGACGCTCCCGGGCCTGATTCTAGCGCGTCCTTGCCCCCGGACCGGACCCCGGAAAGGTTACCGGCCACGAACGCTGCTTTCATCGCTGGATGCTTGCGGAGCGGCTCCATCCCGACTCATTGCGCACGACCAATGTGCTATCTGATGCGATCGTGGAAGCGGGCTCTACCGCGCCTCAACTGTGGCGAACGTCCTTGCTTCCGCCTCTTCACTCAGGCGGCGGGAGGACTTCTGCGTCTCCGGAGAGAGGCGGCGGGTCACTAAAACAGTCAGGCACGCGAAAGCGCAGGCAACTAGGAACGGCAACTGGTAGCCGACGTAGCTCAACACATAGCCGGTCGCGATGGGAACCGCTACGGCCGCTGCGTGCTGCATTGTGAGTCCCATAGCGAGCGATGGCGCGATCTCGTCGGCGGGTGCAACCTTCCGCAGGTAAGTTGCCGCGCCGATGTGTGAGAACGGGAAGATGAACGAGTAGAGGACATAGCATGCCATCACGGCGATGGCATTGTCGAAGAATGCGTACCCACCAAGCGCCACAATATACGCGACGTTCACTGCGGCGAGCACCTCCCGCTCACCATGCTCGTCGATTGTGCGACCTACCCACGGACTCGCGATGACGCCTAAAACGGTGACGGAGATGAGTAGAGCCGAGATCGCAGGCACATCTAATCCAAAACGATCAACCAGCACCCACAGCCCGAACGAAAAGAAGATCTGCTGCCGACCACCGTCAAGGAGGCTCAGCAGGTAGTAGTATCGATATTCTCTGCGAAGTACGAGGGGTGTCCGCCTGATCGCCTGCGCCCTGACCTCTCCATTGTGCAGGTGGGGAAACCGCGCGATCGCAACTGCAGCTATTAGTGCAAGCAGGCCGCACAGCAAGAAAGTGGAGTCGAATGAAAGCCATTCGTACCGGAAGCTCACCAGTACGGTGACCATTGCGACCAGTACCCCGGCATTGTTTATAGCCGCCAACCTTCCGAGTATGCGCCCCGAGCCGGCCTCTGCCGTCAGGCTCATGCCGAGTGCGTACTGGGTTTGCAACCACGTGTGATAGCCGATGGAGCTAATGACAACCCATGGAGCGACGGTCCAGAAAGAGTCCGACAGACCGAACAGGCCGTAGCCTACCGCAAGGAGGAGGAGAGCACCCGCAGTGAGATGAGGCAGGGAGAGTCGGTAGAAGACCGCCGTGAGAAAGATGAGGAGAAAGCCGGGTACCTCCCGGATCGCTGTGATATACCCGAACTGCGGTCCGCTGAGCGCAAGCTCCTGCTCGAAATAGTTCGCCACTATGTTCTGCTGGGCGGACATAGCGAAACCGGTGGATGCGGTGGCGATGGCGGCGAGTAGAAAGCCGCGGCCGACAGGTGTGCGCAGCCATTCTAAGTCGCGATTTCTCACCGCGCGGCCTTCCACTCAAGGCGTAGACGCCGTGGCACGGTTGCCTGTTGGTAAGGTGAGTTCACCCGACGAGTATACCAGCCGTGACTGCGCCCGGAGCCGAGTCCGCTTCCGGTGGACCTGCGCCCACGGCGTTAGACATAACCTACTACCGTGCCGAACCCCGCGGTGGCGCCGCGGCTTGTGGCAATCGCCGGTGCCACGGTAGAATGAAGATGCGTATCGTCATACAGCGGGACCTGCTGTCGTCATCTAGGAGGCTGGGAATGGTTACGATGTCAACAGAACTCACGAAGAAGGGCCTCGCGCAGCAGCTCAAGGGTGGCGTGATAATGGACGTCATCAACGCCGAGCAGGCGCGAATCGCCGAGGACGCGGGTGCCGTCGCGGTCATGGCGCTCGAACGAGTTCCCGCCGACATACGAGCACAGGGCGGCGTGGCCAGGATGAGTGATCCGGCCCTGATCGAGGAAATCATCAGGTCGGTGACGATACCGGTTATGGCGAAGGCACGCATCGGTCATTTCGTCGAGGCACAGATCCTCGAGGCCCTCGGCGTGGACTACATTGACGAGAGCGAAGTGCTCACGCCCGCCGACGAGCGTTACCACATTAACAAGCACGAGTTCAAGGTGCCGTTCGTGTGTGGCTGCAAGGACCTGGGTGAGGCGTTGCGCCGGGTTGGTGAGGGGGCTTCGATGCTCCGCACGAAGGGCGAGGCCGGTACGGGCAACGTCGTCGAGGCGGTTCGCCATGCGCGTTCGGTGTATGGTGAGGTTCGACGGCTGCAGAACCTGCCGCAGGAGGAGTGGATGTCGTACGCGAAGGACATTCAAGCTCCGTACGAGCTCGTCGCCGAGGTGGCTCGGACCGGCAGCCTGCCCGTGGTCAACTTCGCCGCCGGGGGCGTTGCTACTCCTGCCGATGCCGCGCTGATGATGCAGCTTGGCGTGGATGGCGTCTTCGTAGGGAGTGGGATATTCAAGTCGGGCAACCCCTCGACGCGAGCGAAGGCGATAGTCGAAGCCACGACCCATTACCAGGATGCACACATCCTTGCCAGAGTCAGCAGCGGGATTGGAGAGCCGATGGTCGGTATCGAGATCAACACCATCCCGCGCGAGCAGGTAATGGCCGTTCGGGGCTGGTAGCATCAAGCCAATGCAGACGCCACGGCGAATAGGTGTGCTTGCCCTCCAGGGTGACTTCAAGGAGCACGCCCGCATGCTGCGAGAGGTAGGGGCGGAGCCCGTCGAGGTGCGCACTGCCCGGCAACTTGCCGAAGTGGACGGGCTGATAATGCCTGGCGGGGAGAGCACGGCAATCGGCAAGCTTCTCGTGAGCTATGAGCTGCTTGAGCCACTCAAGGCGCTGATAGAGCAGGGCCGCCCAGTCTGGGGCACCTGCGCCGGCATGATCCTGCTTGCCAAGGACATAGGGCCGCACCGTCAGCCGCTGGTCGGCGCGATGGACGTACGAGTGCGGCGCAATGCGTTCGGTCGCCAGCTAGACTCGTTTGAGACCGACATTCCGGTGCCCCAGATGGGCGAAGAACCGGTGCATGCCGTTTTCATCCGCGCGCCGCTCGTCGAGGATGTCGGTCCGGACGTCGAGGTGTTGGGCAAGCTTGAGGATGGAACGATCGTGGCTGTACGGCAGGGTAACCTCCTCGGCACGAGCTTCCACCCCGAGCTGACTGGCGACCCCCGTTTTCACTTGTACTTTCTGGAAATGGTGAGAAACGCCGACATGCAGCGCGATAATGCTCCGCCTGCCGAGCGACTCCCGGCTACCACTTCGGCCTCGTTGTCATAACGCTGGGAATCCCGCTGTCTACCATAGGGGCACACTGAGCCTGGCTCCGACCCCGCAAGCAGCAACGCCTCTGATGCAACTGGCGCTGGGCTTGTATTCATCGTGTGGACGCCATGGCGCACCCCGGCCCGCACACCAATTCGTGCACGCAGGCTGGCCCCGAACTGCTCCGTGAACGGTGGGCCACACTTGCGTGATCTTCAGTCCCGCGAGCATTCACAACGGGAAACCTCTACGGACAGGGTCGTGCGGTTGATACAATGGTTCGAAATCCGATCACAGCACGACCGAGAGGTACCCCCAATGACTATAAGCACGGAAGCGACCGCCTCTTCATCCTCCTTGTCCGGCTTCGATCCCGAGGTTTCAGGT
Organism: Rubrobacter sp.; assembly: GCA_016781735.1. GTDB lineage: Bacteria > Chloroflexota > Chloroflexia > Thermobaculales > Thermobaculaceae > LC3-1. The sequence goes on from JADDPT010000058.1 coordinate 10,422, forward strand.
GCGATAGAGCAGGAGCGGATGCGCCAGATGAGCACCCTGGAGATGATTGCGAGTGAGAACTTCGTATCACGCGCCGTGATGGAGGCCCAGGGCTCCGTAATGACGAACAAGTACGCCGAGGGTTTGGCGGGCAAGCGGTGGTACGGTGGTTGTGAGTACGTGGATGTGGTGGAGCGGCTCGCGATAGAGCGTGCAAGCCGGCTCTTCGGTGCGGACCACGTGAATGTGCAGCCTCATAGCGGTGCTCAGGCCAACATGGCAGTGTACCTGACACTCCTCCAGCCGGGCGACACCGTGCTGGGGATGGATCTCAGCCACGGTGGCCACCTCACGCATGGGCACCCAATCAACATCTCCGGTCTCTACTACAACTTTGTCCGGTACGGCGTCTCGCGGGAGACCGGTAGGATTGACTACGATCAGGTTCGGGAGGTCGCCCGCGAGCACCGGCCCAAGGTCATTGTCGCGGGCGCAAGTGCATACCCGAGGGAGATCGACTTCGCCAGGTTTCGGGAGATCGCGGACGAGGTTGGTGCGAAGCTATTCGTGGACATGGCGCACATTGCCGGGCTCGTCGCTGCTGGTGTGCATCCGAGCCCCATACCGTATGCCGACTTCGTTGCTACCACCACCCACAAGACGCTGCGCGGTCCTCGCGGCGGGCTAGTGATGTGCAAGGAAGAGTATGCGAAAGACCTGGACCGCGCGGTGTTCCCCGGCATTCAGGGGGGACCTCTCATGCACGTGATCGCAGCGAAGGCGGTCGCGCTCAAAGAGGCTCTGCAGCCCGAGTTCAACGAGTATCAGCGACAGGTCGTCCGGAACGCTGCCGTGCTGGCGGAAGTTCTGATGGCGCGAGGCTTCGACTTGGTGAGCGGCGGCACGCATAACCACCTGATCCTTGTTGATCTACGGAACAAGGGGATCACCGGCAAGGCGGCCTCGACCCTTCTGGAGACTGTCGGCGTGACGGTCAACAAGAACACAGTACCGTTTGACACTGAATCCGCCTTTGTTACGAGCGGCATCAGGATCGGGACACCGGCGATCACGACTCGCGGGATGCGCGAGGCGGAGATCGAGGAGATCGGGGACATCATAGCGAGCGTTATTGAGCGGCGCGACGAGTCGGACATGGCCGATCTGCAGCATCGCGTGCAGGAGCTTACCGACAGATTCCCGTTCTACTAGGCGTAGCGACCTAAGTCGATTCGCTAAGCGAGGGGGCGGGCAGTTGCTGTTCGCCCCCTTTCTGCATTATCGTCCCGACGGTATCCGCTGGCCCTCGCCACGGAGGTGGTAAGGGACGTTCACGACGACGGTGCCCGGCCGGAAGAGGAGCGCCGCCTTCAGGCGAAACGCAGTCTGGTTGTGCAGCAACCGCTCCCACCAGTGCTTGGGCACGAACTCCGGTATCACCACCGTCAGTGTGTCGTCCGGGTGGGTCCTGTCCACCGCGTCTATATACGCGAGGATTGGCGTGACCAGGGACCTGTATGGGGACTCGATAACAACCAGCTTAGCAAGGTGCTCCCACCTCTTCCACTTTCGCTGGAACTCCTCGGCGGCCTCCGGGCTATCCGCGACATGGACCGCGGTCACGTTCGGGCTGATCGAGCGGGCGTACGCAAGGCTCTGGATCGCCACTCGGTTGAGGCTAGCCACCGGCACCAGCACCGTGTGCTTAATCTCCGACGGCTCCAGCGGCGTCTCGGTGGCGAGCTCGCCGGTCGAGCTCGTGTAGTGTCGGTTTATGGCTATGAAGATAAGTATCAGCACCGGTAGCACGAAGACGACTATCCACGCGCCTTCCCGGAACCTCACGATGGCCACCACGAGCGTGACGAGCGCAGTTGTGACGCCCCCTATGGCGTTGATGGTCAGGCTCCGCCTCCACCCATGTTCTCGCCTGCGCCACCAGCGCATCACCATTCCGCTTTGAGAGAGCGTGAAGGCCAGGAAGACGCCGACGGCGTAGAGGGGGATGAGCGAGTTCGTGTCACCGGCAAAGGCAACCAGCAAGCCGGCGGATACGACACCGAGGGTCACGATGCCGTTGGAGTAGGCAAGGCGATCCCCTCTGTACTCGAACTGGTGTGGCAGAAAGCGATCTCGCGCCATGAAGTAGCTCAAGCGTGGAAAATCCGAGAAACTCGTGTTGGCCGCCAGGATGAGGATCATCACGGTGCTGGCCTGAATCAGGTAGTAGAACAGGCCTTGCCCGACGAGCAGTGCCGCGATCTGCGAGATCAATGTCTCCGATCCTTCCTCGTCAGGGACGACGCCGTATCGCCATGCGAGGAAGGAGAGGCTGGCGAAGGTTGTGCCGAGGATCGCAACCATCCATACAAGGGTGGTACGGGCGTTCTTCCACTCTGGTTCCTTGAAGGCAGGGACGCCGTCGGAGATTGCCTCGACGCCGGTCATCGCCGCGCAGCCCGAAGCGAACGCGCGCATCAGCAGGAACAGGCTGACGGCAGGCACGGCAGCACTTCCGGCGTGCTGGGCTGACTCGACCGGCACCGGGCTTACGGTGCCTGTGTACAACCCGTACAGACCGTATCCTATGAGCGCGAACATGCTGAGGATGAAGCCGTAGGTTGGGATGGCGAATATGGTTCCAGCTTCACGCACGCCCCGCAGGTTCGCCAGCGTAACGAGCACAATGAACCCGACTCCGAGCGAGACCCTGTGGGCCTCGAGCCACGGCAAGGCTGCGATAAGCGCGTCCACACCGGCCGAGATGCTCACCGCCACGGTGAGGACGTAACCTATCATCAGCGCAGCACCCGCGGTGAGGCCTGCCAGGGTGCCGAGGTTGTCCGACGCGACGACGTAGGAGCCCCCGCCCTTGGGGTATGCCTTGATGGTCTGACTGTATGAGAAGGCGACGATCACCATCAGTACTACGATGGCTCCCGCGATCGGTACCGAGTACGCTAGGGCGGCGGTTCCTGCCAGGAGTAGGGCGAGCAGGATCTCCTCTGGAGCGTATGCCACGGAAGAGAGTGCGTCGGAGGAGAGCACCGCAAGTGCTTTCGTCTTTGTGAGCCGTTCGTGAGCCGCCTGAGCAGTTGACAGTGGCGGACCGAGGAGGATTTTCTTTGCTCTATTGACCCACCCGGTGAAGCCTCCCGCCGGCTGTTCCGCCGCCGCTGTGACCGTCAGAAAGCCGGGTCCCGCGGCTTGAAACTTTGGGTCGTGCTTGACCCGTACGTACCGGTCGCCAGGGTGCCTACCGCGCTGTACCTCACGGGAGTCTATATCCGGGTTGGTCGTTCGGTCGTTCTTCATCAAGCCTCCGGCTTGCTCTTCGACACTCTAACCGCGAGTCGGGCGTGAGTTGCGTCGGCCCGTTCGCCGTGCACTATCCGTGCCTCTAATACTATCACTCCAATAATACAAATACGTCGCGAACGACCGTGCGTGTGGCGGAGCCTCTGCCGCCTCGGGCAGCGCGTGTGGAACTTCTACTCGGAGTACAGGTGCGGCTTCAGCACGCCTATGTACGGCAGGTTGCGATAGAGGTCTCGAAAGTCGAGGCCGTACCCGACGACAAAGAGATCCGGTATCTCGAACCCAATCCAGTCAAGCTCTACGTCCACTGTGCGCCGCTCCCGTTTGTCGAGTAGAGCGCATACTTTGATGCTTGAAGGTTGTCGTGCGCGTAGATTGTCGAGCAGGTAGGAGAGCGTAAGTCCCGTGTCGACGATATCCTCGACCACGATAACGTCCCTACCCTCGATGTTGCGATCCAGGTCCTTGAGGATGCGGACGGCTCCGCTGGACCGGGTGCTCGCGCCGTACGAGCTGACCGCCATTACGTCGAGCGTCAGAGGTATCTGACAGGCGCGGATGAGGTCGGCGAGAAACATCATCGCACCGTTCAGCACGCCGAGGAATATCGGCGTAGAGGATGCGTACTCACTCCGAAGCTGTGCACCCAGCTCATCTACCCGTGCCAGCAACTCAGTCCGCGGGATCAGCACGCGGTCTATGTCCGTCTCCAAAGGCGCCTCCTCTCCATCCACCTCATTATATCGGCAGCAAGGCAGGCAAGACGGGAAGGAGTGCTTCCGAGCGGGGCGCGAGCGGTTGACTTTAGAACATACGTTCTATATAATGGAGGTCGGCATGCAGTTGACGCGAGGAGGTCTACGCCGTGAGTCTCTACCCCTGTCTGGACGAATACAGGAGATACCGTTCCTTCCCTTGCACCCGGTGTACCGCCCCTTCATGCTGGATGGGCAAGAAGCCAACCCCCTTGCGCAAGGTCGTGCTGCACGAGGGGCAGCGCCTCTGCGATCACTGCAGCACTCCCTACCACGCCAGCGGCCGGAACCGCTACTGTACTGAAACGTGCAGGTACCAGGCGATGATGAAGCGCAGGAGGGCACGCAGGGCGGCGTAACGGAGAAGTCCGTCGCTCCGCCACCCTTCCACAGTAACTACTATTCGGAACCTTCGGCGTTCAATAGATCGTCAGGTTGGCGACGCCGTTCGCACTAGCCGGTGTAGGTAGGCAGAGGAAGACGAAGCTCACCTCCGCAACGCCTTCATGGTACTGTGACGTGAAACTAAGCTTTCCAGCAGACACGTTCCGCTACCAACTCCTCGAGTCCCGGCTCGTAGAACGGCACTCGGTCGTCCTGCAATGACCGTACCCTATCTATGTTCGTGTCCACACAGGTCACGCTGTTGCCGAGCTCGGCCAGGCACGCTGCGGATACGAACCCAACGTAGCCTGAGCAGAGTATGCAACTTTGCTGCACGCACGTACCTTCTTCCTGGTCAATGTCTGCCCTCAAGTGGCTGCTACCCTGTGGGACTTCTTGCAGCCATAATAGGGTCCGCTCCAGCGCCGACGCCACAGATGCGTTAGAGACGGTGTACCGCCGCGTATCGGGGAAGCCTGGCGGACGTTGCTCAACCCCGCCTTGCACGGTTCTTCGCGAGTCGTAGCCGGTCCATAGGATCCGTCTCCATCGGCTCGGTCGCGTCAGTCTGTTCCGACTCGCCGGTTGGTTCAGCCGCTTCCATTGGCGGTGGCGCCACTGCCTCTGGGACAGGAGGCTCAGTGTGTGGCTGCGGAGCGGCCGTCTCCAGGTTAGCCGCGGGGGGCACGGTTCGGCGCGTCGTCCTGAGTGCGCGCAGATACCCGGACTTTAGTCTCCGCACGGCGACCTCCAGCGGCAGCAGCAGGAGGGCGAGCAGAGTGAGGGGCCACCAGAGGGGGCGAGTAGAGACCACGGCGGACAGATCGTGCCTGTAGGCATGCGCCGGCACGCTCAGCTCGCGCCCCCCGGTCAGCGACGCCATCTTCGTCAGCGTCAACTGGTTTGTGCCAAGAAACCTGTACTCCGGCGAGTAGCCGACCGCGAAGCCTGTCGTGGGGGCGTGCGAGACCTGCCCAGCTGCAGCCAGCGAGACCGAGGTGATGTAGGAGCCCTGCTCAGTTGCCGGTATTGTAGCCTCGTACCGGCCCGGAGCGGTTTGAATTAGTCTAGCCTCGGCGAGCTCGTTGCTGGGAGACATGACGTCGATCTTCCCCTGCGCGCCGTTGAGGAATGCACCACCCGGCTTCAGAGCGTCCACGATCACCTTGGCTTTCCCCCCGGACTGGGCGATCTCTACCTGCAGGTTCTCCGACGGACGGGCAAGCACCCAGCCAACTGACTGGGACCACAGGCGGGCGTACTCCGTGGTGCCGATCCAGTTCGCGGACCAACGGCTCTTGGCGTCGGAGGTCCAAGCCACCGCCCGGCCGAGCCCGTACTGCCACTGCGCGAGGACTGGGTCCTTCTCCGGTGAGGAAAGAGCCACAGAGGCTGTCGGCTTCGCGGTCGTTCCAACGTATCCGAGCAGGGATGGAATGCTGTCGAGCCCCTTGAGAACCGGCGAAGGAGCTGTGATGGAAGGTGTGAACTCCTTTTCCTGGATGTAGTTACGCATCTTCAGACGGGTCTCTTTTACGAAGATCTTCGGTATCTGAGAGTTGTCCCGTGCGACGTAGTAGGCGCCGTTCCCCTTCTCAGCGATACTTCTGAGCAAGTTTGGAGAGCCACCACCCGCCGAGACGGTGCTGACGGTGATCCCTGCTGATCGAGCCTCTGCCAGGAGGTCGTCGTAGTTCCCGGTCTCGCTCCAGCCGTCGGTGAGTAGGATGACGTGCTTGATGCTCGCCTTGCTGGTCTTGAGGCTGCGGACTGCGTCGGCGAGCCCGCCGTAGATATTTGTGCCGCCACCGCCCTGGATTCCTGCCAACGCGTCTCCCACGTCTCCCGCATCACCAACTGGCTGAGTGTCGATGACCCACCTGGCTGCTGTGTCGAACGCGACCACGCCGAACTCGTCCTCAGGGCTTAGGAGTTGGGCCGCCTGGAGCGCGGCCTCCTTAGCGACGTCCACCTTCGGCGCCTCGCCCGCAGCCACTCCCCCCTCGCCCGTGTGGGACTCAGCCATACTGCCCGACTTGTCTATCGCCATGACCATTGCCACGGCCGGGTCCTTCTGCTTATTCTTCAGCCGCGACTCCACGGGCAGTGTCGCCTCCAGCGGCGAGTTGAAGTAGTTGCCGAGCGCGTAGCTCTGCTCGCCGCCGACGGCGACAAGTCCCCGGCCGAGGTCGCGCACGTATGTCTGTAGCAGTCTGCCCTCGTCCGGCAGCGCCTCCAGCGGCACGTCGACGAGAGCTGCCGCCGCGTACTCGCTGAGACCAGCGAGCGAGCGTGTCAGGCGAGAGACGTTCGTACGCGTAACGTCGAGACCGGTGGCTTTCAGTGCTGCCTCGAGGTTGCCGCCCTCGCCATCCTCCTCTTCCGCCACGAGCACTCGTGGAGGGCTCTCTATGTATGTGAACGCGGCCCCGGCGTTATTCTGGTGCACGGAGTCGCCTTCTCCCACGACCCGCGCCTGCCACCGCCTGAACCCCTTCTGTTGAGGACCCACATTGACGATGTAGGTATTACTGCCCGCCTGGATGTCCACCGGTCGCTGGGCTATTACGGTGCCATCACCCAACAACTCGAGCGTGCCCTTACGCGGATCGGTGCTGGAGACCTCGACCTCTATCTCGAAACTCTCGCCTCTCCGCACGCGCGGGGGCGCCTTCACTGCCTCGATCGAGACATCGTTGCGGCGGGTCTCACCGAGCGCATGGGTCTGTATCTGCGCCCCCGCAACCGCGGCCAACCTGGCTGCCTCCTCGATGTCGCCCACGTTGTTGTTGCCATCGCTGAGGAGCACGATGCGCTTCTGCGTACCTTCCGGAAAGAGTGCCAGCGCGAGTCGGATGGCGGAGGGAATATCCGTTGCTGTGGCGTCGGGATAGGAGAGGACCTCTCCCAACTCCCTCCTCTCGTCTACGTCGTGCTCGACAAGCGGGTCCTTGCCGAAGAGGATCAGTCCGGTCCGGTCGCTCGGTCCAGCGTTCTTGTACGCCTCGCGTACCCATTCGAGCCCGCTGGTGCGGCCTTCCGGTCCCAGGCTGTCGGAGGCGTCGACCACGAATACCACGGAGAGCTTGTCCTGCGGCACGACGAGCGAGGCGCCCGCGATGGCGAGGATGAGGAACAGGACAGAGGCCGTGCGCAGACCAACGATGACCCACGTTCGGCGAGTACGCCGTGCTCCTCGGAGCCCCAGCCACACGAGCCCGGGCAGCAGCGCGAGCAGGAGCAGCAGGAGTGGCTGGGAGAAGGTGATGCTCACGCCGCCCGCCTCCGGCCGGCGCGCCGCAAGCTTCGGCTGTACAGCCACCACTCGAGTAGGAGCACGCCGAGAGCGAGAGCGACGAGCGGCCACCAGCGCTCGCGACCCGCGGAGCGGGGGGCTTCGCCTCGTACCTCACCACCCTGCTTGAGAGGGATCGGGGAAAACGCTGTGACGTTCGATTCCCGCTCACTGCCCGCGTTAACGAAGAAGCGAGACACGAGCCGGTCTCCGCTTAGAACCTCGTACACTCCCGATTGCGCCGTGTCCGCGTAGGTGGTGGAGGCGCCAGCTGCTTGTGTGCTCTGCCCGTCGGGTGCCCTCACAATGGTGGGCACTCCCTGCGCCGATGGAGGCACCGGCACCACAGCGCCCGGGCTGACCGCCCCCGACACGGTCGTGACGCCTCGGGGCTTGAGGTAGCGCATCAAGTTGTCAACGAGGATGGGGAATGCTACCTGCAGCGGAAGGTCGGAGTCCTCGGGCGCGAAGGCGAGCGCGGCCACCCTTCTGCCTTTCTCTTCGCCCGCCACGAGCAGCGGGATGTCTCCTGAGGAGGCAAGCACCTCCATCCACGGAGGCGGACTCAACCTCTTCGCGCGGCCCGCGCTGACCTGTGTGAGGTCCGCAAAGCGGAGCAACAGGCTATCCTGACTCTGCTTCGTGACGGCAAGTCCCTCCTCCTCTCCCGTCACGGGCAGCAGGGGGCTGTTGGGTGGCGCGAGCAGCAGGAGGTTGCCCTGTGGCAGCGTGGAGGGTAGCTCACTGTTGAGGATGTAGACATCGTACCCAGGCTTGATCGCGGCGCCAGGCGGGGCTTTCTCGACCTCGAGTCCGTCAACAAGGGAGAGCGCACGCTCCAGGAAGCGGCTCTCCCCGCCCGCGAGCAGCACTCGGGCTGGCGGTCCCTCGGAGTCAACAAACCACCCGGCGTCATCGGCCAGGAGCGCGTTGTCGACCTCGGGGCGGAGCGCGCCGTCTGTGGTCAAATGGACCTCGATGACTCCACCACTCGGGATGTCCCTGAGAGAGACGCCGCTGGTGCCGTTTGCAGGCAGGTCCACCTCCACGGCGTCAACAAGCTTGTCATCCACGCTCAGCGAGAGCCGGCCCTTACGTGCCGATCCGTAGTTACCCAAAGACACCCATAACTCCCGACCGGCCACGCCGGATCGCGCGGATACGGAGAGGACTGCCGAGTTCGCGCTCTCACCTCTAACGCTCTCGAACCTGACCGGGTATGGCAGCGGTGCGGGCTCTTCTTGCACAGGCCCACCGTCGCCGACGAGCACAACTGTGGGCTCCCGTAGCCTGCCCGCGATCGAGCGAGCGAGGATAGCTGCGTTGTGCAGGTTGCCCTCGCCGTATGGCTGCGACAGGTCCGCGAGAGCACGGTCAACGACGCCTGCGTCGGTGGTGGGGCCGGCGAGTAGTCGCGGCGTAGGTCCGGCGGAGATAAGGGCGACGCGCCTGCCCGCGCCCTTGTTCGCCACCAGCTCGCGTACCCGCTCCTTCGCTTGCTCGAAACGGGAGGGAGCGATGTCCCGCGCTGCCATGGACCCGGAGGTGTCGAGCATCAGGACGAGGTCGCCGCCCGGCACGTCCGCGGAGCGGATGAGCGGCCGCGCGAGCGCGAGCACGAGCGCCGCCAGGATGAGCAGTTGAAGCAGCAATAGCAGGTTGCGGCGCAGCTTCTGCCAGGGCGCGTTTGCCTGTACCTCCTCAAGCGCCTGTTGCCAGAGAGAGGTGCTCGGCACCGGCATCTCTTCTCGCTTGGGTTTGAGGAGGTACAGGAGCACGAGCGGTACGCTCAGGAAGCCCAGCGCTAGTGCGAGTGGCGCCACGAAGCTCATCAGGAGACCAGCACCTTCGAGGCTCGCAGCGCTCCGAAGAGCTCGTTCTCCACCGTGGCATCGCTACGGACGAGGTTGTACGAGGCACCCACGCCCGCGCATGTCTGCCTTATTTCAGCGAGCCACTCATCCAGCCTTCGCTGGTACGCGTCAAGGGTTGGACCGTCGAGCGTCACGCTCTGTCGCTGTCCACTCTCTGAGTCCAGCAGCTCGAGATCGCCGGACAGCTCGGGCTGCAGCTCTTCTGGCGAGAGCACCTGGATAACCGAGATTTCGTGCCCCCGTGCGCCAAGCGCTCTCAGGCCCTCACCGACCCCGGCGGGGTCAAGCAGGTCGCTGATCAGTATCAGGAGCCCCACCTGCTTAGTACTTCCAGCATACTCCTTCAGCGTGCGGCTGAGCGCATTCTCCCCTCCGGGTGCGAGCCCGGAGAGGTAGCCCAGCATCGCGGGGACGGCGCCGGTGCCTCGCCACGGACGTGGTCTGTTCTTGCTGCCGATCTCAATGAGCTGCAGCCGGTCGAGTCCGTTGAGTGCCACGTAGCCTAGCGTCGCCGCGAGTCTGACCGCGGTCGTCAGCTTCGTGGGACTGCCAAAGCCCATTGACGCGCTGGTGTCCACCAGCAGGTGCACCGCGCGATCCTCCTCCTCCTCGTAGACCTTGAGGAACAGCCGGTCAGTCCGCGCGTAAAGGTTCCAATCTACGCGTCGGAGGTCGTCGCCCGGCGCATACGTCCGGTAATCGGCAAACTCGACGCTCGATCCCCGCTTCGTCGAGCGCCGGTCGCCGCGAAGCTGTCCCGGACGGCGGAGCCGGCTGCCGAGCTCCAACGTCTCCAGTTTGCGCGCGAGGGGGGGAGGTAGCAGCACGTCCGCCTTCCCGGTGCGTTCTTCCGGCGTCGTCCCAGCGAATGTCATCCGGTCCTCGGTCCTGCCGGTCTCCAAGCTACACTCTCGCTGCAGCGGAGGTGAGAGCCTGAGTAACCTCGTGCACGATCTGATCGGGCGCGATGCCTTCCGACTCACCCTCGTAGTTACGAATGATGCGGTGTCTGAGCGCGGGTAGAGCCACCTCGTTGATGTCCTCGATCGAGGCGTTGTAGCGACCGTCGTGCAGCGCGTTCACTTTCGCGCCGAGGACGAGCGCCTGAGCGCCGCGTGGGCTGGCTCCAAAGCGAACGTACCGGCGAACGACCTGCGGAGAGCGCGGGTTCTCCGGGTGGGTGTGGAGTACCACCTGGGCCGCGTACTCCATGACGTGCGGGGCGACAGGCACGAGCCGGGATAGCTCCGCCATTGCGTTCACCGTTGCGGCGTCCGTGACCTTGCTTACATTCCCGCTCGTACCGCCCGTGGTGCGCTCGAGGATCTGCACGAGGTCACGGGCGTCGGGGAATGGGACGAGCAGCTTGTATAGGAAGCGGTCGAGCTGCGCTTCAGGCAGGGGGTAGGTGCCCTCCATGTCCACCGGGTTCTGTGTGGCGAGCACGAAGAATGGCTCCGGCAGCAGGTGTCGCACCCCGGCCACGGTTACCGCCTTCTCCTGCATTGCCTCGAGCAGCGCGGACTGAGTCTTCGGCGTCGCTCGGTTTACCTCGTCCGCGAGCACGAGGTTGGCGAAGACGGGACCCGGCTGGAAGCGAAAGTCACGAGCGCCCCGCTCGTCTTCGTGGATGATGTTAGTGCCTGTGATGTCCGACGGCATCAGGTCGGGTGTGAACTGGACACGGGAGAATGCCAGGTCCAGCGCCTCCCCCAATGCCCGGACAGTCGCTGTCTTGCCGAGGCCGGGCACACCCTCCAGCAACGCGTGACCGCCCGTGATCACGCACGTAATCACGCCGCGAAGCAGCTCTTTCTGTCCCACAATCGTCTTCCCGACCTCAGCCTCGATCGCCTGAGCGATGCTAATAAAGTCTTCGGGCGCCATAGGCGCTGTCTCTACAGCCATGGGTCCTTCTCTATCTTCTCCGCCCAGCGGCGGTTGTCATGGTCGTCAACGGATGGGGGCTCGCCCGTCTCTCAGATCACAGAGCCTGCGGATACCCAGACCGTTCGTACGACACCTACCATGCCCGAGTTCCCGATCTTCCACCTCACGGCCAGGCTAGCCACTGGCCTAATCGTCGGGGCGGGCCAGTCGCTGCAATGCGTTAAGAAGTCTGTCATCATCCCCCCGACCAGTTCAGAATGGTCCACGCTAGCCAGCCCATAAACAGACACCCAAGCATGGCAGGCGCCAATGCCACCGCCAATACCCCATAGGATAGCCGGCTTCGCCTTCTCATCGCCCGCAGACCGTCTGAACTGCTTCCACAATGCCGACGTTGCGATTACTCTCCAGCGATTGGCGAGCACTACCGTGGTGGCTCGCAACCAGTGACCTGACCGCCACGCTCAACGCATCACCTACCGTCCTCAGCGCCTTCCGGCGCTATATCGGCGAAGTAGTCGCGTACGTAGTCCTTGAGGGTGATGGGGATGTAGTGCTCATCGAGATAGTTGCTCGCTGCCCCACTGTAGTCGGAGTAAGCCTCAGCGTACGGCCGTACCGCCTGGTTATTCTGTCCCTGCCCCGGACCGGTATCGGTCTGGCTCGTGCGGCCGTTGAGGTCGCGGCCCTGGACGCGCACAAGGTTGCCCTCTTTGTCTATGCGAGAGGGTGCGTACTGGGGTTCAAACTCGCCGCTCGCGGTCTGTCCGTTTCGGCCACCTCGCGCCTCACCCTCACCGTTGCCGTTGCCCTTTCCAACCCCGCCCTGCGCGTTGCCATTCATGCCGGCACCACCGCTGGTGCTACCCGTGTTCCCCTGTCCCTGTCCCTGGCCTTGCCCCGATCCTTGGCCCTGACCTTGTCCCTGTCCGGAACCCTGCCCTTGTCCGGAACCTTGACCCTGTCCCTGGCCCAGGACTGGTGTGCCGTTTGCCAGGGGCGTGCCACCCGCCACCGGGCCGGGTGTGCCCTGCATGCCTGCGTTTGCTGCGTCGGTGGGTGTGCCCGCGGCCGCTATCTGGCTCTTACTGTCCTGTAGCTGTGAGAGGGCACTCTCGAGTGCCTGCGCGGTCCGAGCATCGTTGGCTGCTGCTTCCAACTGTGATCCGACATCGTCCGCACTTTCGGCCGTGCCAGACGCGGCGTTGGCGAGTGCCTCGGCGAGTTGAGGGGAGAGGTCGCCGATGGCCGCCGACGCGGCGCGCAGCGAAGCCTCGGTCCTGGAGCGCTCGGAGGGGCTCATCTTCCTCATCTCCTCAGCCAGCTTGCGCGCCGCGGCCTTCGCCTCACCGCTCTTGCCCGACGATGCGGCCTCCTCCAGAGCTGATGTAGACGGGTTTGCCGCGAGCTGGGAGACCGCCTTCTGAAGCGCGGCACGGCTCTTTGCGGGGCCGGTCCGACTTGCCTCCTGTATCTGCGACTCGGCCCGGCTCAATCGAGCTGCCGCCTCAGGACGTGTCAGCTCGCCCTTCTCGAGGTCCTTTCGCAGCTCGTCTAGCTCCGCCAGTGCTTTGCGGGTTGCAGCGTCCTGCTTGGGCACCTTCCTCTCGAGCTTCTCAGCCGCCTTGCGTACCTCCTCAGCCTCTTTCTTCTGGCTGGCAGCCACAATCTGTTTCTCCGCGAGCGCACCCGCCTGTAGGTCGGGCGATATAAGGACACCAAGGAAGGAGATGGCGAGTGCCGGCACCAGGAATAGCGCGGGCTGTGGAAGCCGGTAGGGCACAACACGACGCCAGTCGGCACCGCCGGCGTAGCGAGCTGCGTCCTGAACCTGCTCCCTCGACAACGGCGTCCAACCGTCACCGCTGCGAGCATGCAGGTCTAGCGCCGTACTAAGGCGCCCGCGCAGCCCGAGCGCAAGCTCGGCGGCGATGAGGAGCCTTCGAGTGTCCACCCTCCACAAGGCGGCGGCGAGCGCCACGAGCAGCGTGATGCAGCCAAGCAGCAGTCACGACAGGATCCGCAGCCGTTCCATCGCCATGATGGGCGCCATTCGGGTGGCGAGCGCGAGCAGAAGCGCCGCCGCCAAACCAAGCACGATTCCCCATGCGCCCCACCAGACGGAGCGCACCGCGCGCTTGCGGAGGACCAGCCGCCGTAGCGACAGCCTGATCTCGCGAGCTGCAGGCGACATATCTGGTCTCACGACGCGTCCGCCGGGTCGATGATTGCTGCCGGAGGACGTGTCGGTCTGGCAGGGTTCCGCGCAGTCGTCGGTCTCACGCTACGAACGCTGAGCCATACCAAGAGTGCTGAGAGTCCGAGGTAGATTAACGAGTATGTTACCCACGGACTGACGAGCAATACCTCGCCCTGCTGTATCGGCCCGTTCGGTCCGAAACGCTCAATCGGCAGACGGAGTATGAAGGCGCCTTCGTTCGCGATCAGCGCCGCCGCGGAGAAACCGCCGGCCGTGACAGGACTGAGAGAGACAAAGAGTAGCCCCACGTAATAGAGCGTGGCGGTTGGGCCGCCTTCCGGCCCGCCGAAGAAGAAAGGGATACCCAAAAAGCCGGAGCCGAATATGCCCACGAAGAATACGAACACTGCGCCGATCAGGCTCAACGCCACCGTGAGATAGCTGAAGATGGAGGCGGTCGTCGTGGACTTCATGACGGCCGAGAAGAACAGGCTGGAGCTCGCATAGAAGATGCACGCGACGATCAGCGTCCAGAAGCCGAGCAGCACCTCCGTGAGCGAGAGCCCTCCGAACAGCAGCGCGAGCACCTGCACCGGCAGCGCGACGAAGACGAGCAGCAGCGTGTACGAGAGGCCGGATACGAGCTTGCCAAGCACGAAGCTCCGGGCGCGCAGTGGGGTTGTCATCACGAGATCGAACGTCTGCCGCTCCCTCTCGCCGGCGATGGAGTTCGCGGTGAAGGCCGGAGCGAGCGGCGCGATGAGCATCAGCTCGACGAGCGTTACCGCGTAGAACAGGATACGACCCAGGGGCGGGGGAGGGCCGCCGAACTCCTGGTTGCCGATCACGTTCTTTGTGAAGGCGTATACGGCGACCACCAGGCAAGTTAGCAGCAGCAGGTAAACGCTAAGCACGGCGAATGCACGCCCACCCCTCATTCGGCTGCGCAGCTCTTTTCTGGCTACTACCTGCATTACTGCACCTCGCCCTTCGTTACCTGAAGGAACACGTCCTCGAGATCACCCGCCTCCTCCGTGAAGGAGCGGACCGGCACCCCCACGGACACGAGCCGGTCAATGACCTGTGACTGGTCCTCCGCATCGTCCGTGAGGCCGAACGAGAGCGCCGCCGGCTCCTCGTCGGTTTGCGGCACCTCACCGTCGAATTTAGGTTCTATGACTCCAGGCGTGTCGGCGAGCATCTGCCTCGCGGTAAGCGCCCTGGCACCCACGCGGAGCCGGATGAGCTTACGCACGGCCAACCGCGAGATCATGTCCTCGACCCGCCCTGTGTCGAGCAGCCGGCCCCGCTCAATTATGCCGATGTGCGTGCACACGTCCGCGAGCTCGGAGAGGATATGCGACGATAGTACGATCGTCTTGCCCATCGAGCGCAGCTCCTTCAGCAGCTCGCGCATCTCCACCCGCGCCCGAGGATCCATCCCAGATGCGGGCTCGTCCAGGATGAGCAGGGAGGGGTCATGAACGAGTGTGCGAGCGAGGCAGAGCCGCTGTTTCATTCCGCGGGAGAGTGACTCAACGTACGCCAACTTCTTCTCGCCCAGATCCACAAGACCGAGGAGGTCGTCCGTCATCTTTCCCCGCCGGTTCGCCGGGACCTCGTAGCAGGCTGCAAAGAAGTCGAGGTACTCCCACACCTTCATGTCCTCGTACACGCCGAAGAAGTCGGGCATGTAGCCTATCCTGCGGCGTACCGCGTCCGGCTCGTCGAGCACGGAGTAGCCTTCGATCCATGCCTCCCCGGATGTAGGCTCGAGTAGAGTGCACAGGATGCGGATAGTGGTCGTCTTCCCTGCGCCGTTGGGTCCGATGAACCCAAAGATGGAGCCCTGCTCGACCTCCAGGTTGAGGGAGTCGAGCGCGGTGAGGTCGTCGTACCGCCTAGTCAACCCCTGTGTTTGCACGAGTGCGGCCAACTAGTCTTTCCTCCCGTCCACTTCGACCCGGAACCATGTTGACTCGGCCGTTCCGTCCTTGTTCGTGACTCGCAGTTTTACCGTACCGTCCTTCGCCACGTACCGTGCAGCGTCGCCGATGGTACCCGTCGGGGGATATGCATCCTGCTCCATCCGCACCGCCTCATACTCGCTTTTGTCTGGGTTCCAGATATCGATCCTCTCCACTGTGGAGCCGGTCTCGGGGATGTGTATGACTGAGCTGGGAGGACCGTCCGGAGGCTGGGCTCCCCCGTCGGAGACCGGCGTTGCCGGTCCAGCCTCCACTGGGGGCATCATCCCCGGCTCGGCGACCCCGCCGACAAACGGCTGGATGGTCACGGACAGGCTTTCGGGTACAAGGCCCTGCGGCACGGTGTACTCAATCTCCATCACCCCGTCGCTGTCGCGCAGCGGCGAACCCCTCGGCTCTAGGTTTGTCCGTATCTGCCCGCTCTTGAGCTCGTACGGGCTGTGCAGGATGATGAGACGCTCACCGGAACTCTGGGCGCGAGCGTTGAGGACGCGAATCTCCTCAGCTGCACGCTTCTGCCAGCCCATCACTAGCGCCTCGTTCGGGGCGACTACGTTCAGCGGCGCGCCCGTGGTGGGGTCGTGTCCGCTCGTTACTGACTGCAGCAGCTGCATTCGGGCCTGCGAGCCCTCCGGACCACCGTCCATGGGGCCTGCCATAACTTCAGCGAAGATATCTGCGCTCGTGCCGCTCAACTTCCGAGTCTCACCAGGGCCGAGTGTGCCCACATCGGACCACATGCCCGACATATAGACATACACGTCCTCCACTGGAGCATCAGAACGGTTCGTCACCTCACCATCAACCGAGCGTCCGTCCCCGGTCAGACGCGCTTCCAGCACAGGTCGTTGTCCCTCGGATACGTGCGTTCCCGTCCATGTGCGGAACGAGTATATGTCTACACTGAGGTCCCGGATAACCGTCTGATTGCCGCTCGCCTCTACCCTGTACTCGACGTCCGTCTGAGCAGGGGCGGTCGGGTCGCCGAAGTCCGCGTTGGGTCCTCCCGAAATGGTGTATTCGGCCGGCATACCGACGTCATAGCTGCGTCTGTTGGGGCTGAAGATGCCTGCGTAAGTCGTAACTCGCTCCGTCTCCGTGTCCGCGTATGTATCGACCACCTCGAGCGTGCGGAGCACCGTTCCGGTACTGCGAATCAGAAAGCTCGAGCTGTAGGCCAGCACGGAGAAGAAGATTGTGAGGGCGGGGAGCAGTATCCACGCAAGCTCCTTCCGGTCGCGCCGGCGGAGGAAGAAGTAGAGCCCTGGCCCCAGTATGAGCGAGTACAGCAATAGGAACCCGGCTACGAGCGCCGTGGGAGGCAGCTGCAGGCCTGCCACTGACTGTAGCAAGGTGTTGACGGACCATCCCTCCAGCCTGCCGCCAAGCGCTGGCGGCGGAGCGGTCGCGGTTAGCTTGCGGATCAGCGGGGCAGTCCCTTCCCAGTCTCTGAAGGGAGGAGTTGAAGGGCTCCATGCCAGCCATGCCACTGATCCTACACCGAGCCGCCGCGTTACAACGAGTGGCTCGTCGGCCGTGCCCGCCAGCACGTCCGCGCCGCTCACTGGTCTTCCGTTCGCCAGTCCGCCGCCCGAGGCGGGCGCCGCATTGACCTTGGCGAGGTCCGCGAGCTCCGAGAGCTCACGCGCGTTCCGGCTACCTCCTACAGAGACGGGGACCAGGTCGCCGAGCCCCGCTGCCGCCTGTGCTCCGTTGGCGCCGCCCGCGATGATCAGCGTGCCTCCGAGCCGCACCCAGTCACGGAGAGCTTCGCGCTGTGCTTCGGAAAGGGTCCCGGTGTCGAAGTTGTCCACGATGAGCGCGGAGAGCGCCCTCAGCGCGTCGGCCCTGTCAGGCAGCTCGGCGGCAGTGAGGTTCGCGACCGCGTCGTTCTCGCCTGCTAACGGCGGCAACGAAGGCTCAGTGGAGAGGACACCGTACAGCTTCGCTTCCAGATCAACTACGTCAACAGGCTTAAGCGTAATCTGGCGCTCAGCGACGATCCTGTCGCCACTGCGCACGGTAACCTTCGCGGCACCCGTGAAGCCCTGGTAGACCGGATACATAGTTACAATCTTGGAGCTGTTCTGGGGCAGCTCGACGTCCACGAAGTGAATGACCTGCTGGCCGCGGTTGAGCTGCCCTACGACCTCGACACGGGCTGTAAAGCCCGCCGAGCGGTTGGTCAACGTCACGCGGACAGGCGTGGGAATTGACGCTCCCGGACTGTATCGGGCGTGGTAGCCGTCGAACCCAGCCGAGACCTCCAGCGCGACGCCGCCTTGAGCCCTCGCGGCGACCGGCAGCGAGAGCATCACGAGGAGAGTGGCGAGAACGGGAAGGAGCTTCAAAGGCACGTCCTTTCCTTGGGAAAACAGAGCCCCGACTTTATAACGCGCGGGGCGGTGGGAAGGTTCCGCTGTTCGTTCGTCCTGTACCAGAACCTGCATGCTCACAGATTAGCGGCGGCGGCCTGCGGTAAGACTGCGGTGAGAGGAGAAAGCTGCCCCGACCTGTTTGCGCGCTCAGTATATCACCACCAAGGAAGACTATCTGGACTGTCTCGCCCCATCGCACCGCTCAGAGCCGAGAAGCGGACTACAGGGGGCTCTGAGATACCCTCACGGCTTGCGTATCAGAACGGGTAAATCAGGTCGGTGTCTACCTGGACGAGCTCCACGGGAAAGTGGTACCCCTCGGCAAAGTCGATCACCTTGGAGAGCACCTCCTGCGCGTGGCGCGCATCGCTCGCTGCATACGCGATCAGCAGCTCGGCGCTTTGCCACTTGTCCTGGGAGCCCGTCTCAGCCACCGTGACGCTGAACCGCTCCCGGAGCCGCGACTGCAGCGAGCGAAGCACCTGCCGCTTGTCCTTGAGCGACTGGCTCTCGGGCAGTCGGAGCGCGAGCAGGCAGGTGGCGAGTATGGGACTGCTCATGCTCTCCTCACCACTCTTTGCGCCGCCTCACCTCTTCGATGAGCTGCGGGAGTATCTTATTGACGTCGCCTATGATCCCAAGGTCCGCGCTGCGGAAGATGGGCGCGTCTGGGTCGCGGTTTATGGCCACAATCACCTTGGCGTTCTTCATCCCGGTCATGTGCTGCACCGCCCCGGAGATGCCGCAAGCGATGTACACGCTGGGCTTAACCGTTGTGCCACTCTGTCCAACAAGATCGGCCGCGGGTCTCCAGCCGGCGTCCACCGCCCCGCGCGACGCTCCGACCGCCCCCCCGAGCAGTTGGGCCAGCTCCTCCACCTTGCGGAAGCTCTCCGCGTCCCCAAGTCCGCGACCGCCGGAGACCACCACTCCGGCGTCCGACAGCGATGGTCCGCCGCTCTCCTCCTCTGCGGTCTCAACAATTCGGACTGCCTTCGCTTCAGCGCTCAGCGGTGCCTGAAACTCCTCGACCTCACACCTCGACGGCTTCTCCTCGGCCGAGAATGCCTTGCTGCGAAACAGCACTAGACGGACCCCTGGAAAGGTCAGCTCGCAGGTAGCTATAGTTCGCTCTCCCCAGGGAGCAGTAACACGATAGTCTTCGCCCGACCGCTCGATCTCCGTCGCGTTGGCAATGATGCCGCAGTCGAGCCGGGCAGCCAGTCGCGACGCGACATCACGTCCGTGATAGCTCGCGCCGAACATCAATACGTGGGGCCTCCGCTCCCGTATTAGGTAGCAAAGGGCTTCTACGGCCGGAGTCGTGAGATGCTGGTCGTAGGCAGGGTTGGGGTCGACGAGCGCAGCTGTGGTGCCATGTCTGCCCGCATTTTCCGCTGCCTCTTCCGCCCTCACTCCAAGCAGGACGACCGTTGCTGAGCCGAGCGTCGCCGCACGAGAGATCAGCTCGCGTGTGCTGGGAGTGAGACGTCCGTCACGCGCTTCTCCGTAGACCCACACCGCGTGCTCAGCCACCATTCACGCTCCCACCGGCCCAACATCCGCAAGGTGGTGTAGACAACTTCACTACACAGCCCCGGTCTTCTGGAGCAGGTCGGCAATCCTTGCCGCGCCTGTGCCGTCGTCCGGTACGATGATTCCCGCGGCTCGTTGCTCCACATCGGTCAGCTCCAGCACGCGTTCTCGTGCGCCGCTCTCACCCACTGTGGCGGGGTCGAGTCCAAGCTCTTCAAGGTTGAGAACTTCCAGCGGCTTGCGCTTCGCCGACATCACACCCTTCAACCCCGGCAGGCGCGCGCGATCGGAGCCGGTCCATATGCTTACGACTGCGGGAAGGGACGACTCGATCACCTGGTACCCTCGCTCGATCACCCGGTTGGCGGTGATCCTGCCGTCCTGTACCTCGACGTGGCGCACGAACGAGAGCAGGGGAAGACCAAGCAACTCGGCGAGCATCCCGGGCACCATACCCGTGTACCCGTCCGAGCTCTCGGAGGCACAGTACACGATGTCGTACGGCCCCCGACTTATTGCCGCGGCCAGCACCTTGGCCGTGGACAGCGCATCCGAGCCGGCGATCTGGGAATCGGAAACAAGCACCCCTTCGTGCGCTCCCATCGCGAGCGCTCGCCTGATGGCCTCCGTCGCTTTCTCGGGTCCCATCGACACAACCGTGATCGTGCTATCCGGGGTCGCCTCCGAGAGGCGGAGTGCCTGCTCGAGCGACACCTCGTCTCCGGGATCGAGGGCGAGCGGGACGCCCTCGCGAACGAGTCGCTTTGTATCCTTGTCTATGTCGTAGATAACGGCGCTCGGGTCAGGCACCTGCTTGACGCAAACAACTATTCGCACTGGGCGCTCAGACCTTCACTGGACCGAGATCTGATATCGGACCCTGCCGTCTGCGGGAAGTATGGCATCCAATTCATCGCTTTCAGAGATAACTCGCCCATCCGACGCAGTGATCACGGCTGACCTCGTGGATCGAGATGCCATGCTCGGCACGGTAAGCGCTTAGGTAGACGCCGTCGCCCATGTAGACACCAACATGGTCTATTTCGAGGTGGTCCAGGCGCTGGAAGAAGACGAGGTCACCTTTCTCAGCATCGTCTACACTGCCCCTCAACTTGCGAGGCGCCATATCGAACTGGTCGTGAGCGTCGCGTGGCAAGACGCGCCCGATGCGGCCGTACAGCCGGTGGGTAAGTCCCGAGCAGTCGGTGCCGGTACGCGAGCTCGTTCCTCCCCACACGTACGGCTGCTGACTCCAGATGTCGAGACCGGACAGCAGTGCGTCGCGGCCAGCAGGAGCCAGCGGCCAGACGGCTACGTGGTGGGCGGAGACGTAGCCTCTCTCACCGCGCGGCAAAGCGACCGGGACCGGACCCGAGTCATAGGAGTCATAGGTGGACCCGAGCAGCGAGCCGAGGGCTAGCCGAGCACAGACGTTTCCATGCTCGTCGACCACCGACGCCGAACCAGCTATGACCCGCCAGCGGGGCAAGGCGCGTGACTCAACGAGTGCATGGAGCTTGATCCATCCCGGGTATCCGGTCTCGTGTTGCGAGGTTGGCTGTAGTGGCAGGAGGACATTCGCCCATTCGCGCTGTACTGAAAGGACCTGCACCGGCTCGCCCATCAGCGCCTCTGTGCCCCAGACGGCGTCCTCGGCAGGTGCTTCAAACACCGGTGCGGACTCTACGGCGACTCTGTGAGAAGACTCCTCGAACAGCGCGGTCAGCATCACGAGCCGGATTATAGCAGGAGCGCCGGTCGGTGGTGCAAGACAGCAGAAAGGGCGGGTGTGAACCCGCCCTTCTCGACCAGTTTTCCCTTTACGGCTCAGGGTCTCCGGTACTCTTCCGCGAATATCTTGCGTGCTTCATCGCCGACACCTGCGGAGTCGCAGTCAAGTAGCGTGGAGAAGATCGCGCGCCTGAGCCCCTTCAGGTGCTCCTCGTCCACGTCTACAGCCCCTGCCACCTGGCGGTCCAGGGTAGACAGCCTGTGGAGCCGGTCAAGGAAGAAGAGCTGCCACCGGTCGTACGTCCTTACCGGACCCTTTGCTTGTCGCTCACTCTTTGGCGCCTGACGTCGCTGCTCAATCTCGCTGTGATTCATAGCTGTTCCCTACTCTCTGTAACGTCAGAGGAAGTGCCGACTGGCACTCAGCCTCACACCTAAAGTATAGCGCCTCCATCCTATATCGCAAACTTCGCGCCAGACTCTGATGGACAGGCGGACAAGCTAGACATCGGCGTCTCCGCCCCACTACAATGCTTAGGAAACGAGCCGATTCCGCGGCGTTCAGCCGCTTTCCCAGAGAGGTGATCCTTGGCGGAGATAAGGCCGCTATTACCCCTGCTATACAGCACCGAGAAGGTAGGAGACCTCTCCACCGTAATCACCCCACCGTACGACGTCATCTCCCCTGCGGAGCAGCAGGTGTACCGGGAGCGAAGCCCGTACAGCGCGGTACATATCGAGTTGCCTGTGGCCGAAGATGGCACCGATCCCTATGAGAGGGCGAGCGGGCTTCTAGCTGAGTGGGAGAGGTCAGGCGCGCTGCGTCCGACCGAGGCGCCTGCCTTATTCATACATCGTCAGACATATGAGCTGGAGGGCCGGCGGCTGGCGAGGACCGCGCTCCTGGCTGGTGTGCGACTGGAGCCCTGGGATGCTCGTGTCGTGCTGCCACACGAGCGCACCTTTCGTGGTCCGAAGGAAGACAGGCTGCGACTGCTTCGCGCAACTGCCGTTGCCCCGAGCTCGATCTTCTCCCTCTACGAACAGCCCGAGCAGGTTCGTTCCCTCGTCACAGAGCTGACGGGGGCGCAGCCCATGGCGACCGCGGATGCCGCGGGCGTCCTCCACGAGCTGTGGGCCGTTTCCGACCTGCGGCACGTGCAGGCCATCACTGGGGCGATGAGCGATCGTCGGCTGTATATTGCCGACGGCCATCATCGGTACGAGACCGCTCTCGCATACAGGGACGAGCGGCGTGTCCATGATGGGATGAATCCCGACGCCGCATACAACTATGTGGCAATGAGTTTGGTAGCCTTCGATGATCCAGGGCTGGTGGTCCACCCCACGCACCGGCTCGTGGTGGGTGTAGACCCCGCACGGGTCGAGCGCCTGCGCGACACCCTGCGCCATACGTTCTCCTTTGTGGTCCTCGAGAACTACGAGCGGACCGAGCAATTCATTAGGGATCTCCTTCAGGTGCAGAGCCCGTATGCCTTTGTGCTGTACGATGGCAGGTCGCTCCTCAGCGTAACAGGTGGGGAGTCGGTGGAGGGGCAGCTACCGCAGGATCGATCGACGGCATGGCGCAAATTGGACCTTGCGGCCCTGCATGAGCTGATCATTGGTGAGGCGCTGGGCGTGGGAGCGGAGGCGACGGAGTCGCACGTGCGCTTTACTCGCGACGTCCCGGGCGCTTTCGAGAAGGTCGACGCGGGCCAGGCGCAGCTAGCGTGCTTCGTGCCTCCGACGCCTCTGGAGCAGCTACGCGCCGTCGCGGATGCTTCGGACAAGATGCCTCAGAAGAGCACATACTTCTACCCCAAGTTCCCTGCCGGCCTGGTCATCAACCGACTTGACGTCGAGCTGCCACAGGTGGGGGGAGTGACCGGGTGAGCAGGCGCCGTTCCAATCCCAACCAGCGCCTCCTCTCCGCTGTGTTCGTGCTGATGGCGGTGTTGCTCGTCTGCACGTTGTTGCTCGGCACGTGCCAGCCCGGCGGCACCCCAGCAGGCATCTGATTTGCAGGTTGGCGATGCGCGTCGAATCAAGCTCGCGGTACAGCGTCAGGGCAGGCTGACGCAGGGTACCTCGTCACTGCTCCGCGCTATTGGCCTCAAGTTCGAGGACTACCAGCAGCGCCTGCTGACTCCGTGTCGCAACTTCCCGCTCGATATCCTCTTCGGGCGCGACGACGATATTCCGGAGTACGTCGCGGACGGTACGGTGGACCTCGGCGTCGTGGGGCAAAACATAATCGCCGAGAAGGACGCGCGGGTACAGGAGCTGGCGAGCCTGGGCTTCGGCTACTGCTCCCTTGTTGTGGCCGTACCGAAAGATTCGGGCGTACAGCACCCGTCCGAGCTCAACGGTAGGCGCGTCGCCACATCGTACCCGCACTCCTCGCGGACGTACTTCGAGAGCCTGGGAGTCGAGGTGGAGCTGGTGCAGCTTTCCGGCTCGGTCGAGGTGGCGCCTTCACTCGGCATCGCGAGTGCCATTGTCGACATCACGGCAACGGGCAGCACTCTGGTGCTCAACGATCTCCGCCAGATAGCGACGGTGCTCGAGTCCCAGGCTGTGCTGGTGGCAAATCCTCAAAGTATGGAGCAGCCGGGCGTGCGTCAGGACGTCGAGCGACTGCTGACACGCCTGAACAGTACGTTGGCGGCGAGTCGCTATAAGTACATCATGATGAATGCGCCCCGCGCTGCTCTGCCGAAGATCACGAGCATCACGCCGGGTCTCAAGGCCCCCACGGTGGTACCCCTGGCCGATCCGGAGTGGGTAGCCGTCCACACAGTCATACTCGACGAGGAGTTCTGGGAGATCATCGAGAAGCTGCGCGAGGCGGGCGCGTCGCAGATACTCGTGAATCCCATAGAAAAGCTAGTGTTATAATCGTCCCTATGCGCCGGCTGTCCCAATGAGGTACATCCGGCATGCAGGTGATCGGGAGATATATTAGTGGCGAGCGTGTTGCCGGTAGCGATACATAGACTGAGCGGGATGGACTCGGAGGCGCGACGCCGGCTGCTGCTCCGTGCCCCTGTGCTACCGGAGCATGTTGTCCCGGCCGTGCGCGAGATCATCCGGGAGGTTCGCGACCGCGGTGATGCTGCCCTCTTCGAGTACACGGAGCGTTTCGACGGCGTACGCCTGAGCCGGCTGGAGGTTACACCGGAGGAATACGAGGACGCGCTGCGGGCGGTGAGCCCGGAGCTGCTCGGGGCCATACAGCAGGCGCTCGACAACATTCGTGCCTTCCACGCGACCCAGCTCCAGCCGCAGCCCGTGGTAGAGACTGCGCCGGGGATCAGGCTGTGGCGTGAGTGGCGGCCGATTGAGAGGGTCGGCACGTACGTTCCGGGCGGCCGCGCGGTGTACCCTTCCGTCGCGATGATGAACATCGTACCAGCCTCCCTTGCCGGCTGCCGGGAGATTATCGCCTGCGCGCCGCCGGGTCGCGACGGCCTGCTGCCCCCCGCGACGCTGGTGGCCGCGCAGCTTGCAGGCGTGACCCGCTTTTTCAAAGTAGGCGGTGCACAGGCGGTGGCTGCTATGGCTTACGGCACGGAGTCGGTCCCGCGGACATACAAGCTTTTTGGCGCCGGTAGCGTATACGTCACGGCGGCAAAGGTGCTCGTATTCGGCGACGTGAACATAGACATGCCAGCAGGTCCCTCCGAGATACTCGTGATTGCTGACCACACGGCTGACCCGGCACACGTTGCATCGGACCTGCTCGCGCAGTCCGAGCACGGCACAGACTCGGCGAGCGTGCTGGTCACCCCGTCAGCCGAGCTTGCGGAGGCAGTCGTGCGCGAGATGGCGCGCCAGCTGCCCGAGCTACCCCTGGAAGAGCGGGTTCGTGAGGCGCTGCATAACAACGGCCGCATCGTCGTGACACAGTCGCTTGGCGAGGCTGTGGAGTTCGCGAATGAGTACGCGTCCGAGCACGTGGAGGTGCTGACAGAGCGACCTGAGGAGCTGTTGCCGCTAATCACGAGCGCGGGCTCGGTGTTCCTCGGCCCGTATTCGCCGAACGCTGCCGGCGACTATGCGACCGGATGTAACCACGTGCATCCTACCGGCGGCAACGCGCGCACCTTCGGGCCGCTGTCAGTGGAAAGCTTCGGTCGCTGGGTGCAGGTGCAGCAACTCTCACGCGAGGGGCTGGCAACGATCTCGGACTCCGTCACGACGCTGGCGAGCGCCGAAGGTCTGCATGGGCACGCGCGCTCTGTGGATATGAGATTTCGGGAGTGATGCGCGACGCCACGGGCTTAGCCCGCTTCCTCCGACCGCACCTCGATGGAATCTCCCCGTACATGGCTGTTGAAACCGTCGAGGCTCTCGCGCTGCGCTACGCATTGGACCCCGGTGAGGTATCCAAGCTCGACGCGAACGAGAACCCGTACGGCCCTTCGCCGAAGGTGTATGAGGCGCTGTCCGACCTTCGACACGTGAATCATTATCCTGACCCACTGGCGACGGATCTGCGGGAGGCCGTTGCGACGTATGCGGGTGCGCGCGTGGGTCAGGTGCTGGTGGGCTCGGGCGCCGACGAGCTTATCGAGTTGCTGGTGAGGCTCTTCGTTGAGCCGGGCGACTCGACGATAGACATGCCGCCAACGTTCAGCATGTACAGGGCGTTCACCCTGCAGAACGGCGGGCGAGTAACCGAAGTCGTTCGCGACGACTCGTGGGCAGTGGACGTTCCGGCTGTCCTGGACGCCATCACGCCGCGGACCAAGCTGATCTGGGTGTGCTCGCCGAACAATCCAACAGGCAACCTCACACCACAGGAAGCGGTGATCCCTCTGCTGGAAACGGGTGTCCCCGTGGTGGTGGACGAGGCCTACCACGAGTTCGGTGGTCAGACTTGTCTGCCCTTGCTCTCGCGGTATCCCAACCTGGTGATCCTGCGCACCTTCAGCAAGCTCGCCGGCATTGCGGGGCTGCGTGTCGGGTACATGCTATGCGGCGAGGAGCTAGTGCGCGAGGCGCTCAAGCTGAAGCAGCCGTACAACGTGACTACCGCCGGTCAGGCAGCGGCGCTCGCGTCGCTTCAGGACCTGGACTGGCTGGGACGGAACGTGAGCGCCATATTGGAGGAACGTGAGCGGATGCGGCTACTGCTCGAGGCGCAGGGAACTCTCCTGCCTTATCCTTCGGATTCCAACTTCCTGCTCTGCGAGGCGAGGACACACGACGCGAAGACCGTTCACCTGGAACTCGCCCGACGCGGCGTATTTGTCCGCTACTTCTCCAAGCCCCGCATACACAACTGCCTACGCGTATCAGTCGGCAGGCCCGCTGATACCGATCGGCTCATCGCGGCGCTTGCCGCCCTGCATCCGGCCGGAGAGGTGGTGACTGCGTGACCCATATGGGAGCCGCCAGATTTGGCAATAGCGAGCGTGATACGCTCGAGACTCGGATAAATGTGCAGGTCAACTTGGACGGGGACGGCAGCGCACGTGTCGTGACCGGGGTACCCTTCCTCGACCACATGCTCACCTCCTTGTCGAAGCACTCAGGCATCGACCTGAACATTGAAGCCCACGGTGATACCGAGATAGACGACCACCACACTGTAGAGGATGTGGGGATAACGCTCGGGCGGGCGCTTCGCGACGCGTTCGCTGATAGGGCGGGCATAGGGCGGTTCGGCAGTGCGTATGCTCCAATGGACGAGTCGTTGGCACGAGCAGTCGTCGACATATCGGGCAGGGGATACTGCGTATACCGCGTGGAAGGGTTGCTGCCGTATGCGGGTAACTTCCAGACCTACCTCGCCGGTCACTTCTTCAGGTCGCTTGCACACGAGGCGGGCATGGCCCTGCACGTGGAACTTCTCTACGGCGCGGATCCGCATCACAGTCTAGAGGCGATATTCAAGGCCGTCGCGCTGGCCTTGAGGCAGGCTGTCGCTCGTGCTGGCTCCGATGTACCGTCTACGAAGGGGGTACTAGATTGACGCGGCAACCCCTAATAGCGGTAGTGGACTACGGTGCGGGCAACCTCCACAGCGTGCGCCGCGCGCTCGAGAAGGCGGGCGCGTCAGTCCTGCTCACCTCCGAACCTGCCGACCTGGACGCCGCCGACGGGCTGGTGCTGCCGGGTGTAGGGTCCGCGAGCGCCGCGATGGAGCGCCTCAACTCTCGCGGATTTGCGGACGCCCTTCGGGACCAGGTTGGACGCGGCAAGCCGCTACTGGGTGTGTGCCTCGGCATGCAGCTCTTCTACGGCGCGAATGAGGAGGGCCCTACCACTGGTCTGGGACTGCTGGACGGCGAGGTCAGGCGAATGCGCGGTGACCGGAAGGTGCCGCATATGGGCTGGAACAGCCTGGATGCGAGAGGGGAGTCACCGCTGCTGGAGGGCATCAACGAAGGCAGTCACGCGTACTTCGTTCACTCGTACCAGGTCATGCCTGCAAGCCCCGAGGAGGTGCGCGCGACGTGCGACTACCAGGGGGAGGTGGTAGCGATAGTGCAGAAGGGCAGCCTCGTCGGCACCCAGTTCCATCCCGAGAAGAGCGGTGACGTGGGCTTGAAGATGTACGAGAACTTTGTCGGGATGGTCCGCGCGTGGTAGTGATCCCAGCCGTCGACATCCTGAACGGCAGGCCCGTTCAACTGCTGCGCGGTGAGTTCGACCGCGTTACCCACTATGGCGACAGCCCTCTGGAGGCCGCGCGCCGCTGGAAAGAGGCTGGCGCGACGTGGCTTCACGTGGTGGACCTGGACGGCGCGCGCAGCGGCAAGGGGTCGAACGGAGACGCCGTGCGAACGATTATCGAGGAGAGTGGGCTGTGCGTGCAGGTAGGGGGCGGCCTTCGCACGTTCAATGACGTAACCAGAGTGCTTGGCTGGGGCGCTGAGCGGGTGGTTGTAGGGACGGCCGCGGTAAGGGATCCGGACTTGCTCAAAGAACTCTGTGTCGCCTGTCCGGGGCAGATAGTCGTTGCCCTCGATGCACGGGGTGGCGAGGTGGCCGTGGAGGGCTGGACAGAAGGGTCCGGCAAGCGCGTGCTCGACGCCGCGCGAGATGTGCAGTCGGCGGGTGCCTCGCGGATCCTCTTCACCGCGATCGAGACGGACGGCGGCCTTGGCGGGCCCGATGTGCCGGCGATCGAAGCGCTGCTCCAG
This sequence comes from Rubrobacter sp., assembly GCA_016781735.1. Lineage (GTDB taxonomy): Bacteria > Chloroflexota > Chloroflexia > Thermobaculales > Thermobaculaceae > LC3-1. The sequence continues at coordinate 38,907 of JADDPT010000058.1, forward strand.
GTGGCCGAGGTGCCGATTATAGCGAGCGGCGGGGTTGGATCGGTGGACCACCTGGAGGCCCTATCCCGCACAGGGGTCGAGGCGGTCGTCGTAGGCACCGCGCTTTACGAAGGCAGGGTGCCCTCATCGGTTATAGCGCAATACGGAGGCGCGGTTGCTCACTAAGCGGGTCATACCCTGCATGGACGTGCGGGACGGCAAGGTGGTGAAGAACCTGAGGTACTTCACCGCACTGCCGGACGCGGGTGATCCGGTCACGCTCGCTCGCGCGTACAACGAGCAGGGGGCGGACGAGCTGATCTACCTCGACATAACTGCGTCGGTGGAAGGGCGTGGGTTGATCCTCGAGCTTGTGTCGCGGACCGCTGACGAGGTCTTCATCCCGCTGACGGTGGCAGGGGGGATTAGAAACGTCGGGGACATGCAGTCCGTCCTGCACGCGGGGGCCGACAAGACCGGCATAAACACCTCCGCGGCTACGAACCCAGGTCTTATCACGGAGGGAGCGGAGCGGTTCGGCAGCCAGTGCATCGTCGTCGCCATAGACGCGAAGCGCGAAGACGGTGACTGGTGGGTCTACACGCACGGCGGTCGAAAACCGGCGAGTAGGCGCGCGGTCGAGTGGGCGCGTGAGGCGCAGGAACGCGGCGCGGGCGAGCTGCTGGTAACGAGCATGGACCGAGACGGCACAGGCGAGGGTTACGACCTGGAGCTGCTCGACCGTATCTGCGCCACGGTCAGCGTGCCGGTCATCGCGAGTGGTGGCGCGGCCACGCCCGACCACCTTGCCGACGCGGTTGAGCAGGCAGGCGCTGACGCTGTCCTGGCTGCGTCCATGTTCCACTACGGACACTTCACCGTCGGCGAAGCAAAGCGTTCGATGCGAGAGCGTGGAGTTCCGGTGCGATTGTGAGCCTACCCGACGAGCTGCACTACGATGACGCCGGGCTGGTCCCGGCAGTGTTGCAAGACCAAGACACTCGCGAGGTGCTGACGCTCGCGTACATGGATCGTTCCGCAGTGCAGCGCACCCTGGAAAGTGGTCTCGTCCACTTCTGGAGCCGCAGCCGGCAGCAACCGTGGCTGAAAGGGGAGAGTTCGGGACGGGTGCAACACGTGGTTGCGGTACGACCCGACTGCGAGTCGAACTCGCTTCTCGTGCTGGTTCGCCAGGAGATGCCCGGTGCGTGCCATACTGGCCACGGCTCCTGCTTCTACCGACAACTCGAAGGTGGGCAGTTGGTGGAGCTGTCCTCGCCGCTGTTCGACCCCATCCAGGTGTACAGGCGCGCGGGCGCCCAGGATCTCCTGAAGGAGCTACTTGGCGCATACTCGTGGCTCGGCAGCCAGGAGCTGCTGCCCCAATCGGGTACCTCCCGTGCCCTGCATGGAGAGGGGCCGGACCTATTAAGCCGTGTTCGCGACGAATGGGGGGAGCTAGTTGGCGTGCTCGAGGGCACCCATGTACACGAGGGCTTTGAGCACGATGTCTTGCTCGAAGCGTATCAGGTGCTGTACTGGACCTGCCTCTACCACGTCACATTGCACAGCGTCAGCCCGGAGCAGGCAGCTGCTGCTCTGTCGCGAGGGTATGGCGGAGCGGACGAGCCGTGTGCGCTGCTGAGTGAAGCGCTGCACACTGACGAGCCGAACGAGCGTTTGAAGCTGTTGTGGGCAGCGCTCGGCGCTGGGTGCAGAGAGGGCGGAATCCGGCCTGAGAGGGTGGTGCGCAAAGACCTTGATGAGCTGCGGGGCCGCGAGTACATGGCGCCTTACTTCGCCGGGGCCGCGTCCCGATGAGGTGGTATACTGCAGGCAGGAGAGGAGTTGCGCTTTGTTCAACATCAACCCTCTGGAAATAATCGTCATTCTGGCGCTCGCACTCATTATCCTCGGACCGCAGAAGTTTCCCGAGGCAGGACGCTGGCTGGGTAAGGCAATGCGCGAGGTGAGGTCATTCACCGACGACCTCACGCGCGATGTCCGTACAAGCTTCGACGAGGATCGCATTCCTGCTCGGCCCGCCGTGAAGGATGCGGTGGCGCGCTATGCCGAGCCGGAAGAGGACAGCCAGGCGGTGACCAAGCCGGAACTGGAGCCTACCGCCGTGGCCAAAGCGGACCCGCCCGAGGAGAACGAACCAGGTCCCGTATAGGCCAGTGCACGCTTGCCGGGACTGGAGTCCGTGCCGTGTGTCGACTGAACTGGGCGTGTCTAGTTTCGCCTCTTCTTGTCCCACGTGGTCAGTCGATACCGTCAACGCACGCCGCGCTCGTTGCGACTAACGCCGTCCCACACTTGCATCGCCAAGAGGCTGCGTCCAACACTTGAGCTATCTGCCAAGATTTCACGGCCCGATCTGAATCCGCGATTCCGAACGCTTCACCTCCAACCCGTTGTAGAGTCTGCTGGGACAGCACTGGTCTTTCAGGAATGATATGCTCGTGGTAGGGATGGTCTGTCGTAGCACACAGTGGGGGATTAGCTTGGAACGCAAATCGACGTGGTTAGGCTCGATACTGCTGGCACTGTTCATCGCTGGTTGTGGCGGAGACCGGTCGGCTACCTCACCTACCGAGAGAGCGGAGCCGACCACCGTCTCGGTCCTTACTACAGCCGAGGAGGCAACCGCCGGCGCATCTCAAAGCGCTGAAACGGAGGAACCTGAACCCGCCTCTCCCGCTCCCACCGTGGCTGAGGTCGAGACCCCCGTGGCCACAGCTGGGCGGCAGGAGGCGACAGCCACCCCATCTCAGAACAGCACTCCGGCGGCACGAGCCACCCGCACCCCCGAAAGAGCGTCGGCGGCACGATTCAACCCTCAGGACGTGTCTCTGCGCCTGGAGGTGGTAGCCGAGGGCTTCGCAGAGCCGCTCTTCGTCACCCACGCTGGCGACGGGAGCGGACGGGTGTTCGTGGTTGAGAAGGGAGGGGTGATCCGTCTCCTGAAGGACAAGCAGCCATTTCTCGATATCACCGACCGCGTTGGTGCTCAGGGGAGCGAGCAGGGACTGCTCGGTTTGGCCTTTCATCCCCGATTCCGCCAGAACGGCTACTTCTATGTGAACTACACGAACCAAGATGGCGACAGCGTGATCTCGCGTTTCACCGCCCCCGGAGACCGCCAGAGGGCTGATGCCGGCAGCGAGCGGGTTGTTCTCACTGAGGACCAGCCCGCTGCGAACCACAACGGCGGGATGCTCGCCTTCGGTCGTGACGGGTACCTGTACGCCGGCTTCGGCGACGGTGGTGGCGCGAACGACCAGTTCGGCAACGGGCAGAACCGCAACACTCTCCTCGGCAAGATATTGCGCATAGATGTCAACCGCGGTTCGCCGTACGCGATACCTCAGGACAACCCGTTCAGGGGCGAGGAAGGGGTGCGGGCGGAGATCTATGCCTACGGACTTCGCAATCCGTGGCGCTTCTCCTTCGACCGTGACACCGGCGATCTATATATCGGGGATGTCGGGCAGGGGCAATATGAGTGGGTTCTGTACCAGAGGGCCGGAACAAAGGGCGGTCAGAATTACGGGTGGCCGATCACGGAGGGTGACCATTGTTTCCTGGAGGAGGGTTGCAATCGCGAGGGCATCACCCCTCCTGTCACAGAGTACACCCACGACCTGGGATGCTCCATCACTGGTGGGTACGTATACCGGGGCGAGAGATACCCGGCACTTCGAGGCGCATACCTGTTCGGTGATTACTGCGATGGCCGGGTGTGGACCCTCCATCGGGACCGCGCCGGCAAGTGGATACAGACTGAGATGCTGCAGGAGGAGATCAGCATCAGCTCCTTCGGTGAGGACGAGGCTGGTGAGGTTTATATAACCGATCTCGCCTCGGGTAATGTATACCAAGTGGCAGCGAGCACGGACTAGGGCGGCCCGTCGGGGTGATACTCCGGCTGCTTCGTTCCGACGAGCAGGTAGGTTGTGCCCCTCTCGGTCTCACTCACGGGGAACGTGAGCGCGAAGCCGGGAAAAGCGAGTCCCTCCGTAGGTGTCGGCCGGCCGGCACTGCCGTATAGAACTGCGTGGAACCGGTCAAGCAGCCTCGACCGGAAGTTCCACGGCCTCAGCCGGCCGCCGAGGACAACGACGTACCGACCGGCGGGCCGCAGCACCCTCCATGCCTCGCGCCACGTCGCCTCGTCAAGAATGTACGCGGAGGGGAAAGTGCTTACGATGCTGTCCACCGAGGCGTCAGACAGCGGTATCTGAGACGACGTTCCGGGAAGCAGGATAGGTTTGCAGCCTGAGCGTCGTAGCTTGCGCAGCGCAACGCTCCGCATTCGATGGGAAGGTTCTATTCCATACGGCCGGCAGCCACGGCGACACATCTCCAGCAGCAGTTCTCCAGTGCCATATCCGACCTCGAGCAGGTCCGTGCCTTTGATGTACTGCAGAGCGCTCCTCTGCCATACCGCCCATTCACCGGCGAAGAAGAAAGAGCTGATGAAGTCGTAGCTGGGCGCGAGCGGGCCGTATAGCTGCTGAAAGATCCGGCTAGCGACGGCGGCCCGAAGCATTCGAGAGCGGGGAATGGAGGGCTTACTGTTCGTTGTCACTCAACTCGGCTGCCGCCGCCTGTATCCGCTGCCACACGTCGGGAAAGCGATCCATCCTAAGCACTCGCCCGTCGTCGTCCACGAACGTCTGGACGGTCCGCGCGGTAGCCAACGGCCGGGATTCTCCGGCCACTTGGAGGGTGTAGACGAAATGCACGCGCGTCCGGGTGACCTCCTCGATTCCGGTCCAAATCTCTATGAGCTGGTCGTACAGCGCCGCACGGTGATACCGGACTTGTAACTCCACCACGGGTAGGTTGATCCCCATGTCCGTCAGTTCAGTGTATGGGATGCCATGCGCCCGCAAGGACTCGGTCCGTCCCGTCTCGAACCATGGGATGTAGTTGGCGTGATACACCACTCCTGCCTGGTCGGTATCAGCGTAGCGGACGCGTACTGTCGTGCAATGTCTAGGCACGCTTCAGCCTGTCTCCCCCTGGACGCGGCACGAGACCCCAGTTCGCCGAGGACTCACTGACGCACTAGTAGGAGTAACCGGTCAGCCGCCGTGCGTGGTGGGGCCGACGAAGCTTCTCCAGAGCCTGCTTCTCGAGTTGCCGGACGCGCTCCCGCGTGACTCCCAGTCGCTCGCCCACCTTTTCCAGCGGGTAAATGTGCCCGTCGCCGAGACCGAAGCGCATCTGGAGCACGAGCCGCTCTCGTTCCGTGAGAGCCTGACTGAGCAGTGTCTCCAGTTCCGACTTGAGCACTTCCGTGGATGCGAAGTCCTCAGGACTGCTGTCAGGAGAAGGAACGAACTCACCAAGGCTACTCTCGTTACCCTCGCCGGCGGGAGAGTCAAGCGAGACCGGACGAGGCAGATAGGCTAGCAACTCACGAACGCGGTCAGGCGGCATATCAACCCTCTGCGCCACCTCTTCGGGCAGCGGATCCCGGTTGAACTCCTGAGAAAGCTGTTGCACTGCCTTGGTGACCTTGCTCGTCTGCTCGACGATATGCGCCGGCAAGCGTATCTCACGGGCTTTGTCTCCGATGGCCCGCGTGATTGCTTGCCTGATCCACCAGGTAGCGTACGTGCTGAACCTGTGGCCGCGCCTCCAGTTGAACTTCTGTACGGCACGCATCAGCCCTATGTTGCCTTCCTGTATCAGGTCGAGCAAGGGCATCCCGCGTCCGACGTATCGCTTGGCGATGCTGACTACGAGTCGCAGGTTGGCGAGCACAAAGGTGCGGATGGCCTCCGCGTCACCCTCTTCAACGCGCCGGGCAAGCTCGACCTCTTCCTGGGCGGTGAGCAGCGGCACCCGGCCTATGTCGCGGAGGTACACCTTCACCGCGTCCGCGGCGTGGGCCTCGTCGGGCGAGATATTTTCCAGTCCGAGCTCTGCTTTCCCGTCGATGGGAACTGGAGTATTGTCGTCTGGGCTGGCCAGTACCTCGATGCCCCTCGCGGAGAGTGCGTCGTGTACTTGGACGAGGCGCTCTATGTCCTCTTCCGCGTCCGGTATACGCTCGAGCACGTCGGCCTCTGTAACGTGGCCCTGCCTCTGGCCGAGGCTGATTAGCTCTTCAATCACACGGTCACCCTGCTCTACCACGGATATACCTCCTAGTAGTGAGTGCTCCTTGGTAAGTTGCCGTCACGAACGCAAGACCGATACCATCCTGTCACAGCACCGCTAGCTCTCGGGGAGCATTGTTCAGTCGCTCGCAGCCGTCTTGCGTAACCACTACGATATCCTCGACTCGCACGCCGAAGTTGCCAGGTATGTACACGCCGGGCTCGACGCTGAATACCATCCCCTCCTGTAGCTCTACGGCGCTGCCACCGAGAATGTACGGCGGCTCGTGGACCTCTAGTCCGAGGCCGTGGCCCGTGCGATGGATGAAGTATTGTGCCAAACCCTCGGACTCTAGGAACGAGCGGGTAGCTAAGTCTATATCACCCGCCTTTGCCCCAGGACGCACTGCCTCGACGCCACGCTGCTGCGCCTCCCTGACGGCCTCATAAACTCGCTGCGTCTCCGCATCGGGAGGACCGACGTGGAGGGCGCGCGTGATGTCGGAATGGTAGCCGTCTAGCGGCCCCCCGTAGTCCACCACTACGGTGTCACCGCGGCTGATCACCCGAGAGCCCGGCGCGTGATGTGGGGAGGCGCTGTTTGGACCCCCTGCGACGGTCGTGAACGCCGCCCCGTCCAGTCCCTGCTCCTCTAGCAGAGCAGCTATGCGAGCGGCCAGCGCGCGCTCGGTCATACCCTCAACGTCCAGTCGAAGTACTTGGTGCCACACGGCGTCGGCAGCCGCGCCTGCACGCCGTAGCAGCTCGATCTCCTCTGAAGTCTTTAGCACCCGCACCGGCGCCAGCGCCTCGGCTGCCAGTCTCCAGTTGACTCCGGGAAGTCTCTCCTGCAGCCCTATCAGAAAGCGGCTCCATAGATGGTCACCTACCACGATGGTGTCCGAGCGGGAAGCGCGTACGGCCTCCGCCACCAGGTCGAGAGGGTCCTGGTACTCAGTCCACACTCGTAGCTCCGCCCGTGCGCTTGCAGCGCGCGGCGCCTCGAGGGCGGGCACGTACAGATCGGGCGGACCTTCATGTGGCACGATGAGCGCCGTCAGTCGCTCGCTCTCGTGTGCATCGTAGCCTGACAGGTACCGTAGGTCCGCGCCCGGCCCTAGAATGAGAGTACCCACTCCGAGCGCGCTCATCTGCTCGCGGACGCTTTTCAGCCGTTGTTCATACATGGCAGACATCCCCCTGGACCGCCATTATCCGACGTACCTGCGTGCTCGGTCAACCGACGTGACTTCTGCAGGCGAGTGACCCGGCTGCCCATCCATGCGAGGGACAGGTTGGGGCGCTGTGTTATACTGCCCGGTCGGTAGGTTAGGCTGGGAGGTCGGCGCGAGCTATGGTGCGGGAACTGCTGGGCGAGGCATCTGTTGTGCGCCGCGAGCTCGAGAGGGTGGGAGCGGAAGGCGATGCCGACGCGGTGCGCCCGGTGCTTCTGCAGATAACCGTGAGCGATGCGGACGCTCCCGCCATGGCGGCGACAGGCTCGCGCCTGGGACTTTCCCTCGTCCAGGGCTCAACGGGATTGCTCGTGTCCGGCAGTGCGGCTGCGTGCCTGCGACTCGCGGCCGAGCTCGACACTTGTTACCCGCAACCGGCGGTCAGCATTCGGCGGGCACTCTCCACCCGCCGTCCCTCCTACCTGACGGTCCGTGGAAAGCGCCTCTCGCTGGGATCGCGAACTTTGATAATGGGAATACTGAACCTCGATCCTGACTCGTTCTCCGGCGACGGGGTGCCCGAGACAGAGGATGCGGTAACCCGAGCCCAGGGGTTGCTGAAAGCAGGCGCTGACATACTGGATGTGGGCGGGATGAGTACGAGGCCGGGCTCCGAGCCGATCCCGGAGGAAGTGGAGACGGCGCGACTGAGCGCTGTCATTCGCACTCTTCGCCCGCTTACGGATGCGCCCATCTCGGCCGATACCTACAGGCCGACGCCGGTCAGGGCAGCACTTGAAGCAGGTGCAGACATTATCAACGACGTCTCAGGCCTGCGCGATGAGGCCCTCGTCGCGGCAGTTCGAGAGTACGGAGCCGGCGTGGTCGTGATGCACATGCAGGGCACTCCGTTCACGATGCAGGAGAGCCCGTCCTACGAGGACGTGGTGGGTGAGATATACAGTTACCTCGCGGCGGCCGTAGACACTGCGAAGGAGAGCGGAGTCGCACCCGAGGGGATCATCGTTGATCCCGGCATAGGCTTCGGGAAGACGCTCGACCACAACCTCGAGCTGCTCCACCGGCTTCGTGAGTTCACCGGCCTCGGTCAGCCCTTACTGGTCGGAACGTCCCGGAAAGGATTTATAGGCAGGGTTACGGGACGGGAGGTGAGCGATCGGCTTACAGGAACCGCCGCAACGGTGGCTCTATCCATCGCAGGCGGCGCGGATATCGTCAGGGTCCACGATGTCGGGGAGATGACGGCTGTGACAAGGATGAGCGACGCCATCGTGAGGGGTGCCTCAACGTCGCTGACATCGAGCGTAAGTCCTTGAGGTGGAGACTACTGCTCTGCGGACCCCAGTCCGGGGCGCGCAACATGGCCGTGGACGAGGCACTGCTACAGGGCGTGCAGGAGGGCACGTCGACGTCGACCCTCCGTCTGTATAGCTGGGCGCCCGGCTGCTACTCTGTAGGTCGCTTTCAGAAAGCTTCCGACCTCAACGAACGAGCTCGTGCTGTCCCCGGCGAGTCCTGGGTACGAAGACCCACTGGCGGACGGGCGCTGTATCATGGTCCGGAGCTCACGTACTCGGTGACCGCAAGTCTATCGGATGACGGGGTGTCGGGGACTGTGCTGCAGAGCTACCGTAAAGTAGCCGAGGCGCTGCTCGCGGGATTGATGGAGTTGGGTGTTGCAGCGCGGCTCGCGCCGAGGGGAGACGCCGCGAGAATCCGAACCAGCCCTTCCTGCTTCGCCAGCCCGTCCGACTCGGAGGTGCTATGGCAAGGCCGCAAGCTGATAGGAAGCGCCCAGCAGAGGGGTGCTGGGGCTCTCCTCCAGCATGGCTCACTTCTTCTTCAGAGCCCGACAGCGGAGTTGTTCGACGGCCTCGTCTTTGCGTCGATCGAGCAGAGGGAGCGAGCCCGCGCTGAGGGTGAGAGCAGGCTTGCCACGCTGACTCAGGCGCTGGGAAACTCTCCTGACCCTGACCGGGTGGCTTGCGCGGTCGCGCGCGGGTTCGAGCGCTGTTGGCGTTTAGAGTTCGAGCGGGGATGCTTGAGCGAACATGAAGAGGAGGCCGCGCAGGTGCTCGCGCGCGAGAAGTATCGGCAGGTGGATTGGTGCTATCGCAGGTGACAGAATGCGATATGAAGCGCTACCGGAGATTGTGAGGTTGACGCAGCTTGCTCGGTAATGAAGATAGTGCAATGTTGAAGGAGGAAGGCTTGCTGGAGTCGGAACAGATACAGGCGATAATCCCGCACCGTTACCCTTTCCTGCTCATAGACCGCATCACCGAGATTGAGTACGGGGTGAGAGCTGTGGGACTGAAGAACCTGTCAGCGAACGAGTGGTACTTCCAGGGCCACTTTCCCGGTGCTCCAGTGATGCCGGGAGTAATGCAAATTGAGGCGCTCGCGCAACTAGGGGCTGTCGCGATCCTCGGGATGCCGGAGCACGCCGGCAAGATCGCGTACTTCGCGGGCATCGATGATGTACGCTTCAAACGAGTCGTTAGACCCGGCGACCAATTGAACCTGGAGGTGGTGCTGGACCGTGTGCGCCGGAACATAGGCACCGGGACGGGTACTGCTTCAGTCGGCGGAGATGTCGCCTGCCAGGGGCGGTTCACGTTCGCGGTCGGAAACGCCGCTGCCGGCCCTTAAGGATTCGCTCCAAAGGCCGGGTGGCATTTTGAAGGGGCTAAGTCCCGAAATAGGAAGGGATAACTGTTGGCAAGGGGTAACCTGCTTGTGGGGCAGTCCGGCGGCTGCACTGCTGCCATTAACGCAAGCCTCGCGGGCGTAGTTGAGGCGGCTTGGGAAAGTCGGGATGTGGCTGCTGTATATGGCATGCGTCACGGCATCGAGGGTGTGTTGCGCGGTGAGCTCGTCGATCTGGGCGCGGAGCCTTCGGAAATCTGGTCCCGAATCAGGAGAACGCCGTCCGCAGCTCTCGGCTCCGCTCGGTACAAGCTCGAAGAGGAAGACCTGCAGAGGGTTCTCGATACGCTCATACGCCTCGACGTGCGTTACTTCATCTATATCGGAGGTAATGATTCCGCCGATACTGCGCACAGGGTCTCCGAGGCGGCCAAGCATCGGGGCTATGAGCTTCACGCCATTGCTGTCCCCAAGACGATAGACAACGATCTACCCTTGACTGATCACTGCCCAGGATACGGCAGCATAGCCCGGTTTGTATCACAGGTGACGCAGGAGGTAGGGCTGGACACGGAAGCGATGTGCCGGGTTGACCCGGTGAAGATCGTGGAGGTAATGGGTAGGGATGCCGGCTGGGTGGCCGCTTCGTCATCCCTCGGTCGGAGGCGACCCTCAGATGCGCCGCACCTGATCTATATGCCGGAACGGCCGTTCAGCAGGGAGACGTTCCTGCAGGACATACAGCGCTGCCACCAGGTGCACGGCTACGCAGTTGCCGTCGTTACAGAGACCGTGCGTGACTCATCGGGCGAGAGCATCGCTCGGGCCGACCCTGTCTTCAGCCGAGACTCGTTTGGGCATCGCTACCTCACCGGCGCCGCCAGCTACCTGGCAGACCTGGTAGCCCGAGAGCTGGGTCTGCGAGCGCGCTTCGACAAGCCGGGCACTATCCAGAGGATGAGCATGGCCATGGCGAGCGATGTGGACCTGCAGGAAGCATATGAGGTCGGTGCACACGCCGTACGCGCTGCGGTCGCCGGGGAGGGGGATAAGATGGTGAGCATCGAGCGCGTAGCCGACGAGCCGTACTCGTCCCAGCCCGGACTGGTGCCGCTAACCGCGGTGGCTAATCATCAGCGGTTGCTGCCCGACGAGTTCATAAACGACACGGGCAACCATGTAACGCCTGAGTTCTCCCGGTATGCCCTTCCGCTCATCGGAGGGACGGCCGTATCTTACCCACGGCTGCAAGGCGTCCCTGTGCCTCTCTGACGGGTGCCCCTGAAATGCTGGGAGTTGATGGATCGCGGAACTCAGACAAGAGACCACCGACAGAGCACCGGGCTGTCTCGCCGTCGCGGACCGGAGGAACTCCGGTTATGCCTCCTCCACGGGGGCGGCGCTGCGGGATCGTACGTGGCCACAGTACGGACACAAGTTCCAGGAGCTCCGAACCGGCCGCTTGCAGACGTCGCACGGCTGCTTCACCTCCGTGCCGCAGTTCGGGCAGAGACGGAAGTCTGGCATTACTCGCGTGCTGCATGCGGGGCACAACTCGCCACTTGTAGAGGCGAGCAGGGCCTCCCGGTGCTGTAGCTCCCCGCGATACGCCTCCATAAGCGTCTGCCGGGGACGAAGCATCATGTAGATCGCCCAGCCGACTACAAACGTGGAGCCGACCAGAGACGTGGCGAGCAGTGTTGGAAGGAACCCTTCTGACCGGCTCTGCGAGTCGCGGTAGACCCACAGCACGAGCGCCGCCCAAACCATGGCGATGAACGCGCCGGCGAGCGCGATACCAAGCCTCATCAGCTCATACAGTGGCTCGTTCACGTCGGCATCACCAGCATGCCGGCATGCGCCAGCCGTCCCACTACCAACTCGCGTACCCGCGTGGCGACCTCCTCGATCGAGCCTCCGGCGTCTACGGCAACGATTCGGTTGGGGTAGCAGTCTGCGAGCCGCAGGTATTCGCGTCTGACGCGCTCATGGAACTCGAGCTCGCGCGCGTCGAACTCGTTCCAGCCGTCGCCGGACTTGTTACTTGCACCCCTGCGGCGAGCCAGACCCTCCGCAGCCGGAATGTCGAGATAGAGCGTGAGGTCCGGCTCTAACCCTCCGGTTGCGAGGAGGATCGCCTGTTCCACCTGTTCCTTGGGCAGCCCGAGACCACCTCCCTGGTACGCGCGTGTAGAATCGGCGTAGCGATCGCACACCACAATCATGCCCTTGGCCAGCGCCGGTTGTATTACATGATGAACCAGCTGGGCTCTCGCGGCTGAGAAGAGTAGCAATTCTGTCACGGGGTGAGCAGGGTCGGTGCCCGACAGTAGCAATGCCTCCCGGAGACGCTCACCAAGCTCGGTCCCGCCTGGCTCACGCGTCAGCAACACCGTACCAAACCGTCCCAGTGTAGAAACAAGCTCTCGCGCCTGAGTCGACTTGCCGCTTCCCTCCGGGCCTTCCAGGGAAATGAACAACGCCGCTATTCCGTGGCGTACAGGGTAACCCGGCGGTGCGGCTCCTTGCCGGAGCTGCGCGACAGCACGTTGTAGCGCTCCGCTATCTGGTGCTGCATGCGACGGAGGGAGTGCACCTGTGGGGCAAGCTGTACCGCAGGTATGTTCCCGTTCATTATCTTCTGTGCTGCCTCTTCCGCCTCGTACTGCGCCGACATGAACGGATCGGCCGGCATCGGCACGTGGAACACACTGGCGAGGAGTCGCTCGATGTGGCTGGTGCTGTTAGCCTTCAGCACATATACCGGTTTGCCGTTCTCGCTTGCGTCTCGAACGGCAGGCGGCGCCTTCCGGTAGTAGTTGTCCACCGTGATGACCATGTCTGCGGCGTTCAGGTCTTTGACGATGGTGAGCGGCACGCTCATGTGGATGGCCGCTTGCTCCAACTTGTTGCGGCTCACCCCGAAAGCGTACACCGCCTTTGCGTGCAGCGGTTCCTCCCTGTTGTCAGTGGCGGGTTCGGGCGTCGGTGCCCTTCGCTCCTGGGGCTGAGACTCCGCCACCTGCGGCAGCACGGTAGGACGCTTCTCACGCTCGCGCCGCGTGGGGCGCGTCTGGGTGAACGCGCTTGCTCCGCGCTGGGTCCGGACGTGACCCGAAGCATCGCGCCACCGGGTCTCGGGCTTGACCTCATAGCCACGCAGCAATGCGTCTACGGTCTCGGACACGTCAGCGTGGATCGTAACCTTGTGGCGGTCCTGTATCTCGACCATCATGTCGAAGGTGGGGGGCGCCTTCCGCTCCAGGATGCTCTTCTGCGTGCCCCGTCGCTTCGCCTCCTCGTCACCCAGTGTGACCGATTGGATTCCGCCGATAAGGTCCGCGAGCGTGGGGTTCATCATCAGGTTCTCGAGACTATTGCCGTGCGCCGTCCCGATCAGTTGTACGCCACGCTCAGCGATCGTGCGAGCCGCGGATGCTTCCAGCTCTGTGCCTATCTCGTCAATGACTATGACCTCGGGCATGTGGTTCTCCACCGCCTCGATCATCACAGCGTGCTGCAAGCTCGGGGTAGGGACCTGCATCCGGCGCGCGCGACCGATCGCAGGGTGGGGTATGTCACCGTCGCCGGCTATCTCATTGGAAGTGTCGACGATGATGACGCGCTTACGCAGTTCCTCCGACACAACCCGGCCGACCTCGCGCAGCATCGTCGTCTTACCCACACCAGGGCGCCCAAGGATAAGGACGCTCTTACCGCTCTCCACAAGGTCGCGGATAATGTTGATCGTGCCCATCACGGCGCGACCCACGCGACAGGTGATCCCTATGACCTCCATCTTGCGGTTTCGGATCGCGCTGATACGGTGGAGGGTTCGTTCTATCCCTGCTCGATTGTCGTCGCCGAAAGAGCCTATGCGGGTGATGACGTACTGGATGTCCTCGGCCGTCACCTCCGTCTCACTAAGCGCAACTTCCCGGTCGGGGAATCGTGCCTCCGGCAGCCGACCGAGGTCTAGGACAATCTCCAGCAGCGAGGACAGGTCGTCAAGCTCACGCAGGGGTTGCGTGATGCGCGGGGGTATGGCCGCCAACAGCGCGTCTAGATCGTCGGTTACGGTCTCTTCTCGGTATTCGTACTCGTCCAGTGGTTGTGCCATCCTTACACCTCTTTACAGATTATACCAGTCTGGACTATGCCCTTCGGTTGCACGCATCGTGCCCGAAACACCCGTAAGCCCGCTCTCAACAGCGGGGACTGACTTCTCGATGGTCGCCGCCCGGAGCGCCTCCCTCGCATACGAGAGCACCGATGTATACAGGACGAGCCGAGACTGCGAGCGCACGGGGACGAACCCTCGGTCCAGCAGGAGGCTGAGCAGTGGGGCTTGGTGCTCTCGCACCGTGAAGTACACCGTGCCAGAGCCCCGGCGCGCGCAGAGCGCGAGCGCATGATCAACCGTGGCGGCCAACTTCTCTTTGTACGACGGGTCGAAGTGTACGGTGATGGCTGCTCCCGCGCTCCCATACAGCACGTCCAAGTGGGCAGCGGCGACGCCATCTGCTCGTAGCACCCATTCCTGTTCCAAGCCTCCGCGACCCTTTCGACCGCGTCTCCAGGAAGTGGATGTCAAGCCGTCGGCCCGCTGGACGGGTGCCGGCTCCGTACGGCTGTACAACGTCCATGCGTCCCACGCGTCGGCGCCGCGTGCTGGCGCGAGGCCAGGCTGGAGCTGCGGCCGTGCAGATGTTGAGGTAGGACGCCACACCAGAACCTGTTCTCGGGTCACGAGGGTGAAGCCCAGCCGTGCGAGTATGTGAGCGTGCTCGCTGCCTTCCTCCGGCCGTGCGGACACGCGCAGCTTTCCGTCGCCCGCCGCTCGAAGGCACGTGCGCTCTATCAGGGTGCTCCAGGCTAAGGACAGGTCGGACTCGCCGCAGGGCGCCGCGCCGAGTGCGATCAGACGGGCTTCCTCTCCGTTGCGGCGGGCGGCGGAGTAGCAAGACGCGAAGCTGCGCCATCTGGAGGTGTACAGCAGAGTTTGCGTTCCGCCGGAGAGCGGCATCATGGCGGAGCGGATGCTGAAGGTCAACGGGGAGAAGCCACGGACGAGCGTGTCCGGCACGTCGACGATTTCGAACTGCTGGCGCCTGAGTGCCGGAATATCGGTCAGCCGTACAGGCCGTATCAACATGCACCTGCTTTGCCGCAGGCCGGTAGGAATCCGGCCCGCCCGCTCTTCGAGTGTATCCGAGTCGATGTCCACGACGCAACGCGGTCAACGGCAGGCCGATCGTAGCTGCGGCGCAGTGTCGAACCGCCTACACTAAGGCCGGCGATCGTAACCGCGAGCGTTGCGTACTCCGACGACACACGCAGTTAGTGGGCCAACGTTCCGACCAGAGGGGACGTGCAATGAACCGCTACCCCTACCTCGCCGTGACCTTGTGCTGAGCCGCCGGTGTAGGGGCGCAGTCGTCGGGATCGCCGGCGAGCTTGTCGAGGGCGTGTACGAGCGCGGGGACCACGACCGTGAGCGACTCGCGAACTCCTTTCGGGCTCCCCGGCAGGTTGATGATCAGTGTGCCGGACCGCACACCGGCGACGGCGCGAGAAAGCATGGCCATGGGAGTATGGCCCAGTCCCTCCAGTCTCATTGCCTCCGCAATACCGGGCACCTGGTACTCGACCACTGCCAGCGTGGCATCCGGGGTTACATCACGGGGAGACAGACCCGTGCCGCCCGTAGTGAGTATTAGGTGAATGTCAGGCCGCGAAGCCAGTTCCTCGAGCGCGCGCGTGATATCGGGGCGCTCGTCCGGTAGCACGAGATATTCTACAATCCGAATTGGCAGAGGATCGAGCAGCGTGCGGATAGCGGCAGCACTAAGGTCTTCCGTGCGCTCGCCCGAGGCCCCGCGGTCGCTAAGCGTGAGTATCGCTGCGCCGTAGGTAGTCAGGATATCCCCTCCTGCGCTAACCGGGCTGCAGGCGGCTCTCCGTAGACACCGCGCATATCGGGAGGCAACATCTCCGCGATCCGCCGCATCATCAGGTCGGTTGCCGGCTGCAAGCCACCGGCCGCGGCGAGCTCCTCAGGACTGATCGGCTGGCCGATAGTCACGCTCACCTTGTGCCGCAGGTGGGGTCGTTTGTCCTCGAATACCTTGTCCGTGCCAACGAGGGCAATGGGCAGCACGGGAGCCTTCGAGCGCAGCGCTATAAGCCCGGCGCCTGGAGCGCCGGCACTCAGCTTTCCGCCTCGAACCCGTGTACCTTCAGGGAAGACGGCGAACGGCACTCCGCGCTCCAACGTCGCCTGTGCGTCGCGCAGAGCCGCTCGGTCCTGTACGCTACGGCGCACCGGAACCGCGCCGCCCCAGTGTAGAAAGGGCCGCAGGAAGCGGTTGCCGAAAATCTCTATCTTTGCCATCACGCGGGGAGTACGGGGCAGGACGACCATAACGAGCGGAGGATCCACCATGCTGAGATGATTGGCTACCGCCAAGTATGCTCCCTGCCGGGGCACGTGCTCGCGGCCGGTCACCTCCAGCTTCATGAGGAGAGGGATCACAAAGTGAGCGATGATCCAGCGCGCGACCGTGTACGAAAGCTTCTCTCGCTTCATCCCGCTCCCATACTCGCTTCGATCTCCGCAAGCACCATCTCCACGTCCTTCCCGTTCGTGTCTATCACGCGAGCATCCGCGGGAACCCGCAACGGCGCAGTCGCCCGTCCACTATCCAGCTCGTCGCGCCTCCGTAGCTCGGCCACCACCTGCTCGTACACAACCGAGGCACCGCGCTGCTGCAACTCCTTCCACCGGCGACCGGCCCGCTCCTCCAGCGAGGCATCCAGGTAGACCTTCAGGTCCGCGTCTGGCAGCACCACTGTACCGATGTCGCGGCCAACGATGACGCTCCTACTCGCGCGCGCAATGTCGCGCTGGCGCTCAAGAAGCGCGGTCCGCACCTCGGAGTGTGCGGATACCTCCGAGACCAGGCTCTCCACGTCGCTCGAGCGCAGCTCATCCGTCACCACTCGGCCTTCGACTATGACTTCGTACATGTGCTTCGATCCCGGCTCCGCGCGCAGCAGCTCAATGTCCAGAGTGCACGCGATGGCAGCCAGCCCTTGTGGGTCGGAGGGTGAAACGCTGCGCCGGAGGGCGAGTAGGCTGACTGCCCGGTACAGGACACCGGTGTCGAGAAACAGGTAGCCGTGACGGTCGGCAAGGAGCTTGCCCACGGTGCTCTTGCCGACGCCCGCCGGTCCGTCTACGGCAACGTTGAACGGCATGCTCACTGGTGAGACTTCTCGGCGGGCAGTCCTGCCGCAGCGCGCAGCGCCGATATCTCGGATGGAGTTAAGTTACGCGATGCGCCCGGCGCCAGCTCGCCAAGCTGTAGCGGCCCTAGCGCGACCCGCAGCAGTCGCTGCACCGTATAACCCAATGCCTCCATGGTCCTGCGCACCTGGCGTTTGCGTCCCTCGCCGAGGACGACCACGAGCCTGCTCCGTCGCCCGGCCCTCTCAACCAGGCGGGCACTTATCGGCCTGCTTGGTCCGTCCTCCAGCACCACGCCATTTCTCAGCCTTGCCATGTCAGCGTCCGTAACGAAACCGGCGACTTCCACGAGATACTCCTTGTGGACGCCGTATCGAGGATGCATTACCCGCTCGGCCAACTCCCCATCGTTCGTCAGCAGCATCAGACCCTCTGAGTCCTGATCGAGGCGGCCGACGGGATACAGCCGCTCCTCCGCCCGTACCAGCGATGTCACGGTCAGACGGTCCCTCTCGTCGTTCGCGGTACTCACGACCCCCACAGGTTTATGCAGCATGACATGTCGTTTGACGGAGTGCCTGCCGACGAGTACGCCGTCCACCATGATTTCGTCGTCCTCGGAGGCCGACGCGCCCACCGCTTGTGCCGTCGCGCCGTTCACGGTCACCCTGCCCTCGGCTATAAGCCGCTCGCTCTCACGAAGCGAGGCAACGCCGGCGCGCGCAAGGAGTTTGTGAAGACGCATGGTGCCCGTCATCCGTCATCCCCTGCGGATACCACGTCGAGAGGCTCAGTGCCGACCCAATAATTGGGGCTGTCCCCACCCTCCAGGAAGAGAAGCATGTCGGCGTTCCACGGCTCTACCGCTGCGAACGGCGGAGCGTTTTCCATTTCCCCCGGCTGACCGGACAGCGGAAAGAGTTGTCCCGAAAGCCGAAGCCAGTCGTGTTCATTGAAGCCCCAGTCGAGCAGGGTGCGCGCGTCGCTGAAGCGATCGGTAGAGCCGAGGACGACGGCGATCAGTCGCGAGTTGCCGCGCGCCGCCGAGGCGACCAAGTTCTCGCCGGCTGCGGCGGTCGTGCCAGTCTTGATACCGTTCGCTCCTCGGTACGTGCCAAGCAGCTCGTTCGTCGTCTCCAGAGGGTGGTACACGGGCGCAAGATCGTTGCGCACGCCAACGAAACCGCGAGCCTTGTAACGCCTCGTCGCTACGATATCTGCGAGTAGGGGGTGCTTCAGCACCTCGCGACCGAGGATCGCCAGGTCCTCGGCGGTGGAGTACTGCCCTGGCATATCGAAGCCGTGGGGAGTTTTGAACCGAGTATTGGTAAGGCCGAGCTCCCCGGCACGATCGTTCATAGCCTGTATGAAGGCATTCACGCCGCCGTCGGGCGGCGCACCGAGGTGCTTGCGGCCAACATGGTCGGCGATCGTGACGGCTGCATCATTTCCGGACGGAAGCAACGCGGAGTAGAGCAGCTCCTGAATCGTCATTCGCTCACCCGGCCGCAGGTAGACGATTATTCCTCCCTCGAGGTCACGCAGGTCGCGGGGGTATACCGTCGCTTCCTCCTCGGGATCTGCCAGCTCGGCGGCCAGGAGAGCCGTCATCATCTTCACTGTGCTCGCCATTGGCAGCCTGCGCGCACCGTTGTAGCGGAGCAGTACGCGCCCGGTCTGCGAGTCCATTACGACGGCCGCTCGAGACGTCACAACGGGCGGCGTTGATGCTCGAATGGCTGCGACCTCGGACTGTGTCACCGAGTCCTCATCCGAGGTGGTCGGGTTGGCTCCCGGCGCTCCCACTCCAAGGGTTGGAATGGCGAGCGCGCAAGTCAGGATGCAGAACAGCAGCCGCATTATCAAATTGGTGGAGGAGCGGTGTGCCAGGGAGTGGAGCATACGCGCGAAGTATAGCAGGAGCGCGCGGAGGCCGGCGTCAGGACGACGCATCTCTGGTATGATGGTGCGCTTCAGCAGAGGAGCCTGACGCATGGAAAACAAGGCGATAACAACAAATCGCAAGGCCTTCCACGACTACTTCATCGAGGACACGTACGAGGCGGGCATAGCCCTCACGGGCACTGAGATAAAGTCGGTTCGGAGGGGTAAGATCAACCTGCGAGACGCATACGCCCGTGTCGAGAGGGGCGAGGTCTGGCTGCACAACGCGCATATCTCCCCTTACGAGGAAAGCGGCGCATATTTCAACCACGATCCGCTCCGACCGCGCAAGCTGCTCCTACATCGCAGCGAGATAGACGGACTCATCGGCAAGGTGCAGGCGAAGGGTCTCACGCTGGTTCCGCTGCGCTTGTACTTGAGCCGTGGACGCGCTAAAATAGAGTTGGGCGTGGCGCGCGGCAAGCGCGACTACGACAAGCGAGAGGCCATCGCCGAGCGGGACTCACGACGAGAGATTGAGCGGGCTCTGAAGCGAAACGCGCGGTAGGCAGGCCGCCCTGGGGATGTTTGGATTCGACAGGGGTGTAGGGTACGGAACTGCAGGTCGGGGTGCCTGACCCCGGAAAAATGGGCAACGCCATAACTGGCAAGAATGAACTCGCTCTAGCCGCCTAATTTAGTGTGGCTACGTCCGTCCGGTCCCTTCTCCGGTGGGATCGGAACGGGCGTTGAAATACCGGAGTGCTGCGTGAGTGCCCGCCGGGGCGCGACCGCCTAAGACTGATCCGGCTGGTCTGGTAGTTCTCCGCCTGTCGAGGACCACCAGACGAGAACTAAAGGCAGGCTAAGCCTGTAGGATGTTTCGGCGCGAAACCTTTGGACGGGGGTTCGAATCCCCCCATCTCCACCCAATTGGGGAGCGGCGACGCTCCCCTTGTATCTTATCCGTGTGGGTATACTCCCACACGGGTGCGACAGACCGCAGCCCCCCAGGTCCTCGAGGCCGTAAAAAAGCTCGGGTCATCGCGCCCCCGTTTCCATAGAGCCCGAACAGTTGCCTGGGCACAAGAGCCCGCATCGTGCAAGGATGGGCCGTGAGGAGGGAGGGCGATGGCA
>JADDPT010000013.1:0-6601 GCA_016781735.1 Rubrobacter sp.
TTTCGATCAGACGGCAGGAAAGAGATAGAGCGTACTACGAACCTGAACTGGTCCTGCCGCCTGACTCGACGTGGGAGGGGTGGACGGAGCACTGCGCACGGATGGGGTTCGAACTACGCCAGTACCTGGACGTGGTACTGCATCGGGACGAAGTACTCTATCCCTCGAAGCGCAGTCTGCGGGGGATCTGGATACGACGGGCGACTCCGTTCGGGCAGGACCCGAGGTTGGGAAAGGTGAGGACATGACCAATCAGGCGCAAGCAGACGCAAGTACTGGGCGATGCGCGGCAACGCGGGCGGACGGGACCCCCTGCCGAGCGCATGCGCTTCCCGGGAGATCGTGCTGTTGGGCGCACGATCAGGACCAGCAGGAACGAGCTGCAGAAGCACGCAGGCGCGGGGGACAGAACAGGGGCAACCTCGCCCGGATAAGGAAGGCGACGCCCGACGCCTTGAAGGAGGCGCAGGACCGACTGATCGAGGCGCTGAGGGCAGTGCAGACAGGAGACATGGACCCGCGGATCGGTACAGCGATGGCGACTATCTCCTCTGCGCTGGTCAAGGTCCACGAGGCAGGCGAACTCGCAGTGCGGGTCGAGGAGTTGGAAGGGAGGTTGGAACAGTGAGTCTACGGGCGCGCCTGCTTCGGGTCGAGCGGAACATTCCTGAACCACCGTGCGACGTGTGCGGGGAACCTTCGGGCAAGGTGAGGATGAGGATGACCCTCGGGACCGAACCAGTCGAAGATTACGACCCGAACGCGCCGGAGAACCAGCACGAGGACGCGGAGCACGAGGACACCACCCCTGTCCCACAGTCCGACCGGGTGCGGGAAAGTCCAGAGGACCCGTTGATCGAACGACTGCGGACCGAGGAGCCAGAGGCGACCACGCTTCACTGTCCCAAGTGCATGAGGATCATCTACCGCAGGTTGTCGCTCCACACCCCTCGTCTTGGGGAACGCGAGTATCAGGAAGGCGAATAGCAGGAATAAGGAGGGATCAGACATGAACTACACCGTGAAGATCAACGAACTTCGGGAGGAGCTCAACAGAATACCGGAAAGGATGCAGGAGGCACTCGCCCGAGGCGACACGGACGAGTGGGGGCGACTGAACTTCCGCAAGGAGCAGATACCCGTAGAAATCAGAAACGTCGAGGTCGCGAGGGTCAGGCGTGAGATCGAGCGACACAGCACCGAGGTCATGCGGTGTGATCAGGAGATCAACCGCCTGCTGCCTGACTTCGACAAGGCACGAACCGAGTACGAGCGGGCGAAGGCGAGGTGGCAGGAGGTGCAGGCACCGATGCGGAACCTGGGTGAGAGCAGGCGCATCGCTCGGGACACCGTGCAGGACTTGCTGCGGAAGCTCCGCGACCTTGAATCCGCGGAATCAATCGAGAGGCGCCCTGATGGCGCGCTCGTCACCACAAGGAGGTAAGGCAATGCCACTGACCAGACAGGAACGTCAGGACTTGGTGCAGCGGTGGAGGGAGGCAAGGGGAGGAAGTACTCAGTCCCAGCGCGAGCAATGGATGAAGGCCAACTGGTCCGACGACGCGCTAGTCCGCGAGGTCGAGGGGATGGAACGGGCCGCTCGCAGGATCGAGCACGCGCCCGAAGTCCCCGTCAATCCGCCCGAACGGGAAAAGGAACAAGCAGGTGTGCTGCTGGTGACACCGACAGGCTTGCAACCCCGCAGGGTGCAGCAGGAAAAGGCGCGTGTGCTCGTGGTGACACCGCGAGGACTCGTTCCTAAGGAGCGGGAGTAAGGCAGAAAGCAGGACCCCCGGAAATGATCGCGCTCCCGGGGGTCCTTATGGGTGAGAACGGACGCGGTCAAACGCCCATCTTCAGACTAACGCCTCTCTCCTGAGACTGCAACGGGACCACGCAGCAGACTCGAGCGAGCGCGTCAGTACTGACCGCACCCATACCTTGCGTCGCGTCAACGCACCCTGTCAGCGAGCACCGGAAGTTCTGAATTCCCTGCAAATTCCCCAAGAGACTGCTTTTAGATCCCTGTAGCGGTCACTAGACTTGTTCATATGAAAGTTGCATATATACAACTGAACAGGACCTAGTAGCAACAGGAGAAGGCAGGGAATGGAAATCAACGCGAAGGAGCTACAGACGTATCGGGAGGACCTGGCGAGGTTCAAGCAGGAGCGCAACGTTCCAAGGCGCGTGATCGAGAGCGGTTACGTCCGTGAAGGCGATCCTCACCCGCAGGCGATGCTCAGGCAGGCACCAAAGGGGCGAAGGACCCTCTTCGAGGAGGTGCGCTAGTGACGCTCAGGGACCTCCGACAGCAGGCGGGCATGACTCAGCAGCAGCTCGCGACAAAGGCAGGCGTGGACATGTTCACCGTCGCCAACCTGGAGCAGCGGAGGGTCAAGCGACCACAGCAGGCAATGCTCACCCGCCTCGCGTGGGCGCTGGGCGTATCGGTGGACATGATCGAACTTCCTTGCCGGAACGGGGGCGGGCGATGAGCTGGGAACAGGCATCGTTGTTTGCTCCCGTGACCTGCGCGGAGAGCAGGACGGACTCGCGGGAGAAGGATACGACCCGACCCGTGTGTTGGGTGTGCAGGTCCCGCCTCGGAGACGATGACATCCGAAGGTTTCAGGACGATGGGATGAAGTACTGCGGACGGTGCAGGAAGGAGAAAGTAGGATGAAGGGCACGGCAATCATCTACGCTCGGGTGTCGAGCAGGGCGCAGGAGGACAACCGATCCTTGGAAACACAGGTGCAGGGGTGTGAGGAGCTTGCACGTCGCGAAGGGTACGAGGTCGGGGAGGTCGTGCGCGAGGTCTACACGGGCGCGGAACTATGGGACCGCCCACGCCTGTCGCAGATTAGGGGCACGATCAAGAAAGGTGGAGTAGGGGCGCTCATCTGTCACTCGACTGACCGCCTCGCACGCAACCCTGTCCACCTTGCGATCATCGCGGACGAGTGCGAACGTGCAGGAACGGTGCTCACGTTTGTCACCGAACCGTTCGACAACTCGCCCGAGGCGGGCCTGATCCGGTACGTCAAAGGGTACGCCTCGCAGATTGAAAGGGAGAAAATCAAGGAACGCACGATGCGGTCGCGCATGGCGAACCTGAAAGAGGGGAAGGCGCGAGGGGTCGCGACCACTCTCTACGGTTACGACTACGACGCGGACGGCAGGCGGTACGTCGTGAACGACTCGGAGGCAGCAGTCGTCCGTCGCATCTACCAGGAGTACATTGGTGGCAAGTCACCGGAGCGGATCGCCAAGGAACTCAACTTTGAGAAAGTACCGACAAAGCAGCAGACGCTCAACGTCGCACGCGAGGCGGCAGGACTAAAGGCACGGAGGGCGGCGTTCGGGTGGGCGCACTCTATGGTGTCGCGCCTTGTCACCGAACCCGCCTACAAGGGTGAGGGGTACGCACGCAGGTACACAGGCAAGGGGCGGGAGGAACGCCCACGGGAAGAGTGGATGCCCGTGCACTACGACCCCATCGTAGAGGTCGAGGTGTGGGATGCCGCGCAGGCGCGACGGTCGCAGAACAAGCAGTGGAGGTCGGTACAGCGGTGCGATCCTGATTACCTGACCGCAGGCATCACTTTCTGCGCTGAGTGCGGTGGGAAGATGGCAACGGACACGTCCAATCCCGCGCCCGTCAAGGGGACCCTGAAAGACGGGACGGTGAAGTGGTACACGTCGCGGAAGAAGAGGTACTTCAAGTGCGGGAAGCAGGAACGGTATCCCCACCTCTTCAACTGCCGGTACCCAGTGCGCGTGCGTGCGGAGAAAGTTGAAGGGGAGGTGTGGCGCAAGGTTGTGGAGTTCCTGCACGATCCCACAGTCCTCAGCGCGTACCTCCAACCCTACATAGACGAGGCGGACGACCTTCTCTCAGCGACGCAGGAGGACCTAGAGTTGGCGGTTGAGAAGTTGCAGGAACTGGAGATGCAAAAGCAGCGGTTGTTTACTGCCTTCACGCTCAACGTCGGGATGACTGAGGCGGACTTGACTATGCGGGTGGCGCACTTGGACGAGCAGATCGAGTTCTGGAAGGAACGCAAGGCGCGGGCAGAGCGCGACAGGCCCGACCAGGAAGCGGGTGGAATCATTATTGCCGCGTTCATGCAGGTGAGCGCGTGGGCGGGCGACATACCCTCCACCGGTGAGGTGCCTGTGGAGAGGAAGCGCGAGGTGATCCGTCGCCTGGTCAAGCGGGTAGAGGTATCGGCAGGCGATGAGGTAGCAGTGGTGCTGGGCGTTCCATCTGTAGGGACGAATTATGCACAAGCAACACCATGTTCACGCCGACCATCCGCCCGCGCAGGTGGTCCGGCGTGAGGGTCTGGCGCAGGGTCTGGCGGATGACCGTTGAGACGGTGTCCCCCACGCCGGTCAGCGCGAACAGCACATACGAGAGCGCGACGAAGCCGCTCAGCCCGAAGAGTGCCGTTGCAAGGCCGTAAACGACGACGCTGCCCAGCAGCACCACGCCCTGCCGCCTGATCTCCCGACGCAGTGAGAGGTAGAGCCCTGCGAGCTGCGCGCCCACCGGCTGCGCCGTCGCGAGCAGGCCGTACCCCGCCGCGCCTACTCCCAACATCTGCCCGGCCACTATCGGCAGCATAGTGCGCGCGGAGGAGAAAAACGTGGCCCAGAAGTCGAGCAGCATCGTGCTCCACATGATCTGAGAGCGGCGGATGAAGTGGAAGCCCTCGAGCATCGCCCCCCAACTAACCACGGGCCGCGGCACTCCCGACTCCTCCCTCGCGGCTGGGCGGTAGCGGATGAGCAGCAGCGCGACCACGACCGCGCCGAACGAGAGCGCGTTCAGCACGTATACCAGCCCGATGTCGAAGCTCGCCAGCAGGACGCCGCCAATTGCCGGACCAACGATGGTGCCTATCTGCCACAGGAGGATGTTCAGGCTCAGCGCGTTCGAGAGGTGCCGCCTGGGTACGAGCTGCGGCACGAACGCCTGCTCCGCCGGCTCGTCGAATGCGGACACAGCCGCCCCCGCCGCCGTGAGTGCGTAGAGTGCCCACACCGTGATGCTGCCGGAGAGCGTCACCGCGGCGAGCACGAGCGCGAGGAGCGCCGCGACCAACTGGGTCTGAATCAGGAGGAGCCTTCGGTCGTGGGTGTCGGCGAGTATGCCGCCCACCAGCGCGAAGAGCATCACCGGCAGGACGCGCACCAGCCCGAGCACCCCGAGCCCCATCGCCTCCACGCCTAGCGCGAACGAGCGCCCGAACAGGGAGAGCGTGTACGACTCATCACGCAGCAGCCGGTACACGTGCCAGTTCACCGCGATGAACTGCATCTGCGTGCCCATCTGTGAGATGAGCTGGCCCAGCCACAGCAGCCGGAAGTCGCGGTACCGCAGCGCAGCGAGCCGCGGTTCGGGCGTGTCGTTTCGCACTACAAGACGTTCCGGCTACACGCCATTATCATCGTTCCAGCGGACAAGCGATATCCCTGCCCAAGAAACTCGCACGAGTGACATGGTCCGATAGGACTACTCACCGGCCGCTCGCAGCACATGATCGTATAGCTGCGGACTGATTCTATATCCGGCCTCGGCAAGCAACGCATCAAGCGTCGGCTTGAGGGCATGTATCAGCCTGCGTTGCTTTGCGAGGAGCAGGCAACCTAAGACACCCGTCATGGAAAGGCCCAACCGCCCAGCAACGGCTCGTGCCCGCCGCTCATCGAGGAGTATCAGGTGTGCACCGGTCTCGACCGCGAGCACTATCGCTTCCGCTTCTCCACGATTCAACTCGCGTGAAAGGTCCTCGGCGAGCCGGGTATTGGTGACCGTGCGTACCTGAAGCCAGTGAGCCGCTTCCACCGCGCTTGCACCCGGCCTCCCGGCGCCAGCGAGCGTGACCTCGTGGTATACCGCCTCCGGTATGGCAACTCGCTCGAATAAACTTTCCAGCTGACCCAACAGCCCGGCAGCTGCCAGGCTGATAAGTGGCGAAGCATCACTTATAACCAGGCGCGTGTCCTGCTCCGGATGTGCCGGATGCGTCAAGCCCTACCGCTCTCCTGCGATATATGACCCAGCTCTCGAAGCGTCTTGAAGTCAGCCTCGAACTCCTCGACATCATAGTGGAGGGGAACATTCCGCTCGGCCAGCAGGCGCTGGAAGGAGAGCATATCGAGACCCGAGAGGTCAGTAGCCTGTCCCAGGGAGAGACGCTGCTGCTCGAAGAGCATCAAGGCTATCTCCTTGCGTAAGTCTTCCTCCGAGATGTTCGCCGCCAGTAGAACCTCTTCAGGTATAACGACAGCCATTCGCCTTCTCCTGGTGACGCCGATCTCCTACCTCGTATTTTACCGCACCGGCTATCATAGGGTTTGTGCCTCGGTGACCTTGCGCCACTCGAGGGTTGTGCCGCTGAACAATGTCTTTACATGAGAGGGTTATAGGATGTCTCTAACTGGCCGGTCGCTTGGCGCTCGCGGGGTGGGCGGACTGCGCGACGCGGCGGGGTCCGTGCCGCCGACCGGCCTGGTGCTCGCGGCCATAGCCTCCACACAGTTCGGCGCGGCCATCGCGAAGGGCTTGTTCGATGAGGTCGGTCCGGCA
>JADDPT010000013.1:6639-7068 GCA_016781735.1 Rubrobacter sp.
GCTCCTCCTCCTGTGGAGGCCGCGCCTCGGCGGGGTCCGGAGGGAGAACCTTTGCGTCGTGCTGCTCTTCGGCGTCGCGCTCGGCGGTATGAACCTCTCCTTTTACTCCGCGCTCGACCGCATCCCCCTCGGCATCACCGTCACGCTTGAGTTCGTTGGGCCGCTCGGCGTGGCTGTGGCGGGCTCTCGCCGGGCACTCGACGTGTTGTGGGTAGTGCTTGCCGGGCTCGGCATCCTGCTGCTTGCGCCTCTTGATGGCGGCGCGCTGGACCCTCTCGGCGTCGCGCTCGCGCTCCTGGCCGGCGCCTTCTGGGCCGCGTACATCCTCCTGAGCGCACGCACGGGACAGGCGTTCCCCGGCGGGGCGGGGCTCGCGTACGCGATGTGCCTCGCCGCGGTGCTGCTCCTCCCGATAGGGGTGGTGGCCGG
>JADDPT010000006.1:0-2767 GCA_016781735.1 Rubrobacter sp.
CCCGCAGCGTCACGACCTCATCGTACGGCGTTTCACCCTGGCTCACCAGGATCACTCGCGCCCTGGACCTGATCGCCCGCCCAACGAGCGAGGCGGCCGGCTCGACCACAAGCGATGAGCCCAGGACTAGCATCAGGTCGCAGGTGCTCGCGTGCAGCTCAGCGCGTTCCCACTCTCGCTGCGGCAGCGGATCGCCAAAGTTCACCACGGAGGAGATGAGCCGGCCACCACAGGTCGGGCAAGCCGGCTGTGCCGCCACCGGGCTTTGGGTGCGATAGCCCTGCCCCCACCGGCGCGTGTCCCAACCCACCTCCTGTCGGGTGTGCAGTCTGTCGCACCCCAGGCAGCGCATAAGCTGCCCGTTGCCGTGTAGCTCTGCCAGGAGCTCAGGACGGATGCCGGACTGGCGATGAAGGTTGTCGGTGTTCTGGGTGATGAGGAACTGCAGCTTGCTGAGTCGCTGAAGCTGGGCAAGAGCCAGGTGGGATGCGTTGGGCTTTATCTGGCTGGGCGCAACCCGCCACTGTGGTGGTGACAAGCCGGCGTCGCGCCGAGTCCACACTCCGTCCGGACCGCGAAAGTCTGGAACGCCGGAGTCGGTGCTGATGCCGGCGCCTGTGAACGCGACGATGTGCTCGCTCTCGATTATCCAGCGAGCGATCGTCTCGATATCCGCTTCCAGGCGCTGTTCCTTTGTCATGGTTACTCCTCCTCGATCGACTGGTCGGAGCGACGAGGCTTTGCCAGGTAGCATTGCAGCACCGATGCAGCACACTGCACAGGGTGTACCATGCCCGGCCACCAGTACAGAACGGCTGGGAATCACCCTACCCTATCTAATCGACAGTCTAGAGTTCTTTATGGTCGTTATGTCAATGGTTAGCGTCAGGATATCGAGGGTTCGGTCGCGTGTTTGGGATAGAGTGATTGTATTATTCATGGAATCTGCCCTGGTAATACACCCCAACAGAACTGAAGATCCCGGCATACGACTCCCCCATCATCGGCGGTCGCTACGACGGCGGCCACGTGGCGGGGCTGCACATGGACGATGACACGTTCGTGTTTGCGATCCCGCTGCTGGGCGGACGTAGTTGCGACGCACTATACGACTAGCAAGGAGAACCGAGGGTCGAGCATGAGTCACGGGACGTGACTCGGCGGACGATGCTGTCCCTCAACTAACCTACGGTTGCAGTCGGCAACTCAACTCCTGTGCAGGTACCTCCTGCTGCGAGTCTCGGGGCGGTATAAAGCATCCTGCCACCTGCGCTGGCGCCGCACGTGAAAAGGTGTCACCGATACACGTGTGCTTGGCCGGCGGTGTTCGGAAGCGTCACGACCTTCAGCATAACCACCACCATCTCCGCGAACCCGTCGAGCTTCGAGGAGTTCTGGCGAGCTCGCGAGATGTAGGCGGTGAACAGATGTACACGTCAACTCAAGTCCGCGGTCGTCTTGAGTTCGAACTGTCAGCGCCTGGACGGCCAATTGGCGAGCGCTGGCGGACCTTCTCCACAATGGCGCTCAGTGTACTCGACTGTCACTGTGCCCGCAGAATCCGCCGCAGCCCACACACCCTACGGGTCAACTGACGGGACCCCGCACCGAGGTACGAGGCCCCGTCGGACCACTCGGAGTCTGTTACCGTGTTAGCGTATCTCCCAGCCTCGCGGAGACACGCCGGCCACGCACTCGCCGTCCTAAGCACGCCTCGCAACACTTGCTCCGTGTCCGGGAACGCCGGCCTCGCTCCTGCCCGCCAGACTCCTGTACAGCCACACAAAGGCAGCGCCCAGGATCAATCCGTAGATGATGTGCCCCATCAGGCTTCCCATGGCTACCGGCATCATCCCAGCCATGGTCAGGGGCGCGAACATCGGCATACCGAGCAGCAGAGGCATAAGGATCAGGCCGCCTAGCACCCACCAGACGAGTCCGTACAGTGCTCCCCAGCCCAGTCCCGAGCCATATCCGTGGACGAGCTTACCCAGCAGTAGGCCAAAGATGCCCCCCATGACCGCGCTATTGAACAGGTGGTAGAGCCAGCCGACGAGCAGGCTCTTCGAGCCTACGACCATCGCAACCATGCCCATCATCGGCATCTTGCCGTCGGGCGTCTTCATCATCTGCATCATCATGCCGAATACCAGGCCGCCAATAAGACCGGCGATTATGCCGGCAGTAAGCTTCGAGCGCATTGTCTTCTCCTTGTGGTTGGAGCCGTCCGGCTCCACTTACCCTCGTCACAGATCTCGATCTTCGGAGCATCACCCCCTTTGCGCCGACCGCCTTCCCCCATCCGGCTCCGGCCCTACCGGGCGCTCGCCTGCTCAATGGGAGGAATGGCCCTAAGAGGCTCAGGTCTTTCCGCCTCGAGAACCATTGACGGTACGCCTCTGTCGTCGCAGCCGGCATGCATGGTCCTACTCTACCTCCATGTGGCGGAGGTTTCCGTAACCGAGATTACATTGGGCAGAGGCTTGGTCAGTCCCTGGGGGCTGCAAGACGGGCGAGGGGACTCAGGAGTCCTCGAGTAGAGCTGACAATCCGGGGCGATCGAAAATCTGCACCTTACGACGCCCGAGCTTGACGTACCCTGCGGCCTGGAACTCGTTGAGCGTCTTGGTGACCGTCTCACGGTACGCGCCCACCATGTCGCCCAACTCCTCGTGGGTGATACCCTCGACAACACCGTCTGTACCAAGACGCAACAGTACCGAGGCGAGCCTCGCCGGCACACTCCGGTACGCGAGGTCCTCGAGCC
>JADDPT010000006.1:2775-6903 GCA_016781735.1 Rubrobacter sp.
CTCTCGGCCAGCCTGCGGCTCAGGACCGCGATCATCCGGAGCCCCACCCGCGGATTTCGGAGCACGAGCTGCTCGATGTCGTACTGGCTCATAACGCAGAGCAGGCAGTCCTCCGCTGCCTCGGCGTACGCGTTCCGCATCCTCTCACCGAGTAGCGGCATCTCACCGAAGAACGTGCCGGGCTCGAGAATGGCAAGATCCAGCTTCTTCCCGCCAGGAGTTATGCGTGACAGCCGCACTCGCCCTGTCTTGAGCAGGAAGAGTCCCTGAGCCTTGTCATCCTGGCGGTAGATCGTCCGCCCCTTCTCCACCGTGGTCATACGCGTCATCCTATCGAGCGCGTCCATCTCGTCGTGGGACAGGTCACGGAACAGGTTGATCTTACGTAGGTATTCCCGCTTGAACAGGTATTGGGGCTGAGCAGCCGGACCGCCAGTGCGGGCCGAACCGAGTACGCGCTTTATTACGTTACCTGCCATACGCCCCTCCCTCACGCCTCACATCACCATCCATAACATGTGACCGATGTGGTCTCTCATAATCTCAGACTTCTCACTGATGGGTATAGATCCGCGTGTCCGGCTTGAAAGCGGCCCATGCGAACCAGAAGTGATTGCCGTGTACGACAGGCTGAAGTTCTTTTCCGACCAGAGGTCCGCTCTCCGCTCTTCCTAGAATCGTCCAACGGCTACCGGTCTCGGCATCGACAAACCCGTCGTTACGCCACGAGAACGTCAGGCGGCGTCCATCTATCTGTGGCCGGTACACTGCCGTCGCTCCCACGTCCCGTGAGGCTGCTATGGAGGAGGCATCGAGCGCCGAGGCGGTGCCGGGATCGAAGAAGACGACGATCGGCTGTCCACCGACCCTGTCGGTGATCACTCGCTCCTTCGCCAGCAGTGAGAAGGGATAGGCGGCATCCTCGCCGGCCACGTCCACGGTGACCACCCGCTCCTTCGGGGGCAGCCTGCCATCAAGCTTGCCTTCGAACAGGAACGGCGGTTCGTCAGCTTTGTCATAGCCGGCATACGGGTTGGCTCCGTACGAGCGCCGGTGACCGGTCTCCCGCGAGAGCACTCGGCCCTGTGGAAACTGCTGCTTAAACGCCTGCCAGGAAACTATGGTTGCCGGGAGCATCGTCAGTTGCTTCCCAGTCAACTCGCCCACTATCGCCTCGCCGGTGACCTGCTGCCACCACGACTCGGTCTGCCGATCCCACATCACCAGGTCGGAGTTGCGCAAGTTTCCCGTAGTCCCAAAGTCGAGCGTCCGACCATGCAGCCTCCGGTCGAATGCGATCGCGGTGTTGCACAGTGGGCAGAAGGTCACCGCTACGGGCACGTCGCCCACCACATCGTTTACTATCTCGTGCCAGATGAGTATCTGCAAGGGGTACGCGCGCGCCTCGCCACCCACCTCCAGGTGAATGACCGGCTCTCGCGGTTTCAACCAGGAGTTAGCCCGCTCCACGGACTCGAACTTCGGGGCATCGATTGGCGGGATGCCGTCGCGGGGCGGGCCGCCGGAGGATATCTCCTCAAGCGGCACACTGTGCTTGCTGAAATCGGTCTTCCAGCCACCCGTGCTGAACTGCGCACGGCTCAGATCAGCACGGGGCACTGCCGTTGAAGTTGCGACCGACCTGACTGCGGTGTCACCGCCAGCAGGGTCGGATCCTGTCCGGGATGAGCCTGCCCCAGGCGACCCGTGCGTCGGTTGCGATACCGGGCCGGGCGCCGCGCTCCCGCACGCCACGGCAAGAAGTGCCGAGACAATTGCTATCCATATAGAGGTCGGGCCGGGCATCTGCCACCTCCTGTGTGCTGCCGAGACGGCCGATTGGGTGGGGACCGCCGTCAGATCTGCAAAGCGTGTAGCTCTGTTATCTTCCTGATCAAGTCCTCCCGACGGGGGTTGCCCAGTGAGATCACCGTGCCGTCCAGAAGGTAGGTGGGCGTGGCTACCACACCATCCGGAACCGGGTGCCCTGCGTCCAGATCGATGAGCTCAACCTCTAGCAAGGGGAACATCTCATGCATCTCCAGGGCGACCGTGCGCGACTCCTCGCAAGTCGGGCAGTCGCGAGAGACGACTATCTGTAGCAGCGTGTGATGTGTGTTTCGGGTGGTCGCACCCATCCTGCCGTCTCCGTTCTTCATTTAGCAATTACTCCTCAGTCTTCTCGGATCCACTGGGTGCGGAGTTAGAGCACCGTGGCCAGCAGGCCGCCAAGCGTGAGCCAGTAGTAAACGATGTAAGCACCGGCAAGGAGCATGAGGACGGCGCTTATTGTCTGTATGTAGGGCGAGAGCCGGCTCATCTTTCTAATCGCGGCATACTTGAAAAATGCGGTGCTCAGCGTAAGCAGCGTTATAACGAGACCCATCCCGGCGCTGTACAATACGAACTGAAACACTCCAGAGAAGAAGCCCTTCACGGTGAGCGTGCTTGCTACGACTGTGATGAAGATCGGCAGAGTACAGCTCAGGGATGCGGCACCGTAAGCCACACCATATGCCAGGTATCCGCGCACACCCGGCTCTCGAGCGCCACCAGCCACCCGGCCTGCCACCTTATCCCCGAGCGACGTGTGCAATCCAGCGCCGCCGACCATCCTGCCACCGACCACCACAAGCAGGACGCCCACCCCAAGGCCTAACCATGGTAGGTATTCGACAATAGCGCTTGTTGCGGCGCTCAACACCAGACCTGCGACCCCGAAGAGCAGCACGAAGCCTACGGTAATGATGGCACTGACCTGTATGGCGCGCACGAAGCCGTGACGCGTTCGCGCCTGGCCTGTGCCGGTGTCCCTGAGATACAGGCCCAGGTAGGCCGGCAGCAGGGCTAGGCCGCACGGGTTCACGGCAGCCACCATCCCTGCTCCGAAAGCGTATCCGAGCGGCAGTGCCGAGCCAAGCCCTCCAAGCAGCGTGCCAGACCTGCTAGATATAGACTCCAAACTGCCCGTTAAGCCACTCGAGGCCTGCCTCGTGAAGAGGGCGGCCACGATCGCCACGGTCAGGGCTGCCAGCGGCGCGAGTAGCCGAGCTAGTTCACGCTGTCGACTCTCCTGTGTTATCTCGCCTGCGGTCATGTCGGGCTCCCCCCGCTCACCTACCAGAGATGAGCGCACGTTCGAACTCAGGCGTCAGCGACAAGTTCCTCGATCATCTCCCGGAGCCGATCTTCGGTTAGCACGCCGGAGTTGGAATGGACAATCTCTCCATCAGCGCTGAAGAAAACGCTAGTTGGCATGCTGTACACCTGGTACTTCTGCAAGGGGGATGGATCTACGGCATAAGACAGCGGATAGCTCAGGCCCTCCTCCACGATGATCCTTCTCGCATCATCGTGGGTGCCCAGCCCCGTGAAGGGCCCTACGTCCACTCCCACGAAGATGACCTTGCCTTCATACTCCCTGGAAACCTTCTCTAGCGACGGCAACTCCGCGCGACACGCCGGTCATTGCCCCCTCCAGAAGTTGAGCACGACGGGCTTGCCCTGCTCGAACACCTTGGAGAACCTCGTTCTCGACCCGCCGAGCACCTTCTGCCCCTGGTAGGCAACCATCTCAAAGTCGGGCACGCTGATGGCCTGTTCACTGGACTCACGCGGCTTTGCCGTAGCCGTCTCGCCGGCCGATGAGGTCGGGGCAAGGGTAGGCCTGACGACCGCCGCTCTCGTCGGAACTTGCGCGGGAGTAACGGTGGCCACCGCGCCGGGCACGACAGATGCCACCTCCGTTGTCGGTGAGGGCGCCGCTGCGGCGGCTGGCTCAGTATTGGCCGCCGACACGGAGGTTGGCACGGTGGTCCCTCCCGTCACGCCGATGGTCGGGGTGGCGTCTCTGGATGCGCCTCCACAGGCAGCCAGCAGGGCTGCCAACGCCAGGATGGATAGGAACCTTATCTTTGCCTGCCTCAACTTAAAGCCTCTCTCCTACAGGAGGAACGTCACGGTATATAAGTCCCTGCCGGACGAACAGCGATCTCCTGTTACAGGATAGCTGGATACGGCCTCCTTTTCTGTAAGCTGGATTACAGTCCCGTATCGTAGTTGTGCGCTAAGCTGTTGCGAGCGCGGGTCTCTTGCAAGAGGAGACTATGAGCGAAGGAGGAGCAAGAG
>JADDPT010000024.1 GCA_016781735.1 Rubrobacter sp.
GCCATGCCGTCAATCGAAATGCTAGATCGTGGTGACAGGACTTATCAGGAGCGCCCCTTGGAGCGGGAATCCAGCTCAACAGTCGTTTCGCCGACGTAACGCGGTAAGTACGTGCGAAGCGAGAGGGAGAGTATTTCGTCGTTGCGGCGCATACCTTGCCCGCTCGGACGCTCCACCACCGCCCGCAAAGTGCTTCGTCCCTCGCCTCCCGCAACCGGCTGGGAGGCGAGGGCATCTTCGAGTGAGGGAAAGTCTCCTGTCCCCGCCCATAGCGGTACAGACGGCGGACATGAGCGACGCCCAAGAAAGGGTGGCCACACCGGTGCTTGCAGCGCCGCAGATGACCGCTCGATTACCTCCTCCTCCCCCTGCAGAGCCGCAAGGAAAGAGGCGTCGCACAGGTAAGCACGGCGTGACACCACGGTCTCGGGTGCCTTAGTGTTCGCGTTGATCTTGATCTTACCCTCCGCCGAGCGCACCCCACCGATGACTGTATGGTAATCTACCAGGAGCCTGCCGGGCCGATCGACTCGCACCCCAAACCGCAGCGCCTTGCTCAAGGTTCGGATCTGTGTGTCATGCGCGCGTCCCCACCCGAGGGCGCAAGCCAGCAGTCCGATCACGCCCGACTTGGTCGGTTCAAGAGCGGTGTCTCGTTCGCCCCAGCGCGCCCGTGTCCCCCAGGACTGCATCGGTCCTTCGAGCCGCACGAAGAGGGTATTCACGCTGTAGCTCCTGAGTCCGCGGCGACGAGCTGACCCGAACCCAGGGGCAACCATTCCAGCAGCGCGCGCAAGGAATCCAGCTGTCGCGACCCCGGCAGTTCTTGCCTGTTGGTAGAGATGTGCGCCCGATTGGCCTCGATGCCCCAGACGCCGCTTACGGAAGCTATGTATGTGGCCAGCGCATCCATCGAGGCTTCCATCAGCGACTGGCCCTGCCCGGCACGCACCGGCTTGAGGAAGGCGTTCGCATAGCTAACCGGCAGGTTTCGCTCGCGCACCTCCACCAGCAGCAGATCCGGCAGGTTGTGCGCGGCAAATGAATTCTGCTTACCCGTGGGCTGTGCCAGAGCAGCCGCCTCGATCAGCGCCTGCACCGCGCGCCGAGCCACTTCGGCGTCCCCTAGATGGTCGAGCAAAGCTTCCCAATGCACGCTCAGGTATTTGTAGTAAGTAGCGCTGTTGAACGCGGTGTCTCCAATGAAGCCGGCTCCGGACTCGCCAGAGATGTCATCGACCGCCGTGTAGTAGTCGAACTCCTCCTCGTTTCGGTGCGTCGAGATCGCGTGCGCGACCTGCACCGCCGCTTGGACATCCTCGAAGGCCGCCGATGTCGTCATACGCCCGAACATAGCGATGTCGACGGAGCGCGGCACGCTGGACCCGAGTGCACGGGTAAGCTCGTCAATCTTCATCTTAGTAAAGCCCTTCGGCCCCTTCTCCTCGTGGAGCCGCACCAGCTTCTCCGCCATCGTGTCGAGCTCAGTGTCAGACAGAAAGATAAGCTGCGCAGTCTGACCGTCCCCGCCCGCGACCGCCTCTGCCCCAGCGTCAATCTGTGCGTCGCCTTCTCCGTTGTCTGAGGCGCGCCCCTTGGCGGACTCGCGGCCGAACTCCGGTGCCCTCCTGGAGATGGCATCCACGGTCTCAGGTGGAACCCCCAAACGACCGAGCCGCTCTCGCAGCAACACCGGGAAGAGTCGCGTCCGGTTCGATAGTAAGCCATCAGCAGCGAACGCTTCCTTGAACACATCAGAACGACGGATGCTGCGCTTCAGGCACTGGCTTGAGATTCGGGCACGTGTGTAACCACCGAAGACGGCGTCCTTGGGTGAGCCGTTGTCATCACGGTTGAGGTTCGAAGGAGCGTGGTTTTGCAGCAGGTGGATGTCTATAAGCACAGTCTTTAACCTTTCTTTGCTGCTATTAATTCTTGTTGGCATACTGTTGTCCGCTGGAACAGTTGTGTGACGTTACGGCTCTACACCAGTGACGGTGCCATCTCTCTGGGCTGCGCGAGGAGCAGGCTCCCCAAAGTACGCCTCCGCCCAGCGTCGCTGCACGTAGCGTTCAGGGTGATCCCATCCGAGCAGGTCGCGCAGTAGCTGGCTCCAGTCCACTCGCACCCGTTGCGAATACACGAACCGGATCGCCTGTCGCAGACGAAACGGCAACTGCTCGCCATCCGCGTCGAGCAGCACCTCCACACGCCGGTCGATACCAGTCCCGTTGGTTGGGGACCGTGCTGCGCGTAGCGTTGTCCCTAAATTGCCGCGCCCACCGCCCTCCGCGAGTGGATAGAGAGTCGCTACCAGGAAATAATCCTCCTGATAGTAAGGGGGAACGCCTGGCGGCAGAAGCCGGTAGAACACACTCAGTACGTCACGTGCCTCCGCAAGGCTGCGTCCGGCGTTGCGCTTGAGCCGCGCCCTCCCTCCCGTATCGAGCTTGCCCAGCCGTGCTACAAAGGCTTCTATCTGCCCATCTGCCACCTGTCTCGCGCTACTCTCACTCATCAAGCCACTCCTTGCGCCTCCTGGCGAGGCGGACCGAGCAGAGTTGTACGGCTTGAACTCGCTGCCGCAGGTCCGCGCCGCGCTCGCCTACTCCCTCGACCGCCCCCTCGAACACCTCTCGCCCGGTTCGTAGCACGGCCTCCACCCACTGTCGCTCCGCCGTCTGCTGTGCTGACGGGTCTGGCGGGGCGAGCACGAACTCGCGAAAGGGCGTGGCTAGGAGTGTCCAGTACGTGGACTCCATCCTCTCCCGGAGCGTATGGTAACGTTCGCGCTTGCTACCAGGAGCGGGGCGGAAAACACGTGAGAAGATACCGGTTAGGTCACGCGCGCACTCCTCAGCATGCTCGAGCGCAAGCCGAACCATCCGGGCACCGCGTCCATCGGCTAGCAGACCGACTGGCACTTCGATCGCGTCGTCGGTCCACTCGAAGACCTTTGCCTTCATGTCCGTGCGCATCCCGATGCAGCGGAACGTAAGTCGGCGGGTAGACTCGACATACCCGTACTCTTCTAAATCGTAGATCTGGTTCACTATAGCCGGACGGAGCGTGTGCTTTTCGCCACCTGCAGCGGTCAGGAAAAGGGTGGCGTACTCGCGCCACAACGCCTTGCCTTCGCACGGCCGCACGGGTACGGGCGATTTCTCCCCACGAAGCGTGTACGCCGCGAAAGGATCCAGCCAGGCAGGCGCATCCTTCGGGCGGCTGTGACCCATCTCAAAGACCATGTCGGACACGAGCACCTCCCCTAGACAACCGCAGCGTGTGCACTCACCTTCTCGACGCTGGGGAGACAAGCGCACCCGGCGGGCGGGGAACGTAAGGCTCTGGAGGTAGTCCACACAGTTGACCTCGGCGCCTCTCGCGATCGTCGTCTTCCCAGCCCAGATCGGACTGCAGTTCTCTGTGTCTGCGGCCGCGGGCTGGTAGGCTGGCGCTACAAGCGAGAGCGCGAGAGTCTCGAACAGGCTGGCTCCTACCGGCAGCACGTATAGCGGAGGCACGCCGTTGATCGAGGGTTTGATGCCGGCTCCGCCAGAAGTGGCAAACGCAGGCAGCGTGATGAGCCCGCGTGCGGCGCACGGTGGGCAGAGGTGATGTTCCTGATCGTACCGGTGGCGAAAGTGAACGACGGCCGTACCGGACGGTTCTTCAGCCATCAGGTAGCCGATCGTCTTTCTGTCGCCACTCTTATCACGTACTGCTGGCACGTCAGCGCTCTGCAGGAACGGCGCATCGGGCGAGAACAGGTCGAAGCGATGTGCGTAACGGTCACCGAGCTCAGCGATCCGCAGCGGTTCGAACCGACCCGTGACGAGGATATCTGCGATCTCAGCGACGCTACTTGGGCCGTACATCGCTTGCGCTACGGCGGCGAGCAGGCGGTGGAGGCCAGCGACCACGAGCGGCGAGACATCGTAGAACGTTGCCAGCTCGTGCGCCCGCTCCAGACAGTCCGAGATACCGACCTCTTCCACGCTCCCATCAGGTCTGGTGACGCCGATCCACGGCTCACTCCACAGGTTGAATAAGAGTGGTGCTACACCGGGGAGACTTGTCGTCGAATGGGAAGCCCCCGAATCCACAGCGGTCATCCCTGGGTCTCCTTTCGAGTAACCAGCCCGAGCCGCGGGTCCAATGTGACGATCAGATCGTCGTACTGTGCCACACCCCCATCCAGAATCAGGGGCGCGGCATGCCGCAGCAGCGCGGCATCGCGAAACCACCGGGGCGACTCCGACCGTGCCGTAAGGAGCCTGGCCACGAGTCCGGGGTGGCTCACGGGTATTGAACGCCGCAACAGCTGCAACTGGCAGGCCCGGTCACAGCCAGGACCCAGGGGGTCCGCGCCGTCAGTATGGAGCGTCAGTATATCACCAGCACCGTTACGATGCAGTGGGATGACAGTGATGCTCTCCGCGCCGAGCCGTGTCTTGGCTATGCCCCAGCCTTGCTTCCCGCCGTCGCTATCCTCCTCGAACTGGATGTTTGTCCCTTCGGCGATGCCTGAGTCAGGGGTAGGCTCCGGCACGAGGCGCAGTCGGGCTTCCCCTGACTCCTTTGCCTGCTCCTTGAGGTAGCGTTCGTATGCGGCCCTCATCTTTCCACTGTATGGGCTGTCCTGCGGCATGGCGTAGTCGTCCTCGGAGTAGGTGGCCTCGATCAAGGATCGGTAATCGGAGGGGAGTGACAGTTCAATCTGCCCTGCTGGATCGGTGCGCTCCTGCAATACCAGCAACGACCTCCACAGGATGAACTCGTAGTACACCCAGCCCCATGCTCCGAAGTCAGGGAAGCCATCGCTCGTGCGCCGCAGTTGTACGCCGAGTACGGGTGCGCGGTGCCTCCACGCTCGGTCGCGCACGTGACGATGGAGCCGTCCGGCTCGCTGCAGGAGCAGGTCAACGGGAGCCAAATCGGTGATCATCACATCAAAGTCCAGGTCGAGGCTCTGTTCCAGCACCTGCGTGCCGATCACGATATACCGCTCGTGCGGCTTACGTGGGCTGTTCGGGCCGAACCAGACGGCTACTTGTGCTTCCAGCTCCTGGCGCTCCTCTAGCGGGAATCGGGAGTGCAAGAGTACACGCTGTACTTCGTCCGAGGCCATTTCGTCCACAGCTTGGAAGACAGCTTGTGCCTCCGCTACCGTGTTGCATATGCGGCAGATTGCGCCTCCTCCACTCGTCAGGTCCAGTAGCCGCTGCGCCTGGTCGCGCCGCGTGTCGTCGTTGACGAACTCCACCCGCAGCCGTCGCTCTGGCTGGGCAGCGGGCGGAGATAGCAGGACGGAATCGCTGTCGGTGTACGCCGCGATGCAAGGGTACGGTAAGCCCTGCCGGCAGCCAACATCCTCGTTGCTGCGAGGTGCGGGGGCAGCCCGAGCGAAGCTGCGCGCGAGAGCTCCATGTCGTGACGTGGGCAGTGTAGCTGAGAGCAAGATTACAGAGGAGCCGAGGGCGGCGAGCCACTCCAGCACTCGATGCAGAACTGTGCTGATGTACGTGTCGTAAGCATGTACCTCGTCGATGATGACTACTTTGCCGGCGAGACCGAATAGGCGCAGCATGTAGTGACGAGCCTGCAGGCTCGTCAGCTCAACTTGATCAACCGTACCCACGCCGAACGGTGCCAATAGCGCACGCTTCCTCGGCGCGAACCACTCGTGTGCGGCGGAAGCGCCAGTCGCGTCCCCACGGTCGGCATCGTCATGGAGGCGCAGCAACAGATCGTCCTCCACAAGGAACGCTTGGCCGTGCACGAGCTTCACCGGGGACCCACCGTTCCCGCCCTTGGCACCGTTGATGAAGCTCTGAACCCTGCCGAACATCTGATTGCTTGTCGCGGTCGTCGGCAGGGCGAAGTACAACTCGTCGGATGCTCCCGCGGCGGCGAGCCGCTGAGCCAGGGCCAGCGCGGCTTCCGTCTTCCCCTCACCTGTGGGAGCTTCGATGATGTAGAGACCGGGCTGGGTTAGTACAAACTCGGGTAACTCATCGATTGCTTTCTGTAACGGACGCACATGCTCCTTGTTCGGAAACAGCTCGCCGAAGCCTCGGTATACAACACTCGGCCTTACCGGCGCGAAACCGATGCGCTCAACCGCTTCCTGTGCTCGCTCTCGGCTAAGCTGTGCGTACGAATCGAGAGAAAGAGGACGCGGTTCTATGGGGAAGCACTCCGCATCGGAACCTATCCAGTCGCAGAGGATAGTGAAACCAGCCAGCGCCATCGTCGCGGCAGTCCTATGCTGCGGAGTTGGAAGCGCCAGACCATCTCGCCAGCCGGGAGCGAGCCTTTCGCGCAATGTGGTGTAAGCGGCACTCCTTAGCTCGGACCAAACCGGCGGCTCCTCAAACCGAAGGTACTCACTGACCTTGCTCAACTCACTACCAGACGCGAATTCTCCGTGATGCCCGCCGATAGCGTCCCGTAGCGCTAGCACCAATGGACGAGGCAAACCGCTCTCCAGGTGCGGCCAGGCAAGTTGTGTGAAGACCGCGCCTATCTGAGCGTGCGGGTACCTGTCTCCACCCGTACGTCCGAAGTCGAATCCTTCAGCCTGTAGCCGTTCGCGTTCGGCGCGGGTACGCGGCTGCCCGGCCTGTCCTTGAAAGGGCGCCGAGACCTTGCCTACGTCATGGAGCGCGATCAGCAGCGGAAGCCACCCGGCCAATAAGTCAGGACCATCAACGCTCAATGCACGAGCGAGTACAGTACGGAACCGCGGCGTGGCTTCGCGCCCCAACAACACCTCCGCAACGTGCCCCACATCCAGCATATGAAAGAGAGCAGGGTGGAAGGTAGCACCCTGGCCGGTCTTGCCCCATAGGCGCAGCAGTTTTGCCGGTACAGCATAGCTTCTAGGCAATGCTGGATCTTCGATTACCATCGAGCAGCCTTTCCGTAGCGACCGGTGACCACTCGGTTGCAGACACTCAAGGTGTCAGGAGGAACGGCTCTGGCCACCAGTTGAGGCAT
>JADDPT010000044.1 GCA_016781735.1 Rubrobacter sp.
TAGTATCCGCCTATGTCGCTCGGTGAATCATCCGCTTCAGGTTGCGAATGCTGACGCGAACGTCTTCCAGAGGAGCCCTGGGATGATCCTGCTCGACTATGTACCACTGGGTGCCCGCCGCCTCGCTTGCAGCGAGTATCTGGTCCCAGGGGAGCACACCCGTGCCGACGGGCACATCCGAACGGTCCTCACTGCCCGCCACGTCTTTTACATGCAGCAGCGGCAGGCGCCCAGCGTGGCGGTTTATGAGGCTGACAGGGTCAAGACCGGCGTATGTAGCCCAGTACAGGTCGAGCTGCAGATGTACGAGCGACGGGTCAGTTTCCGCGGCAAGGATATCGAATATGGTGCTACCGTCCACACGCCTAAACTCCCAGGCATGGTTGTGGTAGCCCAGACGCACTCCCTCGGACAGGCACATTGCGCCCCAGCTATTGAGCGTTTCCGCCAGGCGCTGAACGCGTTCATAGCTGCTGCCCCACTCCTCCGGCACTATCGGCACAACCGCAAAGCGGCAGCCGAGGGCCTGCAGGTCTCCGAGCACGCCTGCTATACCATCCTTAAGGTCGGCAAAAGGAACATGGGAGCTAAGAGCCTGAAGGCCGAGCCCGTCCAGCGCCGTCCGCAACTCGGCAGGCTTCAGGCCTCCGTAACCCGCGAACTCGACGGAAGAGTAGCCCATCTCCGCTACCTGGCTCAGGGTCCCTAGGAAGTCCTCGGCGGTCCTCCCGCGGAGTGTGTAAAGCTGGAGCCCAATCCCGTTTCTCTGCATTCCCACCTCCTCGACAGCGCCCTCACCGGACCTTCCGACTGAGCCGCCTCCTGCTGCTGAATTTCGCACCGTCACCGACTACAGCACATGCCCAGGCCTACGTTCCTCCACCGATGAGTCGTACCTGGAGCGCCGAGCACGGCATAGGAAGGCGATTCTAGCACACACTTCTATCGAGACCTTCTGGCTGTGAGACGTGCTAATTTCCGGTGCTCGAAGGCCATGTCCGTCACTCCTGCCGTTCGCCGACGCAGGCATCACAACCACCCGACCTCGCGACATCCTGAGTTTTCTACGACGACCGTCCGGCCCCACGTCGTTGACGCACCTTACGAACTGCGAGTAAGATGCGGTTGCGAGACCACCAGCGCTGCCGGTAAGCCTCGTGGAAAGGTCCGGGGCCGAGGCGGCGAGCTACGTCTAGACCTACCCTTCCCGACGCACTGGCGGCGCCGGCGCGCGACCTGTCGAGTAGATGCAAGGGGTGAGTGCTTGGAAGACCCTTACCGTCCCAAACCTGCTGACAAGTTCACGTTTGGCTTGTGGACCGTAGGAAATATTGGCAGGGACCCTTTTGGCGATCCCGTCCGCCCTGTCCTCAACCCCGAGCACCTGGTGCGGAAACTCGGAGAGCTAGGCGCGTGGGGAGTCAACCTGCACGACAACGACCTGGTGCCCTTCGACGCTACAAGCCAGGAGCGAGACCGGATAGTCGCGTCGTTCAAGCAAGCAGTCGCCGACGCCGGCATGGTCGTACCGATGGCGACCACAAACCTGTTCACGCACCCGATCTTCCGTGATGGCGCGTTTACGGCGTCGGACGCGGCAGTACGGGCATTCGCCCTCCAGAAGACGATGCGGGCCATCGACCTCGGCGCCGAGCTCGGCGCGAGCACATACGTGTTCTGGGGCGGGCGCGAGGGGTCCGAGACGGACGCCTATCGTGACCCGCGCGATGCCATGAAGCACTTTCGGGAGGCGATCAACTTCCTGTGTGGCTATGTCCAGGAGCAGGGTTACGAGATGGGCTTCGCGCTCGAGCCCAAGCCCAACGAGCCACGGGGCGACATCTACTTGCCGACGGTCGGGCACATGCTTCACTTCATAACCACGCTCGACCACCCGTTGATGGTGGGTGTGAACCCTGAGTTCGCCCACGAGACGATGGCCGGGCTCAACTTCGTCCACGGCGTGGCGCAGGCGCTGGATGCTGGTAAGCTGTACCACATCGACCTCAATGACCAGGTGATGGGCCGCTATGATCAGGACTTCCGCTTCGGGTCTGAGAACCCCAAGCGAGCCTTCCTGCTCGTCAAGCTGCTGGAGGATGCGGGCTACGATGGCCCCCGGCACTTTGACGCTCACGCCTACCGCACGGAGGACGAGGAAGGGGTATGGGCCTTTGCGCGAGGCTGCATGCGCTCGTATCTTATCTTCAAGGAGAAGGTCCGCCGATTCCGGGAAGATTCCGAGATCCAGGCTCTCCTAAACGACCTCTCACAGCAAGACGAGGCCTATCAAGGTCCGCGAGCAACTGGTACATACTCTCGCGATGTAGCACATGCGCTCAAGCAGCACTCCTTCGACTCTGATGCCCTGGGCTCCCGGGGTCGGCGCTACGAGGAGTTGGACCAATTGATAATGGAGCTCCTGCTCGGCGCCCGATAGACCCCGAAATAACCGCTGGGCGCCAAGCCCAGCCAGGGGCAGGACTATGAGCAACGGGACCGGGCATCCATCAGTAGCACGCCGGGTATCGAAACGGGGCAACACCCGACCTTGCTCCACACCGAAGCATAAGCTGTAGAAAGTCAGGTGGCCTTGCGAAGAATTAAGGTAGGGGTTATCGGACTAGGCGAGGTCACCCAGATCGTTCACCTACCGATCCTTGAGCAGCTCTCCGAGCGCTTCGAGATCGGCGCGCTGTGTGACATCTCGCCCGGGCTGGTCCACTCCATGGGACAGAGATACGGCGTGGGCAAACTCTACACCGACGCCCGAGAGCTGGCGGAGCAACGGGATCTTGACGCGGTCTTCGTGCTC
This sequence comes from Rubrobacter sp., assembly GCA_016781735.1. GTDB lineage: Bacteria > Chloroflexota > Chloroflexia > Thermobaculales > Thermobaculaceae > LC3-1. Next base: position 2,816 of record JADDPT010000044.1, read on the forward strand.
AATAGCAACGAGTACCATACCGAGTGCACGATCGTCGCCGTCAACAACGGGAAGCACGTTCTCGTCGAGAAGCCGATGTGCCTTTCGCTGCCCGAGGTGGATGAGATAGTCCATGCCAGGGACCAAGCAGGTGTGCAGGTTATGGTCGGGTACATGCGGCGGTTCGCCCCCGCGTTCGTGCAGGCGGTTGAAGAAGTCAAGGCACTCGACAAGATCAATTACGCACGCGTTCGAGACATCATCGGAGCGAACAGCCTGATCATCGAGCAATCGAGCCGCGTGCACCGGTTTGATGACATTCCACCCGAAGCCATGCAGGACCGGAGGGAGCGTTCGCAGCGGATGGTTCTGGACGCGATCGGCGAGACACCGCCTGATGTTGGTCGCGCGTATATGCTGCTGTGCGGGTTGAGCAGCCACGACATCTCAGCCATGCGCGAGATCATCGGCTATCCCAAGCGCGTTGTCGCGGCAGCTCAATGGAACGGAGGGAACTTCATCTCCGCCATCTTCGAGTACCCCGGATACCGCGTCACATTCGAAACAGGCGTGGACCGACAGCGGCGCTTCGACGCGCACATAGAGGTGTACGGCGAGCACAAGTCCGTAAGGGTCCAGTACGATACGCCGTACATCCGCCACATGCCGACGACGCTGGTGATTCACGAGACGGTAGGCGACTCATACCGCGAGAGTATCAGCCGTCCCACTTACAAGGACCCCTACACCCACGAGCTTGAATACTTCTATGATGTGGTGACAAACGGGACCGAACCAAAGACAACACCGGAGGACTACAAGGAAGACCTGGAGATCTTCAGGATGATTATCGACGCATTCGCGAAGAGTGAGTCCGACCAGGCAACGTAGACAGTCGGAGCGCACATGTATCGAGAGGAGCTAACACTGGCACTCACCAATCCAGTTTCGTGCCACCTGATCACCTGGGGTGACGATCTCTCAACAGGTATGCGCGAAGCGGCCGAGCTTGGGTACCGCGCCTGTGAGACTTTCACTCACCTCGCCCTGCAGTACGAGGATAGACCGAACGAGTTCGCCGATATGCTGGCCTCACACGGACTCGTGCTGTCAGCGCTGTACGGCGGCGGTCGGTTCAGCGACCCCTCTCGCGCCGACCACGTGGTCGAATACAACACCCGAGTTGCGCGATTCCTGGCAACTCTTGGGGTTGACCGGATAGTGTTCGGGCCCGGCGGTCCACGCAGTGGCCCATCCAGCAGCCAGGACCTCAAACAGATGGCTCGCACAATAGACGAGGCCGCCCGCCGAACCGCCGACCTGGGAGTGCTGGCGTGCGTCCATCCTCACCTGGGCACCGAGATCCAGGACCGGGGGGAGCTGGATGCGATCATGGAACTCACCGACGAGCGGTACGTGCACTTCTGCCCCGACACCGCCCACCTGACGGCCGCACACGTGGACGTGGTGGAGGTCATCCGCACGTACGGCTCTCGCATTCAGTACATGCACCTGAAGGATCTCACGCCCGAGGAGCCGGATCCGGCAGCCTTCGCCAACTTCTCCGGCACCGAGGCACTACCGATCTTCTGCGAGTTGGGCCTCGGCACAATCGAGTTCGAGCCGATAATGGCGGCGGTGCGCGAGACAGGATACACCGGCTGGCTCACGGTCGAGATAGACTGGTCCACGAGCACCCCATACCAAAGCCTGACCCAGTGCCGTGATTTCGTACAGGACCGGCTTGGGTTGCCGATAAGTTAGGTACGGTCCTCGAGTCCGAACAGGCAGCACAGTGCGGATCGAGGTCAGCCAATAGTTCGCCGAGAGGAGAGGCATGCAAGACATAGGGGTGGGTCTCGTCGGCTACAAGTTCATGGGGCGGGCGCACTCCAACGCATGGCGCCAGGTCTCGCGTTTCTTCGACGTGCCGTACCACCCGCGTCTGCGAGCCATCGCAGGCAGGGATGAGAACGCAGTCAAAGCTGCTGCGGAGTCACTCGGATGGGAGAGCTACGAGACCGACTGGCGCAGACTGCTCGAGCGTGACGACATACAGGTCATAGACATCTCCTCACCTGGGCAATCTCACCGCGAGATCGCGCTGGCGGCCCTGGCAGCGAGGAAGCACGTGCTGTGCGAGAAGCCGCTGGCAAACACGCTGGCAGAAGCCAGTGAGATGCTCGCGGCTGCCAGGCAAGCGAGCACGGTCGCGATGGTGAACTTCAACTACAGGCGAGCGCCGGCGGTGGCGCTGGCTAAACAACTGGTAGACGGGGGGCGGCTCGGGCAGATCAGGCACTGGCGGTCCGCCTACCTTCAGGACTGGATCGTAGACCCGGAGTTCCCATTGGCGTGGCGACTCCAGAAGGACCTGGCGGGCTCGGGTGCGCTCGGCGACATTGCCGCTCATAGCATCGACCTGGCACACCACCTGCTCGGACCGATCACGGAGGTCATCGGAACACTGGATACGTTCATCCGAGAACGTCCCGTCGAAGCGAGCAGCACGGGTCTAACCGCTACCGGCGGCACCGAAAAGGGAGAGGTCACCGTCGATGATTCGACCACCTTCCTCGCACGGTTCGGCTCTGGCGCGACTGGAACTTTCGAGGCCACCCGGCTCGCGCCGGGACGCAGGAACTACAACTCCTTCGAGATCAACGGCTCGGACGGTAGCCTGATCTTCAACATGGAGCGAATGAACGAGCTCGAGGTGTACTTCGCGGACGACCCGCCCGGTTTGCAGGGCTTTCGCACGATCCTCGTCACGGAAGCGGACCACCCGTACGCCGGCGCCTGGTGGCCGCCAGGTCATATCCTCGGGTACGAGCACACCTTCGTACACACAGTAAAGGACTTCCTGGACGGAGTAGCGCAGGGGCAAACACCGGCTCCCACCTTCGAGGACGGCTACCGCTGTCAAGCCGTGCTGGACGCGGTCGAGCGCAGCGCACAGCAGCGAGCCTGGACGCAGCCAGACTACAAGATGATCAACTCCGGCGCCTAAGGACTGTCAGATAAGGGACAGCGCCTGCCATGGAAGAGTTGCTCGCCTCTCCAACGGGTAGAGTCGACTCGCGCTAGGTCGGCTGTGCAACAGTCACCCTCATCCGGCGGCAGGTGTTATAGCCTGCCGCATTCCCGTCCGGTGCATGATAAGTGGCATATAAGCTAAGGAAGTAACCGACGTTGCGAGCCAGGATGACTAGCTACACCAACCCAGTGCTCGATGATATCTTTCCCGATCCCACGGTGATCCGCGCGCCTAATGGCGCCTACTACGCGTACGGCACCCAGATCGAGACTCCCGGACATGCCGTGAACGTGCAGGTAGCCGTCTCCACCGACCTGGTCAACTGGCGGCTACTCGGTGACGCACTCTCGAGAAAGGCGCCCTGGGCAAGCCAGACCCAGACTTACTGGGCGCCGCACGTTCACCCGCACGAGGACAGATATTATCTGTACTACGGAGCACAGCCGGATGGCACGGAGGACGTGCAGTGCCTCGGGCTCGCCCTCTCCGACTCGCCTGAAGGGCCGTTCACGGACATAGGTACGCCGTTCTACTGCGGGCCAAGCACTTCCGACATCGACCCCATGGTCCTCGACGACCCGACGACTGGCAAGCCGTACCTGTACTGGGGCTCGGGGGGCATCATCGTGGTGCAGGAGCTGGCGCCTGACCTGATGGGATTCGAGCGAGACACAGAGCCAACCCAACTCATCGTAGCGGGCGACTACGAGTATGAGGGCACGTGGGAGGATGTGGTCGAGGGGCCCTGGGTCACCTACCGAGAGGGATACTATTATCTATTCTACTCCGGTGACACCTGCTGCGAGTACCCGGCGCACTACGCGGTGATGGTAGCACGGTCAACGAGTGCCACGGGTCCCTTCGAGAAGCTCGCGGAGGCAACCGGCGCGCCCCACAGCGCGATTGTGGAGGCGAACAGCCGGTGGAACGGGCCGGGGCATAACTCCGTGGTCACTGATGCCGCGGGTCAGGACTGGATCTTCTATCACGCCATCGACACGCGCATGCCGCTCTCGTCCGACGACTCGGGAGTACGTCGGGTGATGCTGATCGATCGACTGATCTACGGCAACGGATGGCCGAGGGTAGAGGGCGGCACTCC
>JADDPT010000065.1 GCA_016781735.1 Rubrobacter sp.
ACCGCCGGCTGCTGGAGGACCTGCGCAGCGGTGCTCGCGACGCGGTGCTGGTGTGGCATCTGGACCGGCTGCACCGCCGGCCGGTGGAGCTGGAGGAGTTCGTCAGCACCTGCACGACCGCCGGGCGGGATGCGCAGGCGGCTCAGCCGGAGTCGGCCAGGCCGCCCGCGCGGCGGCGGCCTGTTGAGCCACGGCACCGCCTCCGCCAACCTCGCACATCGCGAGTACACCAGGTAGACGTCGTTGCACCACCGCCTTCGCCGTCAGTAGCAGCAGAGTGCCGCCACACGCCGGGCGCGGTAGTTGACAGCAGCCCTGTCACATAGCAAACATCGCAAACATGAACCCCGCCGCCGTGCCCTCGGTGCTTCGTCGTCTCCGTGCCGAGCTCGAGCTGACGCAGCAGCAACTGGCTGACGAACTCGGTGTCTCGTTCGCGACCGTCAACCGCTGGGAAAGCGGGGGCACCCGGCCCCAGCATGCAGCAATGGCCGCGATAGCCGCCCTGGCCGAGGGCGCGGGCGTCGCAGTCGAGGGGGAAGACGCCTCACAGCCATCTACGGCCGTCCGGCCGAGACGACGCCGCACAAGCGACGCTCCGAGTACCAAGTCGATGGAGCAGATGTTGTGGGACGCCGCATGTTCGATCCGAGGAGAGAAGGACGCTCCTCGCTTCAAGGACTATCTCCTGCCGCTCCTCTTCTTGAAGCGCCTATCGGACGTCTTCGACGACGAGGTGGCACGCCTCGCGGAGGAGTATGGCGATCAAGCTGTAGCGCTCGAGATCGCGGAGGCCGATCACTCCCTGCTGCGCTTCTACCTCCCGCCCGAGGCTCGCTGGGGGGTCATCAGTGGGCGCGAAGAGTACGTGTGGCCGGCCGACGAGCGTGGGCGTGCGACGACCCCGCGCGACATAGGCGAGCACCTCACGAAGGCTGTCCGTGCAGTCGTCAAACACAACCCTGTCCTTGCTGGCGTGGTTGATGCCGTTGACTTCGCGGCGGAACGTAATGGCGAGAGGGACATCAATCCCGCCAAGTTGAGGGGCGTCGTTGAGACGTTCTCGGATCCACGATATCGACTGGGGCTGGCTGATGTCCAGCCCGATTTCCTTGGTCGCGCCTACGAATACCTCCTTCGTAAGTTCGCCGAAGGTTCCGGCCAAAGCGCAGGAGAGTTCTTCACGCCGACTGAGGTCGGATTCCTCATGGCCTACCTGATGCGGCCGAGGCCTGGCGAGACCGCGCACGACTACGCGTGCGGCTCGGCTGGCCTGCTGATCAAGTTGCAGCTCGTGGCGCGGGAACTCGACCCGATGAGTCAGGTGCCGCTGAAATTGTTCGGGCAGGAACTGCAAGCCGAGAGCTACGCAGTTGCGCAGATGAACAGCATCATCCACGACATGGACGTTGAGCTGCAGCGCGGCGACACCATGATCAATCCAAAGTTCCGCAAGCCGAACGGGCGTCTGGCACAGTACGACATTGTTGTTGCGAACCCGATGTGGAACCAGCCCCTCTCCGCGGACCTCTTCTTGAATGACCCCTTCGACCGCTTCACGACAGCCGGCGGTGTGACCTCGGGCAAAGGTGATTGGGCATGGCTGCAGCACACGCTGTCTTGTATGGCTCCTGATGGTCGTGCGGCGGTTGTCCTCGACACTGGTGCCATGACGAGAGGGTCAGGATCGAAGAACGAGGATAAGGAGCGGAACATCCGGAAGTGGTTCGTAGATCACGACTTGATTGATGGTGTTATCTTGCTTCCGGAGAACCTCTTCTACAACACGACCGCTGCTGGCGTAGTCGTGCTGCTGAACAAGAAGAAGCCGGCCTGCCGAAAGGGCAAGGTCACGCTACTCAACGCTGGCGCAGCCTACCGGAAGGGGCGTCCGAAGAACTACCTCGCCGAGGGCGACATTAGGACCATCGCTCAGATGTTCGACGCGGGCGAGGCGGTCGAGGGCGAAGTCGCCGTCGTGACACTTGAGCAATTGCAGGCTCCTGACGCTGACTACAACCTGAATCCGAGCCGCTGGGTGAGCGCGGGGAGCGACGCCGAGGTGCCGGACGTGCCGACTCTGATCAAGGAGTTCTTCGACGTGTTGGAGGAGGAGCGAGCGATTCAGCAGGCGCTCACTGGGGCGCTGAAGGCGTTGCAGGGCTCGTCAGATGCGTGACTTGGACGATCAGTCGCCGCAGTCGAAGGTGACATTGGGTGACCTCTGTGACCTCGTGACTGTGCAGGTCGCCCCTGAGGATGTGCCGGGCGCTGTCTACATCGGCTTGGAACACGTGCCCTCGGGCAGGCTCCGCACGACAGCGCATGGAGCCGCTTCGGATGTGTCGAGCGCGAAGACCGCCTTCGAGAGTGGCGATGTCCTGCTCAGCAAGCTGCGGCCGTACCTCGACAAGGCTGTGCTCGCTGACGCCGATGGCATCTGCACGACCGAGTTGCTCGTATTGCGTGCCAAGCCAGGCGTCGACCCGCGTTTTCTAGTCACGGTCGTTCACCGGCCAGACTTCGTGCGTCACGCCATGGCCGGCGTGACAGGAGCGCAGCACCCGCGCACGTCATGGCACCACGTGTCGCGCTTCGAACTGCCGCGCGTTCCGCACGCGGAGCAGCTCAAGATCGCGCGGTTCCTGTGGCTCCTCCACGACCTACTCGAGGCGACGGCCCGTGCGCTTGGTCTCGCTCGTCGTCTGAAGCGCGACGCCGTGCCGCTGCTGTTCGCCCGCGGGCTGGATGACGGTGAGCCTACGGTCACATCGCTAGGGCTGACACCCGCCCGTTGGCGAGTTGCGCGGCTAGGCGCTGTCAGCAAGATCGGCAACGGCTCGACGCCGAAGAAGTCCGTGCCGGAGTACTGGGACGGCGGGACCTTTCCGTGGCTCACGAGCGCCAAGGTTTACGACCGGGAAATTGACCAGGCTGATCAGTTCGTGACGGACGAGGCCCTCGACCGCTGCCATCTGCCAATCGTGTCCCCAGGTGCCGTGCTGATGGCGATCACGGGCCAGGGCAAGACGCTCGGCAATGTGGCGGTCCTCGAGATGGAGGCCACCGTTAGCCAGCATGTAGCGTACATCCAACCGGCTGATGAAAGCGTCAACCCGTACTTCCTGCGCGCGTACCTGGAGACGCGGTATGAGCATCTGCGACAGGTGGGATCTGGCGGTGGCAGCACCAAGGGCGCGATCACTTGCGGGTACCTCCGCGAACTCCAGGTTCCGCTGCCGGACGTTGCGGTTCAGCGCGATGTAGTCCGGGTGACGGACGCTCTGGACTTTGCGATCACAGTGCATGAGCGGAAGCTCCGGCTACTTGAGCGACTTCTTCAAGCTCTGCTCACCGACCTAACGAACGATGGTGCTGCGCGGCTGCAGCCGTTCGCCGACCCATACGACGGCATCACCGGCACCGTGGAGGCGGCATCATGACCACGCTCAGGATCTCCGAGGCCATATCGGCGCAGTTCCCGATGGTCGCGCATGCAGACGAAATCGGCTGGACTCCGCTCACCCCCGAGGATGCCGAGGCAAAGCGGGGCGGCACGACGGGCATGTATCTCCCGCACGAACTTGAGAGCAAGCTGATCGAGTTCAATCCCTGGCTTTCGGAGTCCGCCGCGCGCGCGATCGTAGACACGGTGGAGGCTCAACCCTCAACGATCGAGGGCAACCGGGAGGTCCTCGCGTGGCTCCGCGGTGAGCGCCAGGCTTATGACGAGAACGAAAAGCGGCACCGGTCGGTGCAGTTGATCGATTATGAGCACCCGGAAAACAATACGTTCAACGTTACTTGGGAGTGGAAGATCGTACCGGTCGCCCGCAAGGGCAACCGAGCCGACGTGATCTTTCTTGTCAACGGCGTCCCAGTGGCCATTGTCGAGCACAAGAATCCCAAGGATGGCGGCGCGCTGGAGCGAGCAATCAAACAGTTGCGCCGCTACGAGAAGGAAACTCCCGAGCTCCTCGCCGCACCTCAACTGTTCAACGTGACCCACCTCCTTGACTATTGGTACGGCGTCACGTGGAGCGCAAACAGGCGCGGCATTGCTAGGTGGAAGCAGGCGCCGGAGGAGTCATACCGTTTCGCGGTCCAAGCATTCTTCGAGCCTCACGACTTCTTGCGCACACTCCGAGACTGGATTCTGTTCTACGTTGAGGACGGGGAAACGAAGAAGTCGGTTCTGCGCGAGCACCAGCGCCGCGCTATCGACAGGATCGTCGCGCGTTGTGCGGACACAACGAAGACGAGGGGACTCGTCTGGCATACGCAGGGCTCGGGCAAGACCTTCACGCTACTCACGGCCGCACGCATCATCCTGGAGGCGAAGGATCGCTTCAGGAACGGCACGGTCGTCCTCGTGGTTGATCGAACCGAGCTGGAGGGTCAGCTCAAGGGGTGGGTCGACCGACTCCTCGGCGAGATGCAGCAGCAGGACATTGCCGTGCGTCGGGCTTACAGCAAGGATGATCTCCAGCAGTTGCTCAACTCCGACTTCCGCGGGCTCGTGCTCGCCATGATCCACAAGTTCGAGGGGATCCGCGCTGGCAGCTCGAGCAGAGAAAACATCTATGTCTTCATCGATGAGGCCCACCGCTCGGTCGCGAAAGACCTGGGCAGCTACCTGATGGCCGCGCTCCCACACGCGACTGTGGTCGGCTTCACCGGGACGCCAGTGGCGGGCGGCAAGACCGGTTCCGGTTCCTTTGACATCTTCGGCGCGCAGGACGAGGAGGGGTACCTCGACCGGTACTCGATTCGCGAGTCCATCGAGGACGAGACGACGTTGCCGATCAAGCACATGGTTGCATCGTCCACGATGGTTGTGCCGGCGGAACGCTTGGATAGAGAGTTCTTTGCGCTGGCCGACGAGGAGGAGATAACCGACGTCGAGGAGTTGAACAAGGCGCTCGATCGAGCGGTGGGGTTGCGCACGTTCCTAGGTGCCGACGACCGCATCAAGAAGGTGTCGGCATTCGTTGCCGACCATTTCCGGGAGAACGTCCTGCCCCTGGGCTACAAGGCGATGCTGGTCGCGGTCGACCGCGAGGCATGCGCGAAGTACAAGCAGGAGCTGGACAAACACCTGCCGGCGGAATGGTCGGTGGCTGTCTATAGTAAGCACGCTGCCGACGTAACGGACCGACCGCTGGTGGCGGAGCTCCAGATTACGGACGATCGTGAGGAGGAGGTGCGCCGGCTCTTCAAGAAGCCATCAGAAGACCCGAAGATCCTCATCGTCACCGACAAACTTCTCACAGGTTTCGACGCGCCGGTGCTTTATGCGATGTACCTGGACAAGCCAATGCGGGATCACGTGCTCCTTCAAGCTATAGCGCGCGTGAATCGGCCGTATGTCGATGAGCAAGGTGTCCAGAAGCGCGTGGGGCTCGTCGTCGACTTCGTGGGCGTCCTGCGCGAGCTGACTAAAGCCCTTACTTTTGATGCCACTGCGACCGAGGGCGCGCTAGAGGACGTTGCTGTACTGACGAAGGACCTCCTCGAGAGGATCCAGCGCGCCTCCACGGACTATCTGCAGGTCGACGACAGTGTCTCGGCGGACGCGCAACTGGAGAGCGTTGTCTACGGGCGCTTCCTCGATCCGGATGCCCGCAAGACCTTCTTCGACGAGTACAAGGACATCGAGTCGCTGTGGGAAATCGTTTCGCCGTCCGCCGAGTTGCGGGACCACATCACGACGTACAAGCGGCTGAGCCAGCTCTACGCCGCCGCACGCAACGCCTACAGTGACACAACGGGATTCATCTCGGACCTTGCGAACAAGACGCGTCGGCTGGTCCAGGAGAGCGCCGAGCAGGTCGATCTGGGACAGTTCAGCAAGGCTGTAACCTTCGACGTTCAGACTCTGGCGAGCCTCAGAGGCGAAGCTGGGCCAGACGAAGGCAAGGTTTATAACCTTGTCCGCGGCCTTCGTCACGAGATCGAGCAGAACCCGACAGCCGCGGTAGTGCTCGATCCACTCCGTGAGCGTGCTGAGCGCATCCTGCGGTCACTTGAGGAGCGGCAAGTAACTGCCTTGGCAGCCCTCGAAGAACTTGCCGTACTTGCTAACGAGAAGCAGGCCGCGAAGGAGTTCGCAGACAAGAGCGGGTTGTCTGAGGTCGGCTTCGCCATCTATTGGACGCTCAGACGAGACGAGGCGCTAACGGCCGCGGGCCTGGACGCCAATGACGTCGCTCGCGATGTCGAGGCTGCCGTCGATCGGTTCCCCAACTGGATCCAAAACGCGGATGAACAGCGTCGCCTGCGTCTGAGTCTGTACAAACCTCTACTTGAGCTGCCGGCCGACGAGCGCGCGCGCGTCGTTGACGATGTGATGCAGGTCTTGACCCTTCTGGCTCAGCGATGAGCACGTACCTGTTCCCAGAACAAGAACTACAGCGGCGGGCGCTCAGTTGGGCGGTGCGTCTCTCGGTCAACCCAGCAACTATTCGGGTTGAGCGGCTGGGCAAGAAGTGGGGGTACTGCTCCAGTGACGGCGAGGTTACGTTGTCACGCGATCTGCTCGACATGAGCGAGCGGCACCAAGATGTTGTCATAGTGCATGAGCTGTTGCACCTGCGCATACGGACGCACAACCGCCGATTCAAGGCCCTTATGTCGGCCCACTTGCCGGACTGGAAGAGCTTGGAGGCAGACTTGCAGAGGGCCAGCGCTTGACGGACGTCTTGCGGGGCGCCGTCAAGTCCGCGCGACCAGCGCTTGTGGCCGGCCCCCGACTCCGAGTAGGTGCCGCTCCACCACCCACGGCACCGAAGGTGGGTG
>JADDPT010000129.1 GCA_016781735.1 Rubrobacter sp.
GCATAAGGACTGCCATTAGCCCCAGTGCCGCCATGCCTAGTTTACGTCTCACCTATGATTGTCCTCCCTGTAAATAAGTAGGTGCCTGCTCGCATCAGTGCCGGGCGTTGCCCGCCCGATTGGGTTGCCTAAAGCACGCGCTCACCTCCTCCCGTTCTTAAGAATCTGGACGCGCCGTTCGGCTACGTCCATATGAGAGTTAGGGAGCGAACTTCGGCGTAACTTATGGGGAAGATCAGAATTTGGTAAGAAACCCAGCCTCACACTCTCCTACCCGACATCGACACTCGTTTCCGAGCCTCCAGTGCTAGATTGGTCGTCAGTCGCATAGCGGAGACGAGAGGAATGGCGCCTCAACGAGAAATCTTGCAGTTCCACGGCGACTTCAAGACTTCCCGCCCGGCGCGAGGGAGATATTCACGAGCTGCCTGGCGGAGTGCTCTTTACGCTGGAACCGATGGGGGAGCGTCCGTTTTCAGGACGGGCTTGGACGAGGATCGGTCTCCACGATGGCGTCCGCATCATGGCAACGGCCGGCTCATCGGACGGTGCACGACGCACAGGGGCGGCCTCGCCGGCGGCATCTGATGATGACCTCGGCAGGTGGACTGCGAAGGTGGAGCCCTTGCCGGGGGTGGTCTCTACCTCTATACGGCCACCATGCTGCTCGACGATCCATCGAGCAATGGAGAGACCCAGCCCCGTGCCGCCGGAGCTGCGAGCCGGGTCGGCTCGGTAAAACCTGTCGAAGATGCGCGGCAGGTGCTCGGCATCGATCCCTACTCCAGTGTCCGTTACTGTGAGGCAGGCTTCCGTATAACGCAGCTCAAGTCGCACCTCAATCCGATCGTCCGGCTCGGTGTACTTGATAGCGTTCTCCAGTAGGATCAGCGCGACCTGACGCAGCGCGTCCGGGTCGCCTGTCACGACTAACCTGTCGGGGACGTTAACATCGACGCGACGGCTGCCGGCGAGCAGCCTCGCCTGTGCCGCTACCTCATCGACCAAGGAGGCGAGGTCCACGGGCTCTCGTCTCAGGACGAAGCCACCGTCGGCTCGCGCCAGCGTCAGCAGCTCCCCCACCAGGCGGCTCATCCGCTCCGCCTCGCCGTGGATCTGAGCCAGCGCCTCGGCCCGATCCTCTGGAGTCATCTCGGCCACCTGACGCAACATGCCCGCATTACCCCGTATGGTGGTCAGCGGCGTCCGCAACTCGTGTGAGGCGTCGGCAACGAACCGGCGCTGGGCGTCGAGCGTCTCCCTCAGTTGAGCGTCCGAGGACTGTAGCCGGGACAGCATCCCGTTGAACGTGACGGCCAGCCTGCCCACCTCGTCGTCGGACGACGGCGGCTCCACCCGCCTGGACAGGTCGCGGGACGAGCCGATAGATTCCGCAGTCCGGATGAGGCGCTCGAGCGGACGCAACGTCCTACCCGCCATCATGGATGCGCCCAGCACGGAGAGTAGTAGCGCGGCCAGCAGACCCAGTCCGGCGAAGAATCGCAGATTGGAAAGCGCACCCTCAACAAACCCGAGGCTACGTCCAACCTGCACCACGCCGACCACCCGACCGCCTACTGATATAGGGGCGCTATACACCGCCACACTCTCGCGGCCCAACCTTCTGGTGCTATATAAGGGCCGTCCAGATCGGACCGCGTCCAGAGTCGCCTCGTCGAGCGGCAAGTCATCTCTCCCGGAGTTGAACGACGTGCCCAGGACTTCTCCTTCCACGGTAGCTATCTGAACGAACGTATCCGCGGAGGCAAACGTGTTCGGCGGCGGGACCTCGATGTTCTGATTGCGCCGGAAGCGTGGGGAGAGAGCGCGCTGCTCCACTGCTGCGTTGACCTGGTTCGCCCGCTCGGCTAGCGACTGCCTGATCTGCGTCGAGAGGCTGTGCGCAAGGATGGCGTACACCGCGCCGCCGAACGCGACGAGAGCCACGGCCAGGATGAGACCGTTCCAGAGGACCAGCCTGGATCGCAGGCTGCGCGGCAGGTAGCGGGTTAGCTGCCTCATCCGCCTGGCTCCTTCAGGATGTGGCCGGCGCATCTCATCGTATGACCAGGCATGGCTCGCCCGCCGCCTCCAGGCCATCCACCAGCATGTCGAGCATCATGATGTCGGGGTTTGAGGTAAGCGTGCGCTCATAAGACCATAGTAGGCTCGGGAGACTAGCAGCGCAAGAAGCGCGCGATTCCGCATAAGAACGTTGTTTGCCCGTGCACTTTCTTGTCGGTCCCAAGCCGCAGGTGTAACATTGACACGTTATGATGGCAGTTTCAGACATTACGCCCCAGGAGTTGCAGGCGCTCGGCACGCGGGCGGGTCTCGACATGCTGCGCGTCGCGTCCGCCGCTCCGTTCGAGGAGACGGAGCGCGTTTACCTCGAGCGCCTGCAAAGAGGGTTGCTCGGGGAGATGCGCTGGATAACGCCGGAGCGCATCCGCCACGGCTGCCGTCCAGAGGAACTGCTGCCGGGCGTCCGCAGCATCCTGATTGGGGCGGTGTCATACGCCACGGCCCGCAAGCCGGAACCCTCAGACGGCGGGCCGAGGGGCAGGGTCGCCGCCTACGCCTTGAACAACGATTACCACGATACAGTAAAGGCGAAGCTGCAGATCCTGCACAGGGCGCTGGAGGAGAGGCTGGGCACGCCGGTGCGCGCCCGGATAAGCGTGGATAGCGGGCCGGTGGTGGATCGCGCGGTTGCCGCTCGAGCGGGGCTCGGATGGTATGGCAAGAATACAGTGATCCTAACGCCCGAGCTGGGCTCGTGGGTGCTGCTCGGAGCTATGCTTGTGGACGTCGAGCTTCCCTGCTCGGAGCCCCTCCGCAAGAGCTGCGGCGCATGCACGCGCTGCATCTCCGCCTGCCCCACTGGCGCGCTCGTAGCGCCGGGGGTGCTCGACAGCCGCCGCTGCATCTCCTACCTAACGATCGAGCTCAAGGGCCCCATACCCGCCGACCTTCGCCCGCTCATCGGCAACTGGGTGTTCGGCTGCGATATCTGCCAGGAGGTGTGCCCGGTGAACCGAGGCGCCCCCGTGCCCGATCATCCTGAGTACACGGCGCGCGCGGGGTGGGGAGCGGAGCCCGACCTCGTAGAGCTGCTTGGCCTCTCCGACGAGCAGTTCCGCGCCCGGTTCAAGGGCAGCCCCGTCAAGCGCGCGAAGCGGCGCGGGCTGCTGCGCAACGTCGCCGTCGCGCTGGGCAACTCCGGCGACCGAAGCAGCGTGCCCGCGCTGGCCCGTGCTCTCTCGGACCACGAGCCGCTCGTGCGCGGGCACGCTGCCTGGGCGCTCGGCAGGCTCGGTGGTGAGGAGGCACGCTCGGCGCTCGAGGAGGCGCTGTCGGACGAGCCGGACGAGTGGGTGCGCGAGGAGATAGCACAGGGGCTTTGCTCGCTTGGGGTGAGTGCTTGAGGCTACCGCCTGCCGCCCGCGCCCTGCTTGCCGCCGCGGTATTGCTCCTTGCAGCCGGCACGACGTACGGTATCGTAGGCAGCGAGCCCGAGGAACGCGCCGACCCGTGGGTCACCCCCCGGCAGGGTGTGGTCGAGAGCGGCGACTGCTCCCGCAAGCTGCACCTGTTGCCCTCCCGCAGGCCGCCCCCGCCCGACTTCATCCGCTACAGGGAGCGCACTTACGTCCGAGCAGGCGGGGAGGTAAGAGCACCAGAGAGGTTGAGCGATACGAAGTTCCGGCACCGCATCTGGAGGCTGAACCGCGCCGGCGAGGACCTGTACCTGGAGACGATCGAGGATGGAACGCTGATCCGGTACTCCCCCGGACAATGCCCGTGATGCAGGCAGAGTGGCGTGATTCTACTCTACCTCTAACTCCCCAGAACATCCGGCAAAACAAAGCTTCAAACCACCAGACTAGGCCTCAAAGGTAAGCGGAAACCACTACGGCTGCTGGTCGTTACCGGAAGCACACGAGAACCTTCTTAGGCCACAAAGCCCTGCTTGACTACGCCGCGCTATCGTCGTATACTGGGTATGTAGAACTAGTTCTACATACCCAGTATAGATGAGGTGGGAGGTGTATGTCATGCAGGACAGGCTCATGCCAACAGGAAGCTGCTGGTGCGGTTGCGGTGGAACTACAAGGCTTGGGGCCTTCTTCCTTCCAGGGCACGATCGAGCCGCCGAGGCCGCTGTTATCCAGACCGAGTACGGTGGCGTCCCCCAGTTCCTGGTCGGGCACGGCTACGGCCCAAGTGGTAAGAACCCAATGGAGGAGTTGGACCGACATCAGGAGACGAAGCTCGTCGGGACTAGAGATCGCTCCATCCCGCCCAGATACCGCCCCCTTGCTGACTATCTAATGCAGCAACCCAATTCTGAGGTAGGGCTGTCGTTCAGAGATATAGACGAGATGCTTGGGGAGCCTCTGCCACCCTCCGCCCGTGTGCATCGTCCGTGGTGGGGTAACCACGTCCAGCACACTCAGGCCAAGGCGTGGATGAACGCGGGATGGAAGGTCAACTCACTGGACATGCGCAACGAAACGGTTACCTTCAAGCGGATGGCGACAGCGGAAGGGGAGAGAGCGCGATGACTCACGCGGAACAGATCATGCAGGCCGTTGTATCTATAGTCTCGGAGGGTCCTCGCACGTTCACGCGAAAACAGGTCCGAGAGCAGGCAGGTATCAGCCAGGAAGATTGGGGTAGATCGTATTCGCCCACCTTCCAGGCAATGCGAGTGGATCAGCAAGGTGGAGCTCCCGGTATCTCCTCGAGGTTCAAGGGAGTGTTCCGGCAAGTGACACGTGGTGAGCATACGCTGACGGAGTACGGGTGGCGGCTTATCGCCGAATTCAAAGGAACCTAGAAGGACAAGCGCTCTGGAACGTTGATCGTGAGGCTGCGGCGAATCTGCTCCTCGTGTGGTTGTCAAGCGAAATAAGGCTCTTCCAACGAGTTGGTGATTGGAGTCCGGACTGTGCTTGCTAGGGAGTTGTCATGGTATGTGCTTCAAGCCCTGGATGCCGTGGCAGGGAGTCCAGCTTTAGCTCAGCAAGTGACGGGGCTACAGGCAAGCAGATTTGGAACGGCTACGAGCGCGGGTGCCATTAGCGGGCTGAAAGGCAGCGACTTGGTCAGTCATCGGCCCACCCGCACCCCGATCACCAACTCGTTGGAAGAGCCGTATCTCTAGACCGCTTCTCGCAGCTAAGCTCACCGAAGAGTAGATCCTCTTGTAGCGAGACATGATCGGCAGGTCACCGTAGAGGAGAGGGTGCATGGACGAGCGCCGGAAGGTCGAGGTAGGCTACGATCGCATGGCCGAGCAATACCTGGCGGCGAGGAATCCGGACGACCCAAGGCACGTAGCGGACCTGGAGGAGTGGGGGCGGTCCTTCCCCGAACGCGGCTCCGCTCTAGACCTGGGCTGTGGCGCAGGCGTTCCCGTCGCGCGCTGGCTGGCGAGTCGGTTCAAGGTTACGGGCGTGGATATCTCTCGGCGACAGGTCGAGCTCGCCCGGGAGCGCGTGCCCGGCGCGACGTTTCTCAAGGCCGACATGACAGAGCTGGACTTCCCATCAGGCAGCTTCGACGTGGTGACGGCCTTCTGGTCGATCATCCATGTCCCCCGCAACGAGCAGTCCACGCTGGTGGGCCGCATCCAAGACTGGCTCCTGCCCGGCGGCGCCTTCCTCGCCAACTGGGCGATCACCGCATTGGAGGGCGAGGATGAGGACTTGGAGGGGCGGGGAGCCCCGATGTGGTGGAGCCACTACGCCGCGGCGGAGAACCTCGCTATGCTCCGCGGCGCCGGCTTCGCGATCGAGCGCGCGGAGACGCTAACCAGGGACGGCGAGACCTGGCTGTGGGTCCTGGCGCGCAGGCACGCGTAGGAAGATCCCGTGTGCTCGGCACGTATCTGTGGCGGGTGGTCTAGACCTCGGCGAGCGTGCGTGTCCAGGTTGCGTTTTACAAGCACCTTAGAGGCGCACCCAGGCGGTGCGCTCCTTGGCGGCGAGCCGTCAGTACACTTCCGGCACGAACCTCTGCGACGTCATCGGAGGACGCACGTAGCCCGTGTCCTCCTGACGCGGCGGCAGGACGATCTCTTCAGGCGTTAGATCCTCGTAAGGGATGCTGCTAAGCAGGTGGTGAATGCAGTTGAGGCGCGCCCGCTTCTTGCTATCGGCCTCGACCACCCACCACGGCGCCTCCGGGGTATCGGTATGGGCGAACATCTCGTCCTTCGCCTTGGAGTACTCGACCCACCTCGACCGCGACTCCACGTCCATTGGACTAAGCTTCCATCTCCTGGTGGGGTCCTGAAGGCGGGACTGGAAGCGGCGCTCCTGCTCTTCGTCGCTCACGGAGAACCAGTACTTGATGAGTATGATCCCCGAGCGCACGAGCATGCGCTCGAACTCCGGGCACGCGCGCATAAACTCGCGGTACTCCTCCTCCGTGCAGAAGCCCATCACCCGCTCAACGCCTGCACGGTTGTACCAGCTCCGATCGAAGAGGATCATCTCGCCCGCGCTTGGGAGCTGTGCGACGTAGCGTTGGAAGTACCACTGGGTCTTCTCGCGCTCGGTTGGGGTGCCGAGCGCGACTACCCGGCAGATCCTAGGGTTGAGACTCTCGGTGATGCGCTTGATGACACCACCCTTGCCCGCTGCGTCGCGTCCCTCGAATATGACGACGGCCCTCAGCCCCTGCGCCCTGATCCACTCCTGCATCTTGACCAGCTCGAGCTGAAACCTAGCAAGCTCTCGCTCGTAGACCTTGTTCTTCAGCTTCTTCGGCTTGGTATCCGCCTCGCCCTCGGTCTGGTCTTTCG
>JADDPT010000079.1 GCA_016781735.1 Rubrobacter sp.
CGGATCACCTGGGCTGTTACGGCTATCATAGGAACACCAGCCCGAACATAGACCTGCTGGCCCGCGAGAGTGTTCGCTTCGAGAACTGCTACGTCTCCGACGCGCCCTGCCTGCCCTCGCGCACCGCGCTGTGGAGCGGACGATGCGGCTTCCAGACGGGCGTGGTGGGTCACGGCGGCACCGCTGCCCAGCCTTTCATCCAGGGGCCTGAGCGCCCTTTTCGCGACCTGTTCGGTAAGACCGGTTGGATGGCGGCGCTTCGGGATGTGGGTTACACCACCGCGACCATCAGCCCCTTCGGCGAGCGCCATTCCGCCTGGCACTGGTATGCCGGATACAACGAGACATACAACTCTGGCAAGCTCGGCATGGAGATAGCGGACGACGTCACTCCTCTCGCGCTTGACTGGCTCAGACGCAGCGCGGACAGCGACAACTGGTTTCTGCATGTCAATTACTGGGACCCACACATCCCGTATCGCACGCCCGAGAGCTTCGGCAACCCGTTCGACGAAGAGTCCCTGCCTGGGTGGCTGACAGGGGAGGTGTGGCAGCGGGGCTGGGAAGGCTTCGGATCGCACAGCCCGCAGGAGCCGCATGGCTTCGGTCCGTCATCGAGGATGGATCCGAAAGAGGAGATGTTCAAACAATGGCCGCGTACGCCGCGGCAAATCGACTCAATGGATGCGGTGCGGAGGTGGATAGACGGCTACGATGTGGGAGTGCGATACGCGGACGAGCACGTAGGCAGATTGCTGAATGCACTCTCGGATGCTGGGGTCCTGGACGAGACCGCTGTGATCGTCAGCGCCGACCACGGGGAGCAACAGGGCGAGCTCAACGTGTGGGGAGACCACCAGACAGCGGATGCGCTCACCTGCAGGGTGCCACTGATTCTAAGATGGCCGGGGATCACGGGGTCGGCGCGCGTAGACCGTGCACTCCACTATCACTACGACTGGGCGGCGACGGCAATCGAGCTTGTGGGGGGCAGGGTGCCCCAAACATGGAACGGGCAAGCATTCACGGAAGCGCTCAGGCGTGGCCTGGAGCAGGGTCGGGAGTACGTGATCACGAGCCAGCAGGCGCATGTCTGCCAGCGTGGGGTCAGGTTCGATGAGTACATCTGCCTGAGGACCTACCACGATGGGTACAAGCAGCTCGATCCGGTGATGCTGTTCGATCTGAGGAACGATCCTCACGAGCAGCACGATCTGGCCGCGGAGCGCCCCGAGCTTGTAAACCGCGCGATGGGCATGCTGTCCGAGTGGTACTGCGAGATGACGCAGAGCAGCCGATATGATGTAGACCCGATGATGACAGTGCTGCGCGAGGGTGGGCCGTTCCACACGCGAGGCGAGTTACCTGGCTACCTGACGCGCCTGCGTGCCACGGGCCGTACACAGCACGCCGAGCGGCTAGCTGCCGCGCATCCCAGAGAGGCATAGGGATCGGCCCTATGCCCGCTGCATACATCCCCAGGACCAGTAGCGTACCCCAATGCTGGCCGCCTCCATGCGCCAGGGTTTATCGCTGAGCAGGAGCATGTAGAGGCGGTCCGTTTCAACCACCCCTGCCGGACCCTTATCGCTAATCTGCCACCCTCGAGCCCACATTCCGCAGTCGTTTTGGCAAGTTTTGGATATATTTCACCGGCAGGTTTCGCATTGACGCTACTGAATAAACAGCAAGAAGGCGAGAATGCAGATACCGAGAGGAGGCTAACGACCAGCAAGGTGCCGGTGCCCGCCACTGTATTGCTATAGACCGTGACTTTTCGCACCGTCGCGACGGGGTGCCGGGCTGCGAGGCTCTGCTGCTACAAAACAATAGGCAAAAGCCTGATTTGCTACTGCGGAATGTGGGCTCGAGACGGATCCTGTCGCGATGAGGTTACGCGCTGACCGCGCGCCGCCGCGCGTGCCAGACCACCTTCGGCCGGATTCTGCGCCCAGTCGCTATGGAATCTCCAACAGCGGTGGCGCTGCTTGGCAGATACCCAGCTCTGGATCCGGCCAGGGATAGCTTCTCAGAGCTGTTACGCTATTGCGGATACCATTTCTCCCCCTGTAGGAGGTGGCACGACAGCGCGTGAGGGATACGCACTGGAAACGGAGTGAGTGGCAACACTGGAAGAGCAACACAGCCCTCGCACGATCGAGGCATCCTGCTGGCACGTTCGCTGAACCTCGTCTATAATGCCGGGCAGCGCCGAAGTAGTACGAATTAGGGAGGTCTGATTATGAGCGACACTAACAGTCCGGACTCGGTACCTCAGAAGCAGCCGATCAGAAAGATGACACGGCGGCATCTACTGCAGTATGGTGGCGCGCTCGCCGCTGTCACCTTCGTCGGCCCTGTTCTGTCAGCCTGTGGCGGAGATCAAGGCAGACGTGGACAGGGCGGTACTCCCACGACCGGGCCCGCCGCCGCACCGACTAACCTGACGACAGCAGGGGGCGTGACCCCGACAGCGGCTGAGGCTATGGGAGGCGCCACCCCACCAGAAGGGGGCGCTGCGACCACAGTGGCCGCGACACCGGGGACAACTGCTACGGGGCAGAGCTACAACGCTCGCACCGATGTGGCGGGTACCATTACGTTCTGGCACTTCTGGGGCTCCCCGGTGCGCCGCACCGCTATCCGCCGGGTCATCGCAGGCTTCGAGCAGACGTACCCG
Source organism: Rubrobacter sp. (assembly GCA_016781735.1). GTDB lineage: Bacteria > Chloroflexota > Chloroflexia > Thermobaculales > Thermobaculaceae > LC3-1. The sequence goes on from JADDPT010000079.1 coordinate 2,681, forward strand.
AACATCAAGGTGAATGAGCAGTTTGTGCCCTTCGGCGACATCTGGACGAAGAACATCGCGGCTGTGGCTGCAGGTCGCGGAATGCCCGACGTGATCGTGGAGGACCGTCCTCAACTCCGCGCGCGAGCGGAGAATAACATTGACATCAGTCTGGGCGAGCTTGCCCAGCGTGATGGGATTACCGGCGATGCGTTCTGGCCGTTCACGTGGCAAGAGGCGACCGTCGACGGCGTACCGTATGGCCTGCCGTACGAGACCGATATCCGGGTACTTTACTACAACAAGGCCGCGTTCCGCGATGCCGGGCTGGACCCAAACAAGCCACCCAAGGACTGGAACGACCTGGAGGCATACTCCAACAAGCTGGACCAGAGGAGCGGTAACAAACTGGAGCGCATCGGGTTCTTCCCTACGATCGGCAACATCGGCCTGGATCAGTGGGGCTGGATGAACGGTGGCCAGTGGCAGACCGAGGACTTCGAGCCGACCATCAACGCGAAGGAGAACATCGAGACGCTTGCGTGGATGAAGAAGTGGACCGACCGCTACGGCAAGAAGAACATAGACGCCTTCACAGCCACGTTCGGGCAGGGCCCCGAGGACCCGTTCATGTCCGGGAAGGTTGCGATGAAAGTGGACATTCAGGGCTATACCTCCTTCCTGAACTTCTATAACCCGAAGTTCACGACGAAGGGCGGAGAGGAGTTGAGCGGTGAGGAGGGGTATGGTGTTGCAGCAATTCCCCCTGCTCCTGGTCACAAGCCCGCAAGCCTCTCCGGTGGCTTCGCGCTCTCGATCCCACGCGGCTCAAAGAATCAGGAGGCAGCATGGGAGTTTATTAAGTACCTGACGTTTGTAGGACAAGCCAGTTGGGCGCGCGATACCTACGGCATGCCAACCATCGAGAAGCTCGCGAGGACCGATCCAGAGTTGAAGGCTCAACCGAACTGGGAGTTCTTCGTCGATGCTATGTCCTACGGCCGCCCAGCGGTGTACAACCCAGCATATCCCAGCATGCTGGAGGTACTTGGCCCCGCAGTAGACGCTGTCATGCTCGGCAGGCAGACCCCCGAGCAGGCGCTCAACGAAGCGCAGAGGAAGGCCGAAGCCGAGATCAGGAGGCAGAGGCGCTAGTCTCCTCAATGAAGCGCCGGAGAGTTCCCCTCTGGCGCTTGCTTTCCGCGTCCTTACTTAGCTGGTAGTGGGAGGTAGTCCAATGGCACGCCTTGCTGCGTCACGACCGTCGCGGGCTGAGAAGAAACCCTTCCTAACGCCCAGGAGGCGTGAGGCGCTTACAGGGTATATATTCGCGCTACCATTCATCTTTGGGTTCCTGGCTCTCACGCTGGGGCCGATGATCTTCTCTCTCTACGCGAGCTTCACAGAGTACAACATCGTGAACCCGCCCGAGTGGATCGGCCTCGGAAACTACGACTTCATACTGCGCTACGACGAGGAGTTCCGGATATCTCTCAAGAACACGATCTACTATGTGATCCTCAAGACCCCCCTGGTGATCTCAATCTCCCTCGTCCTCGCGATGCTAATGCACATTGACCTGCCGGGCCAGCGCTATTTCCGTACCATCTACTACCTGCCTACCGTACTCACCGGCGTAGCGGCAATCTTCCTGTGGGTGTGGGTGCTCAACCCAGAGGGGCTGCTAAACCGGGGTCTGGGCCTACTGGGGATCTCAGGCCCTAACTGGTTCTTTGACCCCGCCTGGTCTAAGCCAGGCCTGATAGTGATGGGCATGTGGTACATCGGCAGTCCCATACTCATCTTTCTGGCCGGTCTAAACGGAATACCTACCCAGTTGTACGAGTCGGCTGAGATTGATGGGGCGGGGCCGCTGCGAAAGTTCTGGAACATCACCATCCCGATGCTATCGCCCACGATCTTCTTCCTGGTAGTGACCAACATCATCGGAGCGTTTCAAGTATTCAACTCCGCGTACGTGGTAAGCACCACGGCCCATGCTTCCGCAGGGGCACCTGCTCAATCCCTCCTCTTCTACGAGGTCTACCTCTACATACGTGCCTTCCAACACCTGGAGATGGGATTCGCGTCCGCGCTGGCATGGATTCTCTTCGCCATAGTGATGGTCGTCACGGCGATCCAGTTGTGGCTGGCCAAGCGTTGGGTCTACTATGAGAGTTAGGGGGGTTACCAATGCCTGCTATAGCCGGTAAGGAAGAAGCACGCTCAGTCTCCGTTTCCTGGTACCAGAGCCGAAAGCGACAGGACTTCATCAAGAAGGCGCTTGCTTTCATCGTTCTCATGCTTGGGGCAGTGATGTTCATTGCGCCCTTTCTCTGGATGGTGTCCACCTCGCTGAAGGCTCAGGCCAACGTGTTCAGCCCGGATTGGATCCCCGACCCCATCCAGTGGCGCAACTACCCGGACGCCCTCCGAAGCGCTCCGTTTCTGACATACTTTAAGAACACAGCTATCATCACCCTGTTTGCCACCGTCGGGTCGGTGCTTACCTCCTCACTCGTGGCGTACTCCTTTGCGCGGCTGAGGTGGCCAGGTCGTGACTTCTGGTTCGGAGTCGTGCTCGCGACAATGATACTGCCGGGTGTCGTGATGCTGATCCCTCGCTACATACTGTTCTCGCAGATCGGCTGGGTAAACACGTTCCTCCCGCTCACAGTGCCACCCTGGTTCGGAGGGGGAGCGTTCTTCATATTCTTGCTGCGGCAGTTCTACCGGGGGATACCAATGGAGCTCTCCGAGTCCGCAAGGATAGACGGCGCCGGGGAGCTGCGCATCTGGTGGCAGATCGTCATGCCCCTCTCCACGCCTGCACTCGCTGCAATAACCATATTCGCTTTCAACGGCGCATGGGAGGATTACTTCGGCCCGCTGATCTTCCTGAACGATGAGAGCAAGTACACGCTTCAGTTGGGCCTCACTACCTTTGCCGCGGGTGGAGGAGGCGTGCCTCTCTGGCACTGGATGATGGCCGCAAGCCTGGTGGTGATGCTGCCCGTGATAATCATCTTCTTCCTGGGCCAGCGGTACTTCATCGAGGGAGTAACCCTCACAGGGCTGACAGGCAGGTAACGCAGCTCGCGTGACTATCGGCACACCGGCGAGAGCGCGAGCCAATGAAAGGTGTAATCTTGGTTAGACTGCTCCGAGACCTGTGGTTGGTATCAGGCGCAAGGCTGACACACCCCTGGGACGCGAGCGCATATCTGATCGAGGGTGACGAGCCTGTCCTGATTGATTGTGGCGGAGCATTGGGCTACACGGCACTGAAGCAGTCGCTGCGATCCGTAGGCTATGAGCCAGGAGACATCCGAAGAGTTCTTGCCACTCACGGCCACTGGGATCATCTCTCGGCGATGGCGCTCCTGCGCGAGGAGAGCGACGCCGAGCTGTGGATTCACGAAGCGGACCACAAGCAGGTTGAGACCGGCGACGACGATCTTACAACCGCTTTCCTGTACGGAGTGCCTTTTCCCCAGTCCAAGGTAGACGGACTGCTGCATGACGGGGATGTGTTGGAGGCTGGTAGCATCCGGATGGAGGTGCTTCATACGCCAGGGCACACGCGAGGCAGCGTGTGCTTTCTACTGGAATCGTCGGGCATGAACGTACTTGTCGCCGGCGATACCCTCTTTGGCGCCTACCACGAGCGGATAGGATCCAATCTGGATTCGTGGCATCGGTCGCTCGATAGGCTGTGCGAGCTCGACGTAGACGCGCTCACCGTCGGACACTGCCCTCCCCTACTCCTGCCCGATGGTAAGAGAAGGATCGAGGAGGCTCGGCAGCAGTTTGGTGTGTACTTCAATCCCTGGTTCAAGCCGTTTCACACAGAGTTCCGCTACTGAGCGGTAGCGTCCCGGAAAGGGAAGAGCTGAAATGAAGGACAAGAAACTCCACATGATTGGAAACGCCCACCTGGACCCGGTATGGCTGTGGCGCTGGCAGGAGGGGTTTCAGGAGACAAAGGCTACCTTCCGCTCCGCGCTCCGCGCAACCGCGGCGTTCTAGGATCAGTCTGGTCGCATGTATATGGCATGGTGTGAGGGAAGCATCTGTAGAGAGAAAAGCG
>JADDPT010000053.1 GCA_016781735.1 Rubrobacter sp.
CTTCCCAAGCCCGCAGGTCATTGAGCATCTGCTTGCAGTATCCGCAGCCAGGATTCCAGAAGAGGACTGCGGTCTTGACTCCCCTGAAGCCCGCCAGGTTTACGGTTTTGCCCTTGAGGTCCGGCAACTTGATAGGCGGAGCGGAATCCCCGATGCTAAGCGTCTTCGGCGCCGCTGCCGTTTCCTCGCTGCCGTTGGCACTGCCGTTCTGGCCGGGCGCTGCCTGAGCGGGAACGGCAGGCAGCGCTTGTGTTCCCGCCGTGCGTGCCCTTAGCGCCCGGATCGCGTCCGCTCCTATCGCGAGCGGACTGCTGACCGTGCCATCCGCAGCCACGATGACCGCACTCGGGGTGCCCGGCACCTGGTAGGCGTCGGCGACCTCGTTGTCCTTCTGCAGCAGCACATTTGTCAACCCGTGCTCCGCGCTCTTTGCTCGGTTAGCCTTTGGTGCCCCGCGGCTGATGAGCGCTATTGTCAGCTTGCCGGAGTGCTCACTCTGCCAGCGACCGATATCCGGTAGTAGGCTGTTGCAGGGACCACAGTTCGGGTCCGAGAAGATTAGCATGACCTGCTGGCTGGCAGTCCGGAGTGCGCTAAGCGTGAGCATCTCACCGTGCAGTCCTGAGAGGCTGAAGCTCGGCGCCGGAGTCTCGACAGGCAGCCCAGTTTCTGGTGTGGCAAGTACTTGGGCCAGAATCTGCTCAGGTGCTGTGCTGGTGGCCCTAGCCTCGACTCCAGTGCTTCAATTCGCAGGAGCAACCGACCGTTCTGACGCACCAAGTTGAGCATGACCCAACCAATCGCCGCCAGGATGGCGAGCATTACTACCCCACCAACGAGCCCCAGTTGTCCGGCGGTCGTCAATCTGTCTAGTTCGCCGGCAACGCCAGGGCCGGGGTCGGCGTGGCCGCTCCAGATGATGAAGCCTGCGATCGCAGCGAGGACGCCGTTGCGGATGAGGGTGGACCACCCGGCCGGGGAGGAGTAGATCTGGCCGAAGCAGTGGCAGTCGGGCTTGCGGCCTCGCGCCAGGTTGACGCTGATACCCCCGATGAACAGGAAAAGGAGCACCAGCCCGCCCACGGCGCCCCACCACGCGGTAGCGGTGGGGATGAGGGCAACGGCGACCGTAAGTTCGGCTAGTGGCAGGAGCACTCCGAGAGGGCCAGCCAGCGGAGCCGGCAGACCGAAGTCGACGATCGCTTTCCGCGACCCGGCACGATCTGCAAGTTTCGCGAGTCCGGCCACCGCGAAGACGAGCGCGAGCGCTATTCTGGAAACGAGGAGAGCAACACCCATCACAGTCCTCCTACAGGTTCGCGAAAACTGTCCTGACACCCATCAGGTAGCTATTGTCGGTGCTGACGGTATTGTAGCGTGATCGTGCCCGGTCGGGGCGGGCCAGGACTGTGCTCACTAGAAGGCAGCTAGGTTACTCATCACGTCATTGCCTCGTAGACTCAACGCGCTTTGAGGTGGTCTTCATCCGCCCTGTCGCAGCCCGTCGAGCTGTCCCTGAACTCCCGAGTGGGTATGCCGAGACCCGAGCCTATCTCATGGATTTTCGTCGCTCGGAAAGTCACGGTCAGGATAAGCCAGTAGAACAATTAGCTCCATAGGTTCAACGGCAACTGTCGCCTTTATTCTGTGGGCTGGTAATGCCCTCACCAACTCGCCGCCACTCTGAATACCAAGTCTACCTAGAACGTAGAGATTGTTCCGGATAGACGGCACTGTTCCTTCCTCAGTGAATCTAGGCGGTGGTAACGGTCGTTCACTTTGGGGATGAAGCGTCAGTCGGTACCTCCAACTTGCCTGCACACGCAGGGGAACATCACGACAGTGGCCTTCCCCCTCTGATGCTCGATTTCTGTTCCGTCGACATTACTTCCAGCCAGTTATTGAGTGAGCAATAGCCTACAACGTACTCAAATCATTAGTTTGGATGCGAGACTGCGTGACAGACGCCGTTCTGGCACATGTCCAGCGTGCAGAGGTCGGTGTCGCGATCACACGACGTGCCGGAGGTGTGCACAATATGCCGAGGGTCGGGGTAAGGAGCATCCTAATTGACTGCGATGATCCGGAGTCCGGCGCACGGTTCTGGACTGGCGTGCGTGGTAGCGACGTTGACGGCGCCGGTGACGATGTTTATTTGGTGCTGACGTAGCCCGTCGGCAGCCTGCGCCTGCTGCATAAAGAACCTGAGTGGAAGACTGCATAAAGCAGGCTGAACCTTGACATTGAAATGGATGGCATCGCCGCAGAGGTCGCTCGGCTGGAAGTCCTCGGGGCGCCGCGGCAGCAGGACAAGGATACCTTTTGGGTAACGGAAGATCCCTGTGGCAACGAGTTCTATGTGGTCATTTCGGAGATGCCAAACTTCCCCGAGCGCGCGAAGACCTGAGATCCATAATTGTCCGGCAGCCGAGGTAGACTGAGCGCTACTCTCTGATGTGCTCGTGCACCTTTTCGAGGAGGAGTTGCCGGGGGACCGGCTTCTGGAGGTAGTCCACGCAGCCCACCTCCATAGCCCGCACGAGGTCCTCTCCCATCACGTGCGAGGCGGTGAGCGCGATCACGGGTATGTCGGCCGTCTTCGGGTTCGCCTTCAGGCAGGTCGTCGTCCGGTAGCCGTCCCACACGGGCATGTGTAGGTCCATCAGCACCAGGCCCGGACACTCCCGGCCTGCCAGCTCCAGCGCCTCGCGCCCGTCCGCCGCCGTCATCACCTCGTACTCTTCCTCAAGCTCGATGGTCGCCCGGAGTAGATGCCGTCCTCTGTCGTTGTCGTCTACTACGAGGATCTTGGTTCCACTCAAGAGGTCCTCCTTCGGCGTGCCCGACATCCTGGGCATCATACCGCATGTCGCATGCCTGCGTGAAACGGGGTGCGTGCACCGAGACCGCGCAATGTCCTCTGCGTCGTGCGCAGGTGGGCGATGCAGGGCCGCCAGTCTTCAGGCGCGCGGGTGTCTGCCCCATGGGCGAGGTGACGCATGCTCCGGGTCAGGTGAGGCGCAGCAGGACGCGATAGGCGAGCCAATAGAGTTTGGCGGTCTCCCGCACTAGCACGAGGGGGCTCGCGCCGCGGGGCTCTACGTGCCGGAAGAGCTGCAACTCCGTTAGGTGCTTGCCGCAGGCGGGGGCGGCCTCCGCATAGAAGCGCCTCGACTCCGTGAAGGGGATGATCTCGTCGTCGCGGTCGTGCAGCAGGAAGAGCTCCGTCTCCAGTTTTTCTATGTTGGTGCTGGGTGATATGCCCGCCAGGAGTGCTCGCGTGTCCTGGGGAAGCACTGCGATGAGCCCCGGCACGCGGGCGGGGTCTCGGTTCGTCAGGAGCGCGGCGAACTTGACGCCTTCGGGACTGAGCCCTTCCGGCACGCGGGTGGTTTCTCGGTTAAAGAGAGGTTCGAGGAGGGGCTGGTCGGCGGGCGGGAGCGTCGGCAGCAACATATCCCTGAAGACGTCCACCGAGACATCCGGCTGCCACTCCCTGCGCTGGCCGTCCACCTCTATCGAGCGCAGCGTTATCGCGCCGAGCACGTCCGGAGCGTGGTAGTAAGAACCGAAAAGCAGCAGCAGGCGCACCTCCTCTGCCAGCCTGGGGTCCTCCGCCGCGACCGCCACGAGCGACCCTCCGGCGCTCACCGCGAAGATGCCCACGCGCTCGGGATCGACGTACGGCTGTGAGGAGAGGTAGCGGTACGCGGCGATGACCCCTTCCTTTTCTTCAGGCACGACCTGGAACTTCGAGAGGTTCTCCGACACCGGCACCATCACCACCAGCCCGGCGCGAGCGAGCCCTTCTGCGATGCGAACCACGTTCCGGTTCCTGAGCTCCGGTCCCACCCCGATGTAGAAGACGAACGCGCCATGTGGGCCTCCCCCCGCGGGACGGTACACGTCGGCGATTGTCTCCGCCTCACCTACCTTGTATCTCACCTCCGTGCGGGTAGGGGCGTCGGTGAACCAGCGCAGGGGGTAAGCCGGCGCGGAAGGGAACACCTCGAACATGAGCCCCGCCGTCTTGAGGGCGACCCTTCCCTGATGCGTGAGCAGGCCGACCGCGAGCAGCACGACAACTAGCGCGAGCACCGCCTTTGATGCGCCGGCGAGGCAACCGCGCAAGCGCGGCTTCCTGCGCCTCGATAGGACAGGCCTGGTCGTGAATACCCGCACGGCCCCTCAATCCTCGTCCAGCCCGGCACGCCGGGTCTGGCTAAGCGCTCCTGCAGAGATGTGCCTGCAGGTCGGCAGATTATACAGGCATTATGCGATGTTGACGGATTCTCCGATCGACACGAGATGCTCCCTGCGGGCCCCGTGGCACACACGGCTGTGGCGCCGGAGAGGATGTCGCATGGGTATGTTCGTGCCCCGGGGACCGGACCCGGGCTGAGTACTGCTGGTTCGGACTACCGGCGCCCATCTGGCAGTCGTCACGCCGCCAGTATACTGGCGGGGGCGGGCAGCCCTTTGAGGAGGCACGGCAGTGGGCGGCTGCGTGCTCTTGTGAATCACGATGTTGAGGAGAACAGGATGGACACGAAGCGATCTCTGAAGGTAGGGCTGGTGCTGCCTATAGGAGAGGAGGAACTCGGTGGACATACCGCCCGCTGGACCGACCTTCTCGCTATGGCGCGCGCGGCGGAGGACGTGGGGTTCGACTCCCTCTGGATGCCTGACCACCTGCTCTTCAACTTCGAGGAGGGGACGACCGGTATCTGGGAGTGTTGGACTGTGCTCTCGGCGATCGCCGCCTGCACCAGCCGGGTCGAGCTCGGCCCGATCGTGGCGTGCACGAGCTTCCGTAACCCCGCCCTGCTCGCCAAGATGGCCGACACGCTCGACGAGGTCAGCGGAGGACGCCTCATCCTGGGGCTCGGTGCCGGCTGGCACGAGCCAGAGTACCATGCGTTCGGCTATCCGTTCGACCACCGAGTCAGCCGGTTCGAGGAGGCGCTCATTATCACTCGATCTCTGCTACGTGAGGGCAAGGTAGACTTTTCCGGCAAGTACTATAAGGTCAGGGAGTGTGAGCTTCGACCGCGGGGTCCGCGTGCGGAGGGGCCTCCCGTCCTCATCGGCTCAACGGGAGCCCGAATGATGCGCCTGCTGGCGCAGCACGGGGACATGTGGAATGTTTGGTTCAGCCGGACGAAGAATCGCGCAGAGAATATTCCGGCTCTCTCCCGTCAGCTGGACGAAGCGTGCGCGGAGGTAGGGCGTGACCCCGGCGGGATAACGCGCACGGTGGGGGTGTTGCTCAATGTACCAGGCCGTGAGGACGCCCGCCGGGATGGTGTCACACAGCCGATCTCCGGCTCGGCGGAGAAACTTGCCGAGGTCCTGCAGGGGTACGCCTATGTTGGGATATCGCACCTCCAGGTTGCGGCAGGGCTACAGACGCCTGGGGATGTCGAGAAGTTCGCGCCGGTGCTGGACATGCTGGACCGGGGGTAGGAAATGGTCGTAGGGTTTTTGGCGCCTCTACACCTGCCCCACTGATTACGGCTGGCGAGGTGAGGCTATGAGCCCCACCTCGCCAAATCGTTTGTTATGCCGGTCAGTGATCCTGCTCGATGCGGACTCTACTGCTCCGACTGCATCGCCTTCTGGAGCAGCTTGGGAGCGTTGCTCTCCAGGAGTTGCGCAGTCTTCTCTTCCTGCTGCAGGTTCTGCTGCAGCGGCGTCACGACCCGGTCCTGACCCATCAGCTGAGCGCCTTCGATTATGTGGGTCTGGAGCCCGCTCTTGAGTGTCTCGTCCGTAGCCTGCTCGAGCATCTCCTGCTGTCCCTGGTGGCGCGGCCCATTTACTGCTGTTGGGACACGAGAGGCAATCACAGAACCAAGAGCTGCAATAGCCACGCCCGCTATTGCAACTCCGGTTGCCAGTCCCGGCGTATCACTATGAGTTGTGCACCTTTACCTTCGGTCCTGACGCATTACCGTGATGATTCTCCAAAGATTCACCAACCCGAGCATCACGCTGACTACTATTATGTCCCAGTGGTTTCGGCCAGTGGCCAAGTTGACAGTCACTAAGCCAGCAAATATGAGGAATGCTACGCTATGGAGGGTCAGAGCGATACGGTCGCTAGTACTCATGCTCACACGTCCTCCTTATCCGATTAGAGCCACTCGGCTCATTGTCGGCCGGCCCTCCTTATGATAATCCAGAGATAAAGGCACAGGAGTATCCCTCCCAGAGGGAGAGCTACGTCGGAGAAATGCCAGTGTCCGGTTAGCATCGTTATAAGCAGCACTCCTACATAGATCAACGCTGCTATGGTTAGCCAGACTCCTACGATCCGTGGGTCCAATCTGTTATCCTGCGACATTGCATCCCTCCGGCAATGTGATGAAGTCTCCGAAGGAAACATCCCAGAAGATTCCGGCTGCGGCGAGACCGGGAATGGCGAGTGGCACGCCAGCCGTAACAGCCGCCTGTCAAACCCGTAGTTGACCGCGGAGGCAGCTCGATTCCTCGATAGCACCTCCCCCACCCAGACGCTGCTCGGCCCTGCAGCGGCAACCTCAGATCCCGCAACTGGTGGCAGTGCAGCACGTCCGACACGGACTACAACCAGTCGTATAGTGATGTAATTTCCTGTCACACTCTAGCGTCTGTACTGTGTACTCAACTGGAGTTATCCCGG
>JADDPT010000111.1 GCA_016781735.1 Rubrobacter sp.
CGCAAGGCGTGGAACTGAACGTGGGGGATTCCGGCGCTCTGAAGCAGCTTGGTGTACTCACGGATCACGTTCCGGTGCCCCAGGGGTCGCCCCGCATGAGTACAGAACACGAGGTGATTATCTTCCCAATCCGACCCCATCAGCAGCCGCTCCTCTAGCTGGCGGGTACGATGCTGCCGCATCACAGCCACTATGGAGGTGGGCAGGTCGATGGTGCGTCGCCCCTTAGCTGTCTTGGGCTCCGAAAAGGTCCCGTCGCGATCCAGTTGTCGGCGGACGTGGACTCGTGCCGTATCGAGATCAACGTCGGACCATCTGAGCCCGAGCAGTTCCGACTGGCGCATCGCGGTAGCAACCGCCAGCGTCAGGAGGGCTTCCCAGCGATTGCCTTGAATGGCTTGGAACAGGGTCTTTACCTGCTCTGTCGTCAGGGTCTCGATCTCGTGACGCCTGGACCTGGGCGGTTCGGCTATAGCCGCCACGTTGCGTGGAACAAGGTTCCACTTGACCGCCTGCTCCAGCGCCGCGTGTAGGCAGCCGTGTACGTTGCGTACCGTCTTGGGCGAAAGCCCGCACTCCAACATGGATGCATAGAGCTTCTGGAGGTGGCCTGGTTGGAGCTGTGTGATCTTGAGAAACCCGAGGGCGGGTACGGCGTGTCTCTCCACCGTGTTCTTGTACTCTCTGTAGGTGGCAGAGCGGACGCCGGGCTTCACTACGTCCGCCAGCCAACGCTCCAGGAACTGCGCAACGCTCAGTCGCTCGGTCGGCGGGAGTATCCCCTTGTCCACATCCGCCAACAGCGCTCGCAGCTTGTCCTGAACCTCCTTCCGGGTCTTTCCGTACAGAGACTTCCGCTTACCTTGTATTGTCGCCTGGGCGATCCACCTGCCGGTCTTTTCGTCCTGGTAGACAGTACCCTCGCCGTTGCCTCGCTTACCCATTGTGCTACTCCTTACGGGCCGTGCGGGGGTTCGCCCACCGGCCTTGTGTCAACTGTGTCAACTGTGTATAGTATAGCTAGGCGCTATGATGTTGTCAACTACGACAACTGTGTAAACTACGAGGGTTGGCCATGGACAGAGAATATTTCACGCCGGCCGAGGTGGCAAGTCGCCTGAAGGTGACGCGGCAGGCGGTATACAAATGGATCGACCAGGGCAAGCTGGAGGCAGTCCGCATCGAGAAAGCGATCCGAATCCCACGGGACTCGCTGGAGAAGCTGATACGTCCCATCAAGCCCAGTGAGGATGCGAGGGGCGAGGGAAAGTAGTGGCGGCCCGCTGCCCGGCTGGTAGTAGGGCTCTGTCTCCTGTCGTTATACTCAGTACGGGAGCAGAGATGCACAAGCAGATGCTATCAAGAAGCAGCACCATGGGAGGACGACATGTCCCTCGAATTGCCGAAACAGGTTTGCGCGCTGGATATTGAGACCCAGGAGTCAATATCCGAGAGACCGTTTGAGCAGTACTCGATAGCCGTTGTAGGAACCAAGATATATTCCCTCCAGGATGGCTCGTACGAAGCTGATGACTACAGATACTTCCTAGCAGACCAGTTTGATGCTTTGGGGGCGTTCCTCCATGGCTTTGATGGGCTCATTGTTGGCCACAACATCCTGTCATTTGACTACCGAGTGCTGCATCCGATGATCCCTCTGCACGGGGTAGTTGAGAGGACCGTAGACACCTTGGCGTTCCTGCACGCACAGAGGAGGAGCAGTGGGAATAGACGAGGAAGCCTGAAGCTACAGACTCTGGCCCAGGCTAACCTCGGCGTCGGCAAGACGCTCAAAGGCGAGAAGATTCCTCGTCTCTGGAAACAAGGGAAGCACGCAGAGGTAATAGCTTACAACGAGCAGGACTGCACGCTCGCCCAGGGACTGTGGTGGAAGCTGGTGGGTGAGCGCCGAATCCGCATCGGCTCGGACACCATCAGGATCGACGCTAAGGACGTGTCGTCCCTTACTGGTGGCGACCCGATGTTCACATTCGATACGTGGCGTCAGAAGATCGAGAGGGACGGCTACGTGCTCTTCCCGCAGCGATCAAGGCAACAGGGGCGGGTGCCAGCCACAGGACTCGATGATGAGGAAGCGAGCTTCTACGAGCCTGAGACAGAGTCCAGGTACTACTCGTTATACTGTGATCGTTGTGATAGGACCTACCTATTCGAGGCACACATGCAGCCGGGGTTCTCGGACTGGGAAGTGTTCAATTGCCCTGATTGTGGCCAGGAGTTCGGGGAGAAACGTGCTGATCTGGGTAAGGAAGTGATTGGGAGCCTCAAGGGGAACTACGGCGCGGGTACGTACCAGGGTATCGTGCCGGACGCATTCACTACGGTAGTAGCGGCCCATGTACGAGCGACTCGCCCCAAGTGGGCGATGCCTATGCTCCGGTCACAACCCGACCTACCCGAGCGTCCGATGACCGAGCGGTGCACGCTCTGTGGACGCCTCATCGAGGAGGTAGCGTATGAGAACCCTGTGGATGGCACGCCGATCTGCACTGGTTGCCTAACGGCATGCCGTTGGCTGATTGCGCTCAAATGACCACGTTTGCCATAGAGAGGTAACCGCACTGGGGGAGGCTCGGCAGGAGAAACTGAAGGTTCTTGCGGATAGGATGCACGTAGAGCGCTTGTACTGCTACTACGGCGCCGCCGTGGGGCTAAAGCTCGGCATGGTCCCCGAGCGGTTCCTACCCCAGCCCGAGCGGCCGGCGCATGAGACGGCGCTGCTGAGGCAGCCGGCGAACCGGGGGCGCTCGGCGCTCTTCGGCTAGGGCGGTGAGCTACACAGGGGCCGACTCGAAAGCCGACCCCGTTGTGTGCCTTCTAGGGATGCTGGTCTTCCGGTTAGAGATAGTCGGGTAGGATCGCGTTCTTCAGGTTGGCTCCCTGTAGCTGTTCCCATGTCAGGCCCGTCGCGCCGCGCAGGTCTGCGCCTTCCAGGTTCGCGTCTGTAAAGTCGGCTCCGGGCATAAGCTCTCCCTGGAACTCACCCCCGCCCAACTTGGCACCCCTTAGATTCGCACCCTTCAAGTTGGCACGGGTCAGGTGTGCGCCATCCCGGATGACTTCGTACATCACAGACGCGCCGAGGGTAGCACCTTCCAGAGTTGCGCCCTCCAGTTCGGTCTCAACAAGCCACGCTCCTGACATCTGTGCGTGTCCGAGGTTCGCCCTTTGAAGGTGAGCTTTCGATAGGTTAGCTCCGAGCAACTGCACTCCGATGAGCTGCGCCCCTTCAAGGTGAGCCTCGGCCAGGTCAGTCTGTATGGCTCGGACGTGCATCATAACCGCGTTTCGGAGGTCGCCACGCCTCACTAAGGCTTCGGTCAGGTCAGCGGCCGGTAAGTACGCCCAACGGAAGTGGGCTCCAGATAGATTGGCCCTGTATAGGTTTGTCTGCGACAGGTCAACCCGTCCACGTTCCCCTTTCGGCGGTACGGCGCGCCAGACGACTTGCAACGCCACGTCTACGTCCGGGTCCCGCCACAACTCCGACTGGCTCCTGTTCTGATCGCCCAGCGACGGAGCCCGTAGGCGAATGACGGTAGTCAAGGTATCCATAATGGGCCAGTAATCTCTCGGGGAATCTACGGCTATCCGCCCTAGCGCATGGATGGCACCAACGCGGATCTCCAGCTTGTCGCTGCCGAGCTGGTCAATCGCCTTGGTGAAGCGGTCGGTGATATGCCCCTGCTCGGCTACCCGGTCGCGCTTGTGGGTTTGGTATACGCCGTACAAGAGCAGGAGGCCGCCTACAATCGTGGCAAAGAGCTGGATCAAGGATGTGCGTTCAGAGGGGTTCCGTGGGGCCACGTACTGATAAACAACCACCCCGACGACACCGAAGAGCACAAGCCCATCAAGCAGGAGAAGTCCGCCCTCGGACGGGCGAGGGAGCCGGTAGAACTGGAGCCGGAGGCGACGGACGCGGGTAAGCACAGGTGGTATCTGTCTCTTCGTGACTCTGGTGCTGAACGTGGTCTCAGTGTATCACCGGGTTGGTACTGATGCCGCTACTCCATAGTGCTTCGCCGGAGCCACCGTTGCAACTTGCCTACACCTGTGAAATGCTGGTTGAAAACGCTTGCTAACAGGGACGGAGGCGACGGGATGACCATTACCTACACGGGGCAGGTAACGCTCGACTACCAAACAGCACGTGACGTGCTGCTGCTCATCGAGGCGCTACGCGGCGGTCCCCAGGACCGAGGCAACTTCCTGGACGTGCTGATGCTGAAGGTCGTACGCCAGATGTCCGACGGGGAGCTGCCAGGACACCTAACCGACGACGAGAACGATCCGACCGAGGACTGAGCTGCACGTTGGACGTTCTACCGTACGTAGACACGGCGGCGAGCGTTGTCAACGCCGTGGCAGTCCTGGTGGCGCTCTTCTTTGCTAGGCAGGCCGCCGTTGCCGGGCTCGCCTCCGTCCGAGAGATGAAGGCAACCCGGACTATCGAGGAGCAATACCACCGTGAGCAGGAGGAGGCCCACCAGCAGGAACTCATAGAGCAGGATGAGCGGCACCGGCAAGCGCAGGCCGAGGCCGAGGCAGACAGGGACCGCGCAGAATGGAACCAGGAGACTGAGCGCCTGGCCCAAATAGCGCAACTGGTAGTAGAGGTACGGGAATCGGCACTGGTCCTCAAAGAGGAGAACCGCCTGCGAGAGCCCAACCAAATACCGCCAGCGGACGGGTCTGAGTGGCCCATACGAGGACTCACAGGCACCCATATCTTCGACGCCGCGCAGCTCAGACTTCGTGCTGCACTCGCCAGAGTCGAGCGTTTGCCCAACTGCCGCAAGCTGGCGTATCGGCGCGATCACGACCCCTCCCGCCGTGGTTACTACGCGGGAGACGATGGCCGACCGTTTGAGGTCACATCCGCAGTGGTCCTTGATTGCATAAGACTATCCGAGGAGGCACTAGACGAGGTCCTTAGGGCTCTACGCAGTCGCGGCGGAGGTTGGGAACTGGAAGACGACTACCACGGAGACGAAAGCTACTATTAGGCTACCTCCATCTAACCTCGCTTCTCTGTATCATATAGTCACTTATGGACATTCACACGCTAGAGCAGTTGACAACGGTTGACGAACGGCTGAAGCTGTTCACCCCACCAGAGGACTACACCGAGGGCCAGAGCTTCCCGGAGGTGGCAGTGAGGGTGAACCAGGAGCCCATTGCTAGCGCTGACCTAGCCCCAGACGTGCCGGAGGCGGTCCGAGAATACTTCGAGTTGTGCAAGAAGCTGCACATCCACGGCTGCTTCGTGTATGAGTTCTTTACGCTGGCGGCCGACCGCACCCTTTTCGCCCTGGAGCTTGCCCTGAAGGAGCGTTTCCTGGAAGAGTACGGCCGTGCAATCCCCCTAGTTCAACGGGAGACCGGGCACCGCGTGACGGTCACGATTAGAGATTACCACGACTTCACTGAGCAGTTCGGTCAGAAGCGTACCATGCCCTACCAGCACAGGGACCGGAACAGCTCCAAAGGATGGGATGTGGAGGGGCACCCGAACTTCGATGGGAGCCTCCACAGCCTGTTCGAGTGGGCGAGAACGGCTGGTCTAATCCCTGATGCGCTGCCACCGATATGGGACGAGGCAAGTAGGGACCTTCGCAACTATGTAGCTCACCCTCGGGGCAAGCACCTCCTCATGCCCTTCGACTCGGCGCGCTTCATCCGCGACACAGCGGAGTACATCAACCGGCTGTGGGGACATGACACGCCAGCCGGTCGGCTGTTCTATGAGCCGATGACCAAGCTCATTTACGTGTGCCGGGAAGACGGGGGAGGGCTCGCACGCGCTGGAGACGCACGGCTCTTAGCCCGAGCGCCGTGGGTTGGCTGTGACGGCGAGTGGTGGATAGTCGAAGCTGCAAACGACTCGCATGCGCTCGACTGGTCCAGCGGCTTGCGGGAAGGCATTTCCGAGGACATGGGTGTCAAGGTGCATGCGGGTCCCGGCACGCGGGAGGAGGCAGTCGCAGCGGTAGATAAACTGCTACGCTCCGGTTGGCAGCAGCGCCCTGTGCGCGATCTTCTGCCCTGACCGAGGGTGGCGTCAGTCTAGCTGGCTGTGCTTGTATGTCTGTGAAAGCCCGGCAGGCCGCTCGCCCCACACCCGCCGCTGGGCGGGCCGGGTGCAGTCACAGCAGTCCTGGTGGCGGGGGTAGCTCATCCGCAGGCCGCAGTCCCCACACCACACTTCCCCCCGGCTGTCGAAGTAGGCCGTCCTGGGGTTCCAGGGCGTCCAAGGCTGAGGGCCGGGGAGCGGTGTAGCGCCGCGCTTACCGCTCGTAGGAGAAGCCGGGTGTAAAGCGGCTGCTTATATGTTCGTCACGTTGCGCCTAGGTGGCGACAGCAAGGCCACCGCAGTGCTTGAGGAGCTGTGTGAGTCTCCTTTTGCGGAAACCAGGCCGAATTGCCAGGACATCACGACCGCCGCCACGGGAGCTTTGCGGATCGGTGTTATGGTCAAATTGAGCTAGGTAAAGAT
>JADDPT010000070.1 GCA_016781735.1 Rubrobacter sp.
TTACTGGTAGCGGTTAGTATAGCGCCACACTCAAAACGAAAGAGTATAAGACCGTTCTCGCGCTGCGGATGAAACCACGGGGTGAGTCTCGGAACTCGCCCCGTGGTTTCATCGAGCACCTTCGCGGCTAATCGCTGACGATCTTGGGGTGGATGCGGCGCAGCCACGACAGCGATAGAGAGGCTGAGATTCAGGCAAGAGCCGCTCGACGAGCGTAGTCAGCCAAGATCCCCTCGGAACCGATAGGCCGTACTCCGCCTCAGCAGGTAGAGGCTGCAGCGTTTGGGTCGTCAGATACTCGTCGGGCTCAGGGGCGCCTTGGAAGCTTCACCCCGTCACCGCGTGCGCCTCGGCGATGGACTGATCTTTCGTTAGCGCGCGACCACCGCTGTAAGCGGCATTGAAGACGTCAGGGGCCACCGTCTCACGGACCAACGCCTCGTAGTGAGCGCGCTCCGCCTGATCCGCCGGCCAGACCGGAGTGCCTTCCGCGCCGTGAATAGCATCAGCTGCCCCCCATAGTCGCGCAGCCTGCACGCCGGAATCAGCGGTGCGCCGGTGAGCAGCGACTGCGGCTAGGCCCGCCAGCGCCTCCGCCGCACCGCGGTGTATCCCAATGGAGCACGATTCCGCCAGGCTGCTCGCAAAGCGCTCACCCGCTGCGGCTGCATCACCCGCGTGGAGCGCCAAGTAGCCGAGGTTGTGCATCAACCGCGGGATCCCCGCCTTGACCCCAATCTCTTCATATATCCACAAGCTGGCGTTGTAGTACTCCCCAGCCGTTTGATACTCCCCAACAAACCGAGCTACCTCTCCCAAGTTGTTCAGGGCCGCCGCCTCTATCTGGCGATCCCTCGACGTTCGAGCTGCTGCCAGCGCTTCCGCATAGCGTTCCCTCGCCTTGTCCATGTCACCCGCCCACAGGGCAACCATCCCTATATCCAGAAGGACTTGGGCTAAGGACCATAAATCCCCG
The DNA here is from genome assembly GCA_016781735.1 of Rubrobacter sp. Taxonomy (GTDB): domain Bacteria; phylum Chloroflexota; class Chloroflexia; order Thermobaculales; family Thermobaculaceae; genus LC3-1. Next base: position 977 of record JADDPT010000070.1, read on the forward strand.
AGCTCCCGGAAGTTCGCCTCCGTCTGGCGTAGGTACGCCTGCGCGGACATGGGATCGCCACGCTGATAGAGGTGCAAACGACCAAAGTTGAAGGCGCGCCAGGCACTGGTACGCGGATCGTTCAACGCGCCGACGGCGCGATCGTATCCGGTGATGACGTCCCCTGCCGTAGCCGACTCGCCACTCCAGTTGTGCGCCACCACCAGGAAGCCGAGCGCTTCGGTCAGCAGGACGCGCGCTGCGCGGTTCTCCGGCTCAAGCGCGGCCGCAGCCCGGCAGAGCGCGGCGCTCGCTTCCAGGTGAGCCCTCGCCGCTAGTAGCTCCCCTTGGAAGAGCGCCAGTTGCCCTGCTGCCAGGCGCGCCTGGGCGACGAGCGTCGGTTGCACACACCCCAACTCGCAAGTCTTCTCCTTCGCTAGCGCACGCTCGGCCCAGGCGCGTCCCTCCGTGAGATGACCGCGAACGAACCAGAACCAGCGCAAAGCCCCGATCAAGCGGAGCGCGCCCTGCGTGTCGTCCGTCTCGAGCAGCCGGGCCATCGCAACGCGCAGATCCGGCTGCTCCTTGTCCAGTTGGTCGAGCCAACTGACCTGATCCGGGCCGACGAGCTGAGGCACCGCTGTCTCCGCCAGCGACAGAAAATACTCAGCATGCCGCCGACCCACCATATCGACCTCGCCACTTTCCTTCAGTCGCTCGTGCCCGTACTCGCGGATCGTCTCCAGCATCGAGATGCGGGGTAGACCAGCGCCTTCTTGTTCATCCTCACGGGTCCGCAGCAGGCTCTTGTCTATCAATGCCGCCAGTCCTTGCAGCACTGTCGGCTCCTCCCCATCCGCCGCACAGACAGCCTCAACAGCGTCCAGTGCGCAGCTACCTGCAAAGACTGAGAGTCTCCGGAACAGTGCCTGCTCCCGCGCGTCAAGCAGTTCATAACTCCAGGCGATGGCATCCCTCATCGTCTTCTGTCGAGCAGGCAGGTCATGTGGGGCGCCGGTCAGCATGGGCAGGCGAATCTCCAGCCGCGCCAGCAAGTCCCGCGGTGGCAAGAACTTCACCCAGCCGGCGGCTAGCTCGATAGCTAGGGGCAAGCCGTCAAGCCGACCGCATATCTCAGCCAGAACCGGTCCTGTGGAGGCGTTCAGAGGTAAATCCACTCCAGCGGCACGCGCCCGGTCCAGGAACAACTCCACGGCCGGTGACCGAGATACGGTCTCGAGCCGAAGCCGCTCCTCCGGCAGAGCCAGGGGAGCGACCCTGTACTCACGCTCACCACGCACGCGTAGGGGCGCCCGGCTCGTCACCAGCACGACCAACCGCGGGCAGGCCTCCAGCAGACCGAGGACCATCTCTCGCGCCGCGATGAGGTGCTCAAAGTTGTCTAGCAACAGCAGCATGTGCTTTGCGCGAAGGTGCCCCTCCAGGCGTTCACGCACCGGCGCGGTGTCCCGCTCCGTCATGCCAAGCTGCTGCGCGATCATGGGGATCACCAGATCGGGATTATGGAGAGGCGCAAGGTCCACGAAGATGACTCCATCGGCGAAATCCCCTGCCACGCGTTCTGCAACCTCGATGGCGAGGCGTGTCTTGCCCACGCCACCCGGGCCCACTAGCGTGAGGAGTCTAATCTCGCCGCGCCCCAGGAGATCCGCCACAGCGGTGGCGACGCCGGTGCGGCCGATCAAGGGGGTGAGCGGTCGAGGAAGACTACGCGCAGGTCTCTCCACTACGAGCGGTGTCACGGACGGGACGCTGTCCGGTCGCGCGGCCGACAAGAGAAGTGTCCGCTGATCTGGCCCCAGCAGCAGAGCATCCGCCAGCAGGGTCACACTCTCGAGCCGCGGGGTACGGTTCGGATCCCGCTCCAAGTCACTGACGGCTTTCACGCTCATCCCAGCACGTTCCGCCAGTGCCTCCTGCGTCAGCCCAGCAGCCACGCGCAGTCGCCTGAGCAGCACACCAAATGTCATGGGAGGGTCATCATGCAGCGCCGCTCTCTATCTAGTGCGCCTATGCAGGAAGTTCGCGTGTCGCCACATGATATAGGAGTGCCGATATCTGTCAAAGGTCCAGTAAACGGGGAGTGTTCGTCCTGTTCCCAGGCAGCTGCGCGCCCCAGAATAGGACCTGGGACGACGACCACAGGTGGGACCGTCCACAAGCGACCTGACGACCAACTGTATGAAAAGGAGGGAGCTATTCAGGGGGCAAGGCACCACTTGCGCAGTTCGATAGAGGTAAGCAACACAGGAGGATAGGATGAACAAGGCAAGGATACTGAGTGCAACCGCAGCGACGACACTCGCGCTGGTAGTGGGCTCCGGTCCGGCTCTCGCCCACTACTGCTCGAACGTGAGCAAGCAGGCTGGCGCGGGCTCTATCGGAACGTACAACATCGTCATGGAATTGTTCACGCCAGCGAAGCAGGGCGGAGGCGCCTTCCTCACAGTCACTGACGGCCAGTCCTTCTCGTACGACGTCTACCTGCACCACACGCTGCCCGAGGGCGCCCTGGCTGCCGGTCCAGGCGGCGACGACCAGTGCGACGGACAGGGAATAGACAATGCCCTGGCGTGCCTGGGCATCTCGGAGTAACACACTCACATTCGTATTGGCGTGGGCGCTCGACGGGCTGTGAACACGTGCCGTAGCGCTCGAGCCGCTCGCCACCAGACGAAAAACCGCATGCAGAGGAGATAACGCAATGACACTGGAAGAGATGAAGACACGTGCTCGTCGCATCGCCGACGAGCTGTTCAGCCAGGGAGACCTTGCTGTCGCGGATGAGATTCTGGCAACCGACCTCATCCACCATACGCCAGAAACACACGTGGAGGGTAGCGAGGGCGCGAAGCAGTTCGTGTTGGCGCTCCGTCGCGCTTTTCCCGACCTGTCCGCTACCGTCGAAGATCAGATCGCTGAGGGGGACAAGGTGGCGCAGCGAATACGGTGGAGCGGGACGCACGAGGGGGAGTTCTTTGGCGTGCCACCGACCGGCAAGCGTGTCACGGCGGAGTTGATGGAAATACACCGCATAGGTCCCGACGGGAAGATCACGGAGCACTGGTCAGCCTCCGACGAACTCGGACTGCTGCGGCAGCTCGGCGCTTTACCGCCCACCGAATGAGCCGCTGATCGTGCCGAGGCTCCGCAGGTTCATCGGACCGGTAATCAAGCAGGAGGTAATATCGTGAGCAAGGTAACACTCGAGCGCGGGCGCGCTGGGGATTCGCTGATCACCCTCGCAGCATGGGCAGTTATCGCGGGCGCGATGTTGCAAATCGTGCTCGGCATCCCACTGGCGTCTCTCCAGGCACAGGACCCACCACCTGCCGTAATTCCCGCGCTCAACATCATCAGCCACCTGCTGCTGATGGCCGGTGTGGCTGGCACCACTCGATCGGGTGCCGCTGGGCGAGGCATCCTGGCCTCCACCGGCCTCGCAGTGTCGCTGCTCGGGCTCGCCATACTCGTCGTAGCCGAGGTGAGCTGGCTGACCGACCTGGGCGCGCCGGACGCGTTCTACGGTATCGCAACACTGGCCATGATGCTGGGACTGATCCTGGCTGGAATGGCTGTTATGAGAACCAACCGCTGGACGGGCTGGCGCCGGTTCACGCTCCTGGCCTGCGGCCTGTTCATCCCGTTTGTGCTGATCCCGTCGTTTGCCCTCCCGGGCCTGGCGATGAACTACGCGATCGGGCTCTGGGGTGTCTGCTGGCTACTCCTCGGAGTTGCCCTGCAGGCACACGGCGGATCTTACTAGTGAATGGCTGCTGAAAGCGGGAGATCGGACGGCAACGATAGGACCTGTGGTGTGTTACCCACATACAAGGCGCTGATATGGGTGATCCTTGTCGGAGCGGAGAGATAGAGTGGCGGCAATAGGACGACGCACCTCTCCGTGGCTCTGGCTGAGTGCGCTCGCACTGGGGGTAAGCCTGACGCACGTGTTCATAGACTGGCACATCGGACTGTTCGGCGCCTCCTCTATTCACATGTCGGCACTGCAGGCAGGACTCGTCCTGTCGTTCGGATTGGTCGCCGCTTGGTGGGCGCTCGCGCTGGCCTTGGCGAGCCAGGGGCACAAATCAGCGTTGGTTAGCTTGCTCGTCCTCGACCTCGGTTTCACTCTACTCGCCAACGGTGTGGCGGTGCTGGCTGCTTGCCCGCCTCCCTGTGCCGGCGCGTTCCCTTACTCGGACATCAGCCACATCGCGAATCTTGTCGTCGGGGGGTGGGCCGCATACGCAACCTGGAAAGCAGTGCGAGCTAGTGCCGAACCGATCAGGTGGCTCGCGCCCACAGCCACGATCGCGCTACTGGTCACTGTGTTCGCTGTCCAGGCGGTGTCTGTAGTGCCCTGAAGTCTGATGCCGCAGGCAATGTATTGGAGAACGACCGGTAGACGTTGTGGAGGGGCGAACGGGCACTGTGACGGCGAGAAGCTTCCTAGGTGCGGTCGGGCGCCATGTGCATAGCACAGAGGAGAGACAGAATGGCAGTATCTCATCTCTTGAACGAGCACCGTCTGATGGGTGTTTTGCTCATCCTCGCCGGGATGCCGTTCATGATTGGGGCGATCCTGCCTGCAGTAGGCGAGAAGGGGAACAGCCGGATCTTCACCTTGGCGGGGCCGGAGCACCTGCAACTGGTTGCCGCTAACGCGGCCGTCTGGCGTTGGGCGAACATCTTCATGGGCGCGGCTGCCATAACTACGCTGGCGGCGCTGACTGTGCTCAGCACGATATTGGAAGGGGAAGGTGAGCGCACGCTGTCACGGCTCGGTTTGCTCGGATGGCTGTTAGCTACGGTGTTGTGGACCGTCTTCTCGGCATTTCGTGCCGTTATCAGCGTTAGGGCGGCACAACAGATGGTGGATACGGGCGTAGTCCCACAGTATTACGAGCCGCTGGCTGAATGGGGATTCGCGCTCTTCTACATCTACGCGGTGGTCGGTTTCCTTGCTATGGTGGCGTATGGGGGTTCCTTGCTTCAGGTCGACCTCGTGCCTGCGTGGGCCGGATGGGCAACAATTGTCTTTAGCATGGCGATGTTGGCTCTGTTGCTCGTCACGGGCGACACGCTACCGGCCTTCCACTACTTCCCATCCTTGCTGGTTGGCATCCTTCTACTCGTGCGAGGGTAGACGCGAGCGTCAAAGCCGACCGAGCAACGGCCTTACCTCGGACCCATGGAGCGCCTTGCGCTACTGGACAGTCCGATCCCGGGCGAGCCCACCACGACATGCGTTACTCAAGGGTGACGCCTCCCGAGACGGTCGGCCGGTGAGGGTAACGAGACGCGCCTGCCGGTGTTGATCTTGCCTTGCCCTGATGACGCGACCACTGGCACCCATGCCGCTTGGCACCGTGCCTTGAGACTCGCTCGCTCCGCCCCCACACCGCTCGTCACTCACCGGGCGCCACTGCTTGCCGTTAGGATCTCCTAGCGTGCTGGCGCAGCGGTCTTTCGTGACGCCGCGCACCTCTCACCTTCGGCGCGAGTCAAGGAAGTAACCAAGTCGTTGAATTTTACCGATTTGGCTTAGTTTTATTGAATGATCTATTGACTTTAGTAAATGAGGAGTATATATTGTCCACATTCTCTATGACTGAACTCGACGATGGTGGGCCGAGATGTGTTGGGTCAAAGGCGTTGACG
>JADDPT010000071.1 GCA_016781735.1 Rubrobacter sp.
GGTAGCGGTTAGTATAGCGCCACACTCAAAACGAAAGAGTATTAGCCGCCTACCTCTTTCGCGCCGGTTGAGTCTGCCTACCGGACTGACCAACTGCCGGCGTTCAGCCTCGCGGAATGTCTCCCCACCTTGTCGGTGGCCCATAGGTATTGCTTCAGGCTCCTACCCTTCATTCCCGAGGAAAAGCTGATCGACCATCTTAATATCAGCTTCGTGCCGTCTCGGGCAACGCTCGACTTTCCTGCATCCAGGGTGGCATATCCGTTGCCGAACCGGGTGGCGGTTCCGGGCGCGACTCCTCCGACCCACCCGCTTAGATCCGCCTTTCGCATCCACAGCTTGTTGGTGACCGCGTCATAGCGCACCGCCATCGCCTTGGAGGCGCTGCTGCCGTCCGTGACCATGTAGTGCGCTTGGGTCAAATTCGAAGCGCCGTCCGGGTCGGCGTACGTCGACGTGAAGAGGACGTAGCCCCCAACTGCACTGTACGAACTCTTGGGAGACAGAGATACAGCCACTGGTTGTCGGTTCACCGTCCAATTGCCTATCAGCTTGTAGCCGCTGCTGACACCGAGCGAGTCGTCGGCCAGCGAGTATACGTTGTAACGCCTGCCGCTGTACGGAGTCCTGAAACTGAGCGACCACTTGATCGTGAGCTTTGTGCCCGAGCGGCTGACCGTGGTTGTCGCTGCTCGCAAGGTTCCGTAGGTATTCGACACAGTTGCAGTGGCGCCCGGAGCCAAGCCTCCCCGCCACGTGGTTCCAGCGTCGTCCAGCAGGTAAAGCCTGTTCGTGCTCGCAACATACTTCAGCGAGACAGCCTTTACCTGACTCAGGCTCGTGCTGACGAGCAGCCTTGCGGTCGCGATATCGGTTGCACCGTCCGGGTCTGCGAGAGTAGACGTGACTGTGATATTCGTGTCCGGACGGCTCACCGAGGAGTACGGCGAGAGCGCCTCCGCTGAGGGAGCCGCGGACACACCGTACGTACCCTTCTTCAGCCAGGGAAGTTCAGTCAAGGAGCCGAAGCGATCCACTGCGACGCTATACAGATTGTATCGTTCCCCGCTGAATGCGGCATTGAACTTCAATCCCCAGCTCACCTTCAGGGTTGTCCCGGTTGCCGACACTCGAGTATTCGCGCCGACAAGGACCGCCCGACCGTTGTCCAGGCTGCTTGAGCTTCCCGGCACTATAGGGCCGAGCCACTTGGTGTTGTCCCCACTACGCAGGTACAGCTTGTTGTCAGGTCGGTCGTACCTTACCCATACCGAGCCCGTACCCCCGAGCGTCTTGTTGATCAGTAATTGCACTGACTGGATATTGCCATACCCGTCCGGGTCTGAATAGGCTGCGTTTACAGCCACAGTCTTGCCGGGTGGAACCACAGCCCCCACCTCAGTCACGTTGCCAGCCACAGCGGGTCGGTTCACCAGCCAGGTACCCAGCTGTTTCCAGGTGCTCAGGTTGCCGAAGTAATCCTCCGCTTGGAGGTACACGGACTTTACGCTCCCGCTCATTGGAGCACGCAGACTGACAGCCCAGCTCATCTTTAGTTGGGTCCCGGAACGGCCGACTGTCGTACGTGCGGCATCCAGACGCGCATAGCCGTTGTCCAGCACAGTTGGCGCACCGGGCTGTACGGGTCCGAGCCAGGTTGTGTTGTCGGCGCTCCGCAGGTAAAGGTTGTTCGTCGCGCTGCTGTACGACGCATACAGCGCCTTTTCGCCCGCCACCATACTGTTTACCAGGAGCATGACGCTTCGAATATCATCTGCTCCGCTTGCGTCTGAGTACACGGAGGTCAGGTTCCGAAACTCCTCGGGCAGGCTTGTGACGCTGGAGGGTGTGACCGAGACGGACGAAGGGGGGACACTGTCGACCTGTACCGTACGACTCGCCTCACCACCTGCCCAGTCGGTGTAAGTGCTGTAGCTCGTGGAGCTCGCGGTGTACTTACCCTTTCCAGTAACCCTGAAGGTTGCACCACCGGCGTAAGAAGCGGGCGGTGTGACAGTCCAGCTCACCGACTGGTACTGACCGCTGCTGGTAATAGCTGACAGAGACTGCGTGGGCGTACTGACCGTAAACCCACTGGGTGCCTGAAGGGTGGCCTGGCTCTCCGTAACCGGCGCGCGGCCCTCGAATGGGTGAGGAGCGCGGTAGCGGACGGTAGCACTTACCGTAAAGGGTGTGCCCGCGCTTACCGTGGCGGGAGCGTCAACTGAGACGCTCCAAGGCGCGAACAGGACCGCCCAGCGGCTGTAGCGCGTCCAGAGGTTGTCCACGAGATACTCCTGCTTGAAGTGCACATCAGGACCGTAGTAAGGGGCACTGTACCAGGGATCGTGCACAATGAACTCGCCCGTCGCATCATCGTAGCCCTTGAGAACGCGAAAGTGTCCGATGGTGTGGTTGCCGTCATAGTATGTCAGCAACATCAGGGGAAAGCCGGAGTTGACGAGCGTCTTGAGGTCGGTGTACCTCGTAGCATAGTCCGGGTCCTGCGACCCACCTTCGCTCCAGAAATTTGCTATTGCTCCGTATCCTAAGGAGCGCTCCCTGAATCCGACGAGACTGGAGTCCAGAACCGCGCGACTCAGCGAGCTGAACCGACCGGTTCGCAACAGATCGTCAGCGTAAGCGCCCTTCCACGCCCCCCAGTCCTTCGCGCTCATCACGTTAGCGATGTCCTGCTGAGACTGAATGGGAGGATTGTAGTAATCAAAGATCATCTGCATACTGCCCGGCCCGCAGAAGTAGGAGTTCACCTGGTAATAATGCGGCACTGACAGGTTCTTGCTTACCGGCAAGGCAGAGGCAAATGAGCGAAGTGTGGACGTTTCTCCAGAACTGGTCTTGCTCGAATCAGACCCTTCCGATCCAGCTGAACTACCGGGCAGAATATCTCCCTGCCGACCGTCGGCCTTGGCGCGCCGATTAGAAGAGACATCCGACGCGCTGTCTACGGAGACGAGTGTGTCGTTACCTCCTACTGCGGCCCAGTACAGCTTGCGATCCGGCGCTGCCACGATTACCGTCTCCCCCGTATCGCCGCGAGATGAGAGCTGCCCGCGCGCCTCCGCTGCGCTCACGGGTGGAAACGACCCCTTATCGTACCCTTCCGTGTACCACTGCCACGAACCACCGTCGGATGACACGCCAACTAACCCAACAATCTTGCCGTGCTTATTGACAGGCACGACGTAGTACGAGGGGCTCAGGTCATCCAGCGAGCGAACCAGCACGGGCCTGCCCACAGTTCCTCCAGCAAGCTGGCCGCGGACACGACCCAGGAGCGTCCTCGCCGCCTGCTCCGCACGGTCCTGCGGGTTGCCTTCCGCCAGCACGGCAGACGTACCAAGCAGCAACAGACCGAAGGCTAGGAACAGAGCGACTAGAAGCGGGCTCTTTCTGGTGGACTGCCGGGCGAGCGCGTCACAACGGTGGTTAGACGCAGCGACATCCTGATACACGCGTACCTCCTGACGGTAGTGGTGAGATTGCGGTGAGGCGCACCTTTGCGCGTCCGCACCGTCTATCTCTACGATACCGAGGGAGGCCGAACATCCCTATAGGACTTTGGTCATGAATGGCTAGGACAAACGGGCAGAATGGTCGTCGGATACCCGCTCAGCGTCGATTTGGGGCCGCATCAGCAACCAGAGGTTACTGGTCGAACTGCAGCCGATCCAGCGTCAGGCGTAAGTCATCCGGAAGCCTGCTACTCCATTCCATCTGCCGACCGTCTGAAAAGGTGAGCGCGAGCCGGGATGCGTGGAGGAACTGGCGGTGGAGGCCTGGCACCTCACAACGGCCGTAGATCGAGTCTCCGGCGATCGCATGCCCCACGGAAGAGAAATGGACCCTTATCTGGTGGGTACGGCCGGTGTGCAGCCGTGCCAGCACGAGAGAACGGTTGTCTCGCACAGCGAGCGTTTCATACGACGTCACCGCCGCGCGACCTGAGCTCGCGATGCCCATCCTGAGTGGATTCCGGGGGTCGCGCCCAATAGGGCCTTCGATGCGGCCCGTAGGCGGCTGGAGGACTCCACAGCACAACAGCGTATACTCCTTCAGCACCTTATGCTCCCGAAGCTGGTCCTGTAGGTATTGAGTGCTTAAGGCGTTGCGTCCAACTAGGATGAGGCCGCTCGTGTCCTTGTCGAGGCGATGTACTATTCCGGGGCGCTGCCCTCCCTCCGTCCCTATGTCGGGATACCGAGCAAGCAGCGCGTTCACAAGCGTGCCCGACGAATGACCCGGCGAAGGATGAACGACCATTCCCGGCGGCTTCTCTATCACCAGCAGGTCGGTGTCCTCGTAGATCACTGAAAGAGGAATGTTCTCCGGACTTGGGGGTGCAGTAACCGCAGGGCCGGTGCTCGGAAACTCCACCACGTCGCGCGGCCGAAGCCGAGTGGATGCCCGTGCGGGAACACCATTGAGGAGCACCTTTCCAGAGCCGATCAACGCCTGCACCGAGGACCGCGATACCTGGCCGATCTGCCCAGCGAGGAACACGTCGAGCCGGCTGCCGGCGGCATCCTGGTCCACCTCCACCGACGCGACGTCAGGTGGCCCGGTCACCCGCGGAGCGCTCAGACTCTACGCGCGCCTCCCTACCACCCTCGGAGAGGATGTGGTACAGAAGGAGCACGACGCCGATCGTGATGGCTGAATCGCTGACGTTGAACACGTACGGCCAGACCCGCACGTCAATAAAGTCAACCACATAACCGTAACGGACTCTATCCACCAGGTTACCAAGCGCCCCACCTAACTCCAGCCCAAGCGCAATACGCACGATTCGCGCGGCGCCCGCGAGACGTCGAGAGTACATCAGGATTCCTACAATGACGGCTACGGCCGCCAGGCCAAACAGAAGTGAGGCATTGGGCAGCATTCCGAACGCGGCGCCTGTGTTGTGGACCAACCGCAGGTAAACCAGGTCACCCAGCAAATGACGTTCGGCTCCCTCGCGCGTCCCCATTATCGCCAGAACCCATGCCTTCGATATCTGATCTAGTACGAGGACTGCCAGCGCGACTCCATAGAGCGGAGCCAGCGCAGCTCGCCACGCCGGACGGTGTGATGGTAGGCTCTGGGGCGTCAGTGTTGCTGATCCTCCTTCGCCTGGTCGTCCACGCACCGGGTGGCGTAGGGTCGTGCCTCCAGACGCTCCACAGGTATCTCCTTACCGCAGTCCACGCAGGTTCCGTAGGTCCCGTCCTCCATGCGCTGAAGAGCCGTGTTGACGTCGTACAACACTGTCTCCAGGTTCCGCTGGAGGGCTAGCTGTCGCTCCTGCTCGTAGGTATCTGTCGCGTCGTCCGCCATGTGGTTGCCGTATGAGCGGTCCTCGTTGGCGACGCTCGCCGTGTAGTCCATCGCAGCCGCATTCAAGTCGGCTACCTCGGCCGTGAGGCGGGCCCTTTCATCCTCGAGCCTCTGCCGCAGTGCCGAGTACTTCTCCATGTCTACTGCCATCCGTAATGTAACTCCTTCTGATAGGGGCTAGCCCGCTCCTGGTATGGAACGGGCTGCAGGATTATAACACAGCCCCTGCAGCGCCTATAATTGGCCGATGATCTCAAAACCGCTTCGGCTGGCCATTACAGGCGGTGGAACGGGGGGCCACGTTAGTCCGGCCGTAGCCGTCATCGAGGCGCTGCGGGAACAGGTACCCGGCGACAGTCTCGACCTGCTGTACCTCGGCAGTAGGGAGGGCGCGGAAGCGCGCATCATCCCGCTGATGGGCGTCGGGTACAAGGCTGTGAGCACAGGCAAGCTGAGGCGTTACTTCTCACTCCAGAACGTTGCGGACACCGCCCGCGTGCCCATGGGCACGGCACAGGCCCTCTACCATCTGTCCCGCTTCCGCCCCAAGGCTTTACTTGCCACCGGGGGGTACGTCTCCGTGCCCGTCGTAATGGCGGCGGCGATACTGAAGATTCCCACGCTGGTACATGAGCAGACCGGTGCGCTGGGTCTGGCAAACCGGTTGAACGCACGGGTCGCGACGAAGATTGCCCTCTCAGTACCGGGCTCGGAGCGTGGCCTTCCACGAGGCAACTGGGTACTCACTGGTAACCCGGTACGCAGGGCCGTGCTCGGCGGAGACGAAACCATCGCCGCCCGCCGCTTTCGTTTCGACACGGCCCTCCCCACAACATACATCACGGGAGGCGCACAAGGCTCGCATGCCATAAACACCGCCGTCGAGAGTGCCTTGCCGGGCCTGCTCAAGGCTACTCAGATCATCCACCAGTGCGGGGACTCTGCAGGCACCCGTGCTGATTACGAGTCGCTAAGTCGCCGGATGATCGAGCTACCGGCCACCCTGGGGGCGAGGTACAGGCTGCTCCCGTACATCGGCCAGGAGATCGGCGAGGTATACGCGCTGGCGGACCTGGTTGTCGGCCGAGCGGGCGCCGGCACGGTCAACGAGCTAACTACGCTCGGTAAGCCCTCGATTCTCATCCCACTGCCTCGCGCGGCTGGGGACGAGCAACGCCACAACGCGAGAAGATTGGAAAGCACCGGAGGCGCCGTGGTGATCGAGGAGGAGGAACTTAAGCCAGGCAGGCTCGTCGAGGAGGTCACAGCCCTTCTGAGCAACCCCACACGGCTCCAGTCGATGGCGGCGGCAGCCCGAGCAACGACGACGGAGGATCCTGCACGCGCGCTCGCGTACCTGCTCCTAGACCTCGCGCGTCACCGGACAGACTGAGGTTCTGCTATTTCCCCTTGGAGTGCGCAGGGAGGCAACCCGGCCCACGTTTACCGAATACCGGACTAGGCTCGCCACGCCGCCAGGACCGATCGCTCTGGAACTGTTGTCGGCCCCACACGAATCGCAGATGCAGGAGCGACGCTGCATCGCCAGTACACCATTGCGGCCCGGGTCACTAGCCACGTGGGGCGGGAGGTATCAGCGCGTGCCCTGTGGCATCGGCGAGCGTGCCCGCCTGCACGAGCTTCAGCCCGTCGGGGGTTTGGGGCCTCCGTGCCGTTCTCGAGCACACAGCGCGAGTAAAGCCTAGCTTCGCGCTCTCTATCAGCCGCCTCTCGAGTTGCGGCACGCTCCGCAGCTCGCCCGATAGCCCCACCTCGCCGACCAGCACGGTCTCCGGCCGCACCGCGCGGTTGCCTGCGCTAGACGCGATCGCGACCGCCACGGCCAGGTCGGCCGCCGGTTCTTCGAGCTTGAGCCCACCGACAACGTTGACGTACACGTCCTGGTCGCCCAGGCTGACACCCACCCGCTTCCCTAGGACGGCCACGAGTAAGAGCAGCCGGTTGTAATCGAAACCGTTCGCCGTCCGACGCGCCATTCCGCTGCCTGAGTAGCTCGTCAGCGCCTGAACCTCCACGAGCAGTGGCCGCGTGCCCTCCATCAGCACCCCTACCGCCGATCCGACGGTATCCTCGGGTCGTTCTGAAAGAAATGCCTCCGAGGGGTTCGTGACCTCGGACAACCCCTCCTGAGTCATCTGGAACACCCCAACCTCGTTCGTGGACCCGTACCGGTTCTTGGCCGCACGCAACAGCCTGTACTGGTGAAAGCGATCCCCCTCGAGGTACAACACGGTGTCCACGATGTGTTCGAGCACTCGCGGGCCGGCAATCGCCCCTTCTTTCGTCACGTGGCCAACAAGGAAGACCGGCACCCCCGTCCCCTTTGCGGCGCGCATCAGGGTCATCGTGCACTCTCTGACCTGGCTCACGCTGCCGGCTGCTGACTCCACATCCTCCACGTACATAGTCTGGATGGAGTCAATGATTACCAGGCCAGGGCGCGCGGACTCGATGTAGTCCGCGATGCGGCTAATGCGCGTCTCCGACAGGACGAGTAACCCATCGGGAACGGTCCCGAGACGCGCTGCTCGGAGCCGGATCTGCTGCACGCTCTCCTCACCCGAAACGTACAGCACCGTACCGACGGAGCTTGCCATCTCCGAGCTCAGCTGCAGCAGCAGGGTGCTCTTGCCCACACCGGGGTCGCCACCTATCAGGACGAGCGATCCGGGTACCACTCCGCCGCCCAGCACTCGGCTCACCTCCGGCAAAGGAACGCGATGGCGAGCGAGATCGTTCGCGTCCACCGAGGAAAGCTTGCGGGGAGTGGCGACGTCAATCGAGCCGACGCTTGTCGCCGCCTTCGGTGTATCAACCGTTTCCACGTAAGTGTTCCACTCGCCGCAATCAGGACAGCGCCCCTGCCACTTGGGACTGAATGCACCGCAACTGTTGCAGACGTACACCGTCTTGTTCTTCGTTCTGGCCAAGCTGTACCTCACAAAAAAGGGGTGGGCATTCGAGCCCACCCCAGTTTAGCCTAATACCAGTTGCGTTTCGTCACACCGCAGCCAGCTGAGTCTCCTCCTCGAGCACGATCTCATCGTCACGGGCGTCGACCACGACCGAGGACCCTGCCTGGAAGCGCCCGTCGAGCACCCCCTCGGCGAGTGGATCCTCGATGACGTTCTGGATGAGCCTGCGGAGCGGTCGGGCTCCGAAGGCGTGATCGTAACCCTTTCTTGCGATCACGTCCATAGCCTCGTCCGTGAGACGGATCGAGATTTGTTGCTCGGCAAGCTGCTGGCGCACGCGGTCGATCTGGAGGTCCGTGATTCGTCGGATCTGCTCCGGCGTCAACGAGTGGAACACTATCGTCGCGTCGATGCGGTTGAGAAACTCGGGTCGGAAGTACTGCTTCAACTCCCCAAGCACCTTGTCCTTCATGACATTGTACTCGCGCTCCTGTGCCTGTGCCTGGTCACCCCGCATGGAGAAACCCAAGCTCGAGTCACGACCGATGAACTCCGCGCCGACGTTGCTCGTCATGATGATGATCGTATTGCGGAAGTTCACCTTCCGGCCCTTGGCATCCGTGAGGCTGCCGTCCTCAAGAATCTGGAGGAGCATGTTGAATGCCTCGGGATGCGCCTTCTCAATCTCATCGAGAAGGATCACGGAGTAGCTCTTACGCCGCACCGCCTCTGTTAGCTGACCACCCTCCTCGTAACCGACATAGCCGGGAGGCGCTCCAACGAGCCGCGCTACCGCGTGTCGCTCCATGAACTCGGACATATCTATCTTGATGAGTGCATCCTCGCTGCCGAACATGAACTCGGCGAGTCCCTTCGCCAGCTCCGTCTTGCCGACACCAGTCGGCCCGAGGAATATGAAGGAACCGACCGGCCGGCGTGGATCCTTCATGCCCGTCCGAGCGCGGCGGACCGCCCGCGAGACCGTGGTGATGGCTTCCTCCTGCCCGATGATGCGCTCGTGAAGCACACCTTCCATCTGCAGCAGCCGTTCGCTCTCCTCACCCGCGATGCGAGTCAAGGGGATGCCGGTCCACATGCTCACGACCTGGCTGATATCCTCTTCGGTTACGTACGGCTCCTCCGCCCCTTGCTCCTCCTGCCACGCGGCCTCGAGAGTCGAGATCCTGTCCTGGAGACGCTCTTCACGGAGGTGGAAGTCCGCTGCCATCTCGTAGTTCTGAGCGTTGATGGCTGATTCCTTCTCGTCCTGGATCGCCTTCAGATGCCGCACCGCATCCTTCAGAGAGGGCGGGCTGACCGAACGGTACATCCGCACGCGGCTAGCCGCCTCGTCTATCAGGTCGATCGCCTTGTCAGGCAGGAACCGGTCGGGAACGTAGCGCGCCGCAAGGTGAGCGGCCGCCTTCAGGGCCTCGTCGGATATCTTCAACTGGTGGTGTTCCTCGTACCGGGCACGGACACCCTTGAGGATCTCGACGGTATCTTCTGCCGAAGGCTCTTCCACCTGCACGGGCTGGAAGCGACGCTCGAGCGCGGCGTCGCGCTCGATGTACTTGCGGTACTCATCAAGCGTTGTGGCGCCGATTACCTGAACCTCACCACGCGACAGCGCGGGCTTCAGGATGTTGGCCGCGTCCACTGCTCCCTCGGCGGCGCCTGCCCCGACGAGCGTGTGCAGCTCGTCGATGAACAAGATGGCGCCCGAGTCCTTGATCTCGGCCATGATCTTCTTCAAGCGCTCCTCGAACTCGCCGCGGTACTTGGTGCCTGCGACGAGCGCCCCCATGTCGAGCGCGAGAACCCGCTTGTTGAGCAGCGTCTCGGGGACCTCCGAGTTGATTATTCTCTGTGCGAGGCCCTCCACGATCGCCGTCTTGCCGACTCCCGGCTCACCGATGAGAGCGGGATTGTTCTTGGTGCGGCGCGACAGGATCTGCATCACCCGCTCGATCTCGTGCTGGCGCCCAATCACCGGGTCCAGCTTGTCGTTGCGGGCCGCCTCCGTCAGATCGGTGCCAAGCGCGTCTATGTACGGTGTCTTCGTCGCGGCCTTGCCCTGCTGGCTGTACGCGCTGCTCTGGTTGATCACTTGAATGACCTGAGCACGCACCTTCTCGAGGCTCACGCCGAGGCTCTCGAGCACGCCGGCTGCGATGCCCTCGCCCTCGCGTACGAGACCGAGTAGCAGGTGCTCTGTGCCGATGTAATGGTGATTTTGTCGCCTGGCCTCATCAAACGCGAGCTCGATGACCCTGCGAGCCCGCGGGGTCAGACCGATCTCCCCCTGAGGCGGCTTGTCACCCCGTCCGATAATGAACTCGACAGCGGCGCGCACCTTCTGCAGCTGCACACCCATGTTGCTGAGCACCCTGGCGGCTACACCATCACCCTCACGCACGAGGCCCAAGAGCAGGTGCTCGGTGCCGATGTAGTTGTGGTTGAAACGCGCCGCTTCCTCGTGGGCGAGGCTCAGCACCTTGCGGGCGCGCTCGGTGAACTTGTCGAAACGTTCGCTTCGCTCTGCCATTATCAATCTCTCCCTCTAGCGAACGATACCAGGCGCCCTGGTGAGGCGGACGCGTGTGCCGCGAGCTAAGACATAGCAAGGGTCGCGCCGCGCGGGCCCAACCCTTTTCTTAAGAATAGCATCCGACAGGTACAGGCGCAACCGCTTCCTGCGGTGCGCCTGCTACCCACTCGGGCAGGTAAAGCGAGCTACAAAGCCCGCCCCGGCTAGGAGGCGTCACTGCTCCCCTGGTACTCCTCTGCGTCTCTAGTGGGCTGTGGCGCCAGGTCCGAGACGGCGGGCGCATCCTGCTGCGGATCCGGTCCCGGGGCCTGCTCGTCGGTAGTCGTCATCTCGGCCACCGCCGGTTGCGCAGACACGTCAACCGCGGTTTCAGCTATTAGCTCGAGCTCCGGTCCTGTGGTGAGTTCGTCACTCCCCGCGCCTGAAGACTCGTCCTCTCTGGAGGGAAGCAGCCCCCCCTCCGCCTGACGTAGGCTTAGTCCGATACGCTTGCGCTGGGTATCGATGCGAATCACCTTGAGGTTGAGAACATCGCCCTCGCGCACCAGCGCGCCGGGCGACTCCACCTGCTGGTCGGAAAGCTCCGACACGTGCACTAATCCTTCGATGCCATCCTCGAGACGGACGAAAGCACCGAATGGGGCTACCTGCGTCACTGTGCCGGTAACAGCCTGTCCCAACTCGTAGCGGTCGAGAGCGGTGCTCCACGGCTCGGGCTGCGTCCGCTTCGCGCTCAGGGCGATCTTGCGGTGATCTCGGTCGACGTTGAGGACCATCACGTCCAGCTTATCGCCGGGCTTGAGAACGTCGCGCGGGTGGTTGACCCGGCTCCAGGACAGCTCGGAGAGGTGTATGAGGCCATCCGCGCCGCCGATGTCGACGAATGCGCCGAAATCGGCAAGGCTGGTCACTGTTCCGGGGATTATCTGACCCTCACGCAGTTCAGCCAGCAACTTCTCCTTGCGGCTCTCGCGCTGCTCCTGAGTGGCCTGTCGCTCTGAGAGGATGAGGCGGTTGCGACGGCGGTTCACCTCGATGACCTTCATAGAGATGGTGCGGCCGATGTAGCCGCCAAGCTCCGTCTGACGCTGCTCCTCGCTGCCGCCCGTCAAGTTACTAACCTGCGACGCGGGCACAAAGCCGCGCACGCCGCCGAGCTCTACGAGCAGGCCGCCCTTGTTGAATCCTACTGCTGGCGCCTGGACCACCTCGCCGCTCTCGAGCTGCTTGGCAAGGTTACGCCAGGAGCGCTCCGCCCTTGCCCGGTCGATTGAAAGCACGATATGGCCGTCGTTGTTGTCGTTGGCGTCTACAACGGACACGAGCACGGGAGCGCCGGGCTGAAGCTCCGCGAGCTCCTCGGGCGTTACCGAGCTCATCTCGCCAGAAGGGACTACGCCCTCACTCTTGGACCCTACATCCACGAGCAGGCCGTCGCGGTCCTGTCCCATCACAGTGCCGTCCAGAACCTCGTTGCGTTTGAGAGTTTTATACTCGGAGCTGCTGCCCGCGAGCAGTTGCTCCATAGTGAGCTCCTGCTCGGCGGCTGGGCCACGCTGCCCGAGCGTGCTTTCATCGGACTCGACACGCGAAGAGGACGAGCCGTTCTGAGACTGCTGGGCGGCGTGCTGCTCCGGTTCCTCGCCACCGACCGCTGTGTCCGTTGCAGGCTGGTCGTCCGCTACCGGCACCACACCCGACCTATCAACCGCAGGCGCGTCGGCCGTCCCTTCCTCGGAGGCATCGTGCGTATTCACGACATCAACAACTGGTGTCGCGCTCGCGACGTTGTTCTCCGGCCTGGTTCCGACTGCCTCTGATCTGTCTTCCATTTAGCTCCCTTGTGTGTGTAGTAGTAACGGCTCTGAGGCGCAAAGTGCCGAGGCGCCTGCAAGAGTCGCGTATATGAATTATAGTAAACGGCCCAAGCAAAGGCAACCAAATCCGGGCTGTTACGGCTCCGTGGTGGCACCCGGCAGGGCTCTCACCAGCACGGCGCCGAAACCTTCGGTTTCCTATTCTAGCTACCCAGACGCCGCGACTGGTTAGGCAAGGCGATACCTACATCGATCGTCTCAAGCGATACAGAAGCGTACGGTCGCCACCGTCGGTGCCGCTCTTGGCCGGACTGTGACGGCTGTGATATATTGCGGTCGGGAGTTTATGGATGCGGGAGATACGCTTTTCTGACCGGGCAAAGGCAACAACGCTGTGGCTGTCTGCGGCGCTGCTGCTGTTTCTCCTCTACGAGACCGCCCACCTGCTGCCGCCCTTCCTTTGGGCTATCGTGGCGGCATACATCTTTCACCCGCTCGTCTCGTTCATGGCGCGGCAGACGGGCGTGCCCCGTGCGGTGTGGGTCATCCTGATCTACATCGCGGTCTTCTCGGGTATCGCCTGGACGATCATCAATGTTGGTCCCGTAATTCGCTCACAGACGATCGCACTGGTGCGCAGCGGCCCGGCCGCCCTCGCTCAAGTGGAGCAGTTCGCCCGTCAGCAGCCGATATTAGGCGATCTGGGACTTCAGCCGGAGTTAGGACAACTGGAGCGGGAGGCGGCTGCGAGGGCTGACGACATCGCCGCTGTGGCCCAGAGGATGGCGCTGCCCATCATCGAGCGATTAGCAGAAAGCGCCATCAACCTCTTTATCTTCCTCGTCACCACCTTCTACCTGCTGCTGAATGCAGAGCGGGTCAAGGCGTCGCTTATCGGGCTTGCACCGAGACCCTACCAGCACGAGATAGAGGGGCTATTACGTCGCATCAACGACAGCCTGGGCGCGTACCTACGGAGCCAGCTGCTACTTGTGGTGGTAATGAGCACGGCAACCTTCGTCTTCCTATCGATTGTCCAAGTGGAGTACGCACTTGTCATAGGCATCCTGACGGGTTTTCTGGAGCTCATCCCCTTTATTGGACCATACTCGGCCGGCGCTATCGCCGTGAGCGTCGCCTTGTTTCAGGGTACCGCGCCGTTTGGATGGAGCAGCCTCACCCTCGCGATCGCCGTCGCGGTGGGCTACTTTGTACTTCGGCAGCTCGAAGACACCCTCATCATTCCGACACTGATCGGCAGGGTGGTTCACCTGAACCCTATCCTGGTCATCTTCGTCCTAATGTCCGGCGCGACTATAGGAGGAATCTTGGGCCTGCTCATCGCAGTGCCTGTAGCCGCGGTCATACGTATCCTTGCCCAGTACTTGTACACCAAGGTGCTGAGCCGGGAGCCTCCGTATGTTGTTCCAATCGGCAGCCTGGACGATCCTGTGCAGCGATTACTGGAGGCCGCGGATGCCGGCGCAAAGCGTCTCGTGCTCGTCAGCCCCGACTCTAATCCTGCCCTGCAGCAGACGGGAACCTACCAGAAGCTTGCTCGTGTGATCTCCACGGAGGACCTCGACGTCACCTTCATCAGCTCGGACACGATTGCACGCGGCCTCGCACAGACGCACGGCATGCGCCTAGTGAACCCGGCAGCGTAGGCAGGTGCAGCTTCGCCTCGCACAACTCTCCGACATAGCAGCGTGTGGCGCACTGGACGCGGGCTACACGACGGACCACTCGTGGCAGCTCGGCGAGGAGCGCTCGCCAGGGCAGGGCTCGCTCGACCTGAGCATCACTCTGCGCTGCGTCCAGCTTCCCAGGCCTCGGGCCGTATTCCCTCCTGACCCCACAGAAGAGCTCGAAAGGGCGTGGGACACCACGGACCTCTGGATCGTCGCGGGCGAGGGTAGGGCTAGCGGTTACTTGTGCGCCGACGTCGAGCGCGGGGCCGCGCACATCACGCGGATCGTTGTGGATCGACAGTACCGACGCAACGGTGTCGGTACACAGCTCCTGTCCGCCGCCAGGGCATGGGCGGTCGAGAACAACCTGCGCTGCCTGATCGCCGCCGTGCCGATGAAGAACTATCCCGCCGTGGCGCTCTTTCGTGCAACCGGCTACCGGATATGCGGCTACAACGAGCTTCACTTCGACACAGGCGACGTTGCCCTGTATTTGGGGCATGAGATAAGGGATAAGTAGCATGCGACTCATCGTTGGTCTGGGCAACCCAGGCCGAGAGTACCAGGGCACACGCCACAACGTGGGCTTCCTGGTGCTTGACGAGCTTGCGAGGCGGCTGGGTGCCTCAGGCGATCGGAGAGCTCATCGAGCGGTTCTGACGGACGCTGTGGTGGCTGGACAGAAGGTGTTGCTGGCTAAGCCTCAGACCTACATGAACCTGAGCGGCCAGTCGGTGGCGGAGATAGTCCGGTACTACAAGATCGAGACCGACGAGTTGCTGGTGGTCTACGACGACCTGGACCTAGCATTCGGCAGGATACGTATCCGCCCAGGTGGTAGTGCGGGGGGACACAACGGCGTTCGATCGCTCATCCAGGCGCTCGGCACGCAAGAGATCCCTCGACTACGTGTCGGCATCGGTCGCCCATCTGGCAGGCGCGCCATTGGGCACGTACTGAGCGGGTGGACGGGCGAGGAGCGGGAGGCGCTGGGGCAGGTGGTTGGGGACGCCACGGACGCCGTTGAATGCATACTGGAGAAGGGACTTCTGGGGGCGATGAACGAGTTCAACGGCCGCTGAGGGAAGCAGCGGCGGTGGTATACTTTAAGGTCCAGCCAATAGAGATCGCTTGACCATCAAGCCCTGGAGAGTATACCCATCAACCTTCTCCCCTTGATTCTGAAATCCCGCTCCCTTCAGCGCAGCCTGGCAGGAATCCGAGGCACACGGCGCGACGTTCATCTGCCTGCCTCCGCACCGCATACGCTGCCCGCCCTCTGGGCTGCAGCGTTCTCGGAAACTGCTCGCACTGTGCTGGTGATCCTTCCAAGGCCCGAGGACGCAGCAAACGCTCTACACGCGCTCCGACTATATACGCCGCCGCACGCGCCTCTTTTCGAGTGGCCCGCCCACGACTTCCTGCCGTACGAGCGTGGAGGCGCTCAGCCCGAGACAGAGGCCGTTCGGTTGCGGGTGCTGGAAGAACTCTACCGCGCGAGGCAGGGCGGGGTTCCCGCGCTTGTCATGACGAGTTGGAAAGCCCTCTCCGAGCCGACGCTGGCCGCCGATTACCTGGAGCGGCATCGCTTGGAAGTCAGCACAGGCAGTGTACTCCCGCTCGTGCAGACCACTCATGCTCTGGCCGCGTCGGGCTACCGGGCACAACCGCTGGTTGACACTCCAGGCTCGTTCTCGCGACGCGGCGGGATACTCGATCTTTGGACGCCCTCTCAGCAGAGTCCTGTCCGCATAGAGCTATTCGGTGATGAGGTGGACAGCATACGTCTGTTCGACCCTCACACTCAGCGGTCAGAGGCAACCCTGCAGGACGCGATCATAATCCCGCCAGTTGAGCTGCCGCTCGAGGAGGCTCCGGAGGCCCTCGAGCGAGTAAGGAGCCTGGACCTGTCGACACTCCGCGCGGAGGTACGGTCGGAGTGGGAGCAGATGCTGCTCGAGCTGGAAACCGGTGGGCTGCGTCCCACGTATGGCGGTCTAGCGCCGTATTTCCGCCTCGGAATGGGCAGTCTGCTCGACCACCTGCCAGACGACACGCTGATCGCCTCGGCGGCAGAGGAGCGGCTGCGGCTGGTCGCCGACTCGCTGCACGCCCAGGCCGGCGAGATCAGGACGGAATTGGAGGACATAGGAGAGGTACCGCGCGGGCTGGAGCGGCCGTACCACACACTTGATGAGCTGGCACCTAAACTCGCCTCATTCGCTCAACTCCAATCATCGGCCGGGCCGGAGGACACCGTACTCCTCGGCAGCGTATCCGGGTTTGCCGGAAACACCGAGCGGATGGTGGAGACCCTAAGTGGGTGGGCAAGGGAGAAGCGGCGGGTAATAATCCTCACGAGGCAAGCGGACCGGGTGCGGCACCTGCTCTCCGAGCATAACCTGCCGCTGCTCAGCAGCAAAGTCTCCGCGCCCCAGCCGCCCGAAGGAGCCATCACGGTGGGCCAAGGCATCGTGCCGGAGGGCTGGATCAGCTCAGAGCTCAACACAGTGCTTCTGGGTGACGGCGAGCTGTGGGGCTACGTCGAGCCACGTCGACCATCCGGCCCACGCCGCAACAAGACGCCAACCTTCCTGGCCGACCTGCAGCCTGGTGGCTGGGTAGTCCATATAGATCATGGCATCGCCCGCTACGTAGGCAACGTCTCGCGGGGGCGCCCCGGCGCGGAGCGCGAGTACCTGCTGCTCGAATACGCCTCAGGCGACAAACTCTACGTTCCCGTCGACCAGGTGGACCGCGTCAGCCCATACATAGGCGCCGGAGGTGTACCCGCGCCCAGTCGGCTGGGGACGGCCGACTGGGCGCGTACCAAAAGTCGCGTCAAACGGTCCACCGACGAGCTGGCGAAGGAGCTCCTGAAGATTTACGCAGCTCGGAGCCTCTCTAAAGGCTTCAGCTATTCGCCCGATGGCAGTCTGCAGCGTGAGTTCGAGCACGCCTTCCCGTACGTTGAGACCGAGGATCAGCTGCGGACCATAGACGAGGTGAAGGCAGACATGGAGTCGCCTCGCCCAATGGATCGCCTCGTGTGCGGTGACGTTGGCTACGGGAAGACTGAGGTAGCGCTGCGCGCAGCGTTCAAGGCCATCGTCGACGGCAAGCAGGTGGCCGTGCTCGTGCCGACTACCGTGCTCGCTCTGCAGCACTTCGAGACGTTCAAGCATAGGCTCGCGGCCTTCCCCGTGCGGGTCGAGATGCTTTCCCGCCTGCGCTCCAAGAAGGAGCGAGACGCTACCGTCGCGGCTCTGCGGACCGGGGCCGTGGATGTCGTGATCGGAACCCACCGGCTACTGTCGAAGGACGTCGTCTTCCGAGACCTCGGGCTGCTCATAGTAGATGAGGAGCAGCGCTTCGGAGTGAAGCACAAGGAGACCCTCAAGAAGCTGCGCACCGAGGTGGATGTGCTCACACTGACCGCCACTCCCATACCGCGCACGTTGCAGATGGCACTCGCGGGCGTGCGTGACATGAGCGTTATAGAGACGCCGCCCGACGACAGGCTGCCTATAAAGACTTATGTCACACCCAAAAGCGACACACTCATCCGGGAGAGCGTGCTGCGCGAGATGGATCGCGGCGGCCAAGTGTTCTACGTACACAACCGGGTGCACAACATCGCAAAGGTGGCTCGGGACCTGAATCGAGTCGTCCCTGAGGCGCGCATAGCCGTCGGCCACGGACAGATGCACGAGGACGAGCTGGAGAAGGTGATGCTGTCCTTCGTTAAGAGTGAGCAGGACGTACTGCTGTCCACCACAATCATCGAATCCGGCCTGGACATTCCCAACGCAAACACCCTCCTCGTGGACGATGCGGCGAACTTCGGGCTCGCACAGCTGTATCAGCTCCGCGGCCGCGTGGGGAGGGGGACGCACAGGGCATACGCTTACCTGATGTATAAGCCCCACTCGGCAATATCGGAGGACGCGCAGAAGCGGCTGGAGGCGATTAGCCAGGCAACAGAGCTCGGGGCGGGCTTCCGCATAGCAATGAAAGACCTCGAGCTGCGTGGCGCGGGTAACTTTCTTGGGCCCGAGCAGAGCGGGCAGGTAGCTCTCGTGGGGCTCGAGCTGTACACCAGGCTCCTGGAGCGGGCCGTGCATGAGGCACGCACCGGTGAGGTGCTGCCCGAGCCACCCGCCGTGTCCGTGGACCTTCCCGTGGATGCTTCCCTGCCGGAGGAGTATATCGCCGACCGCGACACCCGTCTTAGGCTGTATCGCCGGCTTTCCGCCACGGCCACCGGTCGCGACCTACGGCTGATCGAAGCCGAGCTGCGCGACCGCTTTGGTCCGCTTCCGGAGCCCGCAACCAACCTGGTCCAGCTGATTGAGCTCAAGCTCCTGGCAAGCTCAGCCAGGGTAACGGCGATCACCGTGGTTGATGGCGAGCTGGTCCTGCGGACCAGGAGGCAGCCCGCACAGCAGCCTCGAATAGGGCGGACGTGGGCAAGAGTCCTACCGGGTCAGGTCCGCTTTCATATGTCCCGCGGCAGGGACCGCTGGATGGCGGAGCTACGCTCCGTACTGGGACAACTGGAAGAGGATGCCGAGACCGTCGCGCCCAAGCCGGAGCAGCAGCTCTCCGCCTCGGGCGCTGTCCACTAGCTAGCGGGAAGATAGCGAGGCGATCGTCACCCCCTCGCCTCCGCCTGACGCCCCCCCTCCCTCGAGTGAATCCACAAGCGGGTGATCGCGCAGGAAGTCCCTGACTACCTGCCTCAATGCTCCGGTCCCCTTGCCATGGATGATGCGCAGCAACGGCAGACCGGCCAAGTAGGCGTCGTCTACGTAGCGATCCAGCTGGCGTTCGACTTCCTCGGCGCGCTGCCCTCGCAGGTCGAGCTCCATCGGCGGGGCCGGACGCGAGACCTCGACGCGCGGTGCAGGCCTAGCAGCCGGCGTCCTACCGCTTGCATCAGCCTCTACCAACTGAAGGTCACCCACCGGCACTCGCGACTTCAAGCTTCCTAGCTGCACCTCCGCGCTGTTGCCGGACAAGCTCAAGACCCGGCCCGAGGAGCCAAGGCTGCGCACTATCACCGTGTCACCCTCTGTTATCTCTCGGACGGGCGCTGGGGCAAGCCGCCGTCGTTGGGGCGCCGACTTCCTCGAGAGCTGCCTGAGACGCTCCTCAGCCTCGCGGACCGTGGCAGCCGCCTCCGGCGCACTGGCCGCCGATTGTATCTCCCGCCTGAGCGTGGCAAGCTCTTGACGAAATTCCTCCAGTTCCGCCTGGGCCTTCAAGTGGCCTTCGAGTGTGGCCCGTTCGCGCTCCTCGGCGGCGGAATGTAGGGTTGCCCGAGCCTCGTCCACAATTGCGCGGGCCTGGTCCCGCTCCTTTTGGGCAACCGCCCGAGCGGCGTACGCCCCCTCCCGCTCGTCTTCGATCTGCTGCAGCATCTCGTTCAGTTCTCGGCTTTCTGGTCGGACGTTCGCCTGCGCTCGCTCGAGGATCTCCCGCGGCATGCCCAGGCGTCCCGATATCGCCAATGCATTGCTCTTTCCAGGCAGTCCTATCCTGAGCCTGTAGGTCGGAGAAAGAGTCTCGACATCGAACTCAACCGACGCATTCCGCACGCCCGGGTTGGTGTGCGCGTAGCTCTTGAGTTCTGAATAATGCGTGGTGGCCACCGCCAGGCAGCCTCGCTCGAGCAGGTGGTCCAAAAGCGCACGGGCCAGCGCGGAGCCCTCCTCTGGGTCCGTGCCCGCGCCGAGCTCGTCGAGCAGAACAAGAGAGCGGGGACCGACCGCGCCCAGCATCCTGATGATGTTCGTGACATGCGACGAGAAGGTCGAGAGGCTCTGCTCTATGCTCTGCTCATCGCCTATGTCGGCGTATACATCCGACAGCACCTGCAGCCTTGCTCCGGGGCCTGTAGGCACATGCAGGCCGCTCTGGGCCATCAGCGCCAGGAGCCCAGCCGTCTTGAGCGCTACCGTCTTCCCGCCAGTGTTAGGGCCCGTAATGACGAGAACGCGATATGCACCTCCAAGCTCCAAGCTAATCGGCACCACGTTGCCGCGAAGGAGAGGGTGGCGAGCTTCAGGCAGGTAGAACCGGGGCTGGTTAGCGTCGGACCGGACGTCCTCGTGCATCGCGGGACGCACGGCACCGAGGCGACCGGCATAACGAGCCTTTGCCAGAGCGAAGTCCAGCCGGGCGAGCGCGGAAACCGTCGAGAGAAGCTCCGGTGCGGCTGCGGCCACCTCGCTCGTCAGCGCGCGCAGGATGCGCTCGATCTCATCCGCCTCCCTGCCCTGCATCTCGCGCCAGCGGTTGCCTGCGTCCACCGCGCCCAAAGGTTCGACAAACAGTGTCTGGCCGCTTCCCGAGGTATCATGAACAATCCCTGGAATCCGGGACCGAAAGTCCGCTTTCACAGGAATGACGTACCTGCCCTCACGGAGCGTGATGATCGGCTCCTGGATGGCCTGAGCGTAGGTGCTCGACGTGAGTATGGAGCGCAACAGCTCCTGCAGGCGGTCGTGAGCGCGACGGAGCTCGACGCGTATTCTTCCAAGAGCCGGGCTTGCGGTGTCCAGCACGTCTCCGCGCTCGCCAATGGAGGACCGGATTGAGGAGTGCAGCTCATCGAGGCCGTACATCTCACCTGCCACAGCCCGCAACAAAGGCAACTCGCCGGTGGTCTCCTGCAACTTCGCCACCTGCCGCTTAAGAGAGCGGCCGGCCTCCACCGTTGACGCTATGGGAAGGAAGTCGGGCGCCTCGAGCATGCCCCCGAGGTCCGCCCTGGCGACCAGCGAGCGGATGTCCCTGGCACCCTTCACGGAGATGTCAGGTCGCAGCTCGAGCAAACGACGAGCCTCCGAGGTCGCGGACTGGGCGCGCTCCACCTCGTCCAGCGACGTATAGGGATGCAGCGTCTCGGCCAGTTCCCGGCTCGCGCCGAAGGAACAATGCCCGGCCACAGCCGACGTCACCTTGTGGTATTCAAGTGTTCTAATGCTTTTCTCGTCCATCTCCAGGACAGTTTACCGGGGCTCCACTCTGGGTGTCTATTGGTAGCAGTGGC
>JADDPT010000117.1 GCA_016781735.1 Rubrobacter sp.
AGTTCCGTGGAGAGGCTCTTGGCTCCATCAGGGTAGCGGGACAAGCTAGCGTCAATGTCGAGCGCCGGGATCGTAAGCTCGTCGGCGAGGCTGCCATCCGGCCTGTACAGTCGTACCATGTCCCCAGCATCGTTCAGCTCGAGTTGCGTCTGGCTGGAGAGCATGACCTTGTGATCACCGGGATAATTGGCTGAGTACTCTAGTCGGTAGGGAGCGGATCCGCCGGGGCCATCGTCGAGCTTCCAGCCCTGCAAGTTTACGGCACCACCGGTTATGAGCAGCTCAACCCACTCGTCTCTTCGATCGATCACCCCATCTTTGTTCCAGTCGGTTCCTGGTCGGGTGAGCACCTCGTTGATCAACACATCGGCGGTGGCGGCGGTGGGAGTAGCGGTGGGCGTTGGGGCCGGAGGGCGCATCTCCTCGAGAAGTATCCCGTCAAAGAGCACGGTGCTGCTTATGTTTCCGCCGACGGGCTGCACATGTAGTACGACTCTCGCGGCCTTGGTTCCTGCGGGCGGGGCCAGCCACGCGGTGCTGAAGCGCTCCCAGTGCTCGGCCCGGTCAGGAATGGCACGAATGAAGTGTTCGGTCCGCTTATTGTCGGTGAGGAATGAGATCTGAATTTCTAGGGAGTGGTAGTCGGAAGGCTTGCTCGACCATACTGAGCCGGAGAGCCGATATTGCGAGGTGGGTGACGCAGAGATAAGCTGAACCACATTGCCAGACGAGCCATCGGGGGCCACCACCCGAGCAGAGTGTTCTCCGTCATAAGCCGTCTGGCTGCTGATCGCGAGAGAGCCGCTGACGGCGTTCCACCCCGTCTGCCCTGACTCGAAGCTGCCGTTGCGGAGCAAGTTGGTGGGTGATGATTCCTGGGACCTGGCAATGGAGACGGGAACGGCGCTGCCCAACAAGCAGAAGAGGAGACAAGCCCTGAGCCACTGAGCCGTCCTTGTCGCCATGCTCTAGTTTCTTTCTACCGGTCCGGGCCGGCACCCTCTCCACGAGTCCTCTCATCGTACGACCGCAATTCCTGCAGGGCCTGCTCGGCAGCACGTTCCAGCCTCTCCCTTTCAGAAGTGGTGAGTTGATGGATTGCCATCTCGAGCCGGGCACGGAGCCGTGAGTAGCTCTCGTTCAATGCGGACGAGATATTGCGCGCTTGGGCGGCGAGCGCGAGCGCTTCTTCGATAGAGGCTTGTTGTCGTGCCACGCGCTCGTCGGCGATCTGGCGCAGAGTTGTGACAGAGGCTCCCAACTCTTCTCTGAGGGCACGAATGTCCGCGGCGAGGGCTGCATCATTCTCGCTCACCACGCGGTTCAGCTTCTCGGTCGCCGCGCGAAGGTTCTCATCGGTAACGACAAGTTTCCCCAGCTCGCCCTCCAGGCGGTCTACCTTAGCTCTCTCTGATCTCCGCACCTCTTCTATCAGGCTCAGACGCTTGACTGCCTCTCCACCGTTCTCCCGGAGCGTCTCAAGCGCCATCAACGTCGCTTCAGAGTGTCGGGCCAGACTTTCTCGGACGGCACGCACTCCATCGACGGCTCCGCCGATATCCCTGCCTACCAGTTCGGCTTCCTGCCTGGCACGCTCTGCGAGACTGCGGTTTTCGCTGAATCGGTTCTCGAAGCTCTCTACCCGTGCGCGCACGCTTTCCACGGCACGGCCCAACTCGTTGTGCTCCTGTTCTCGCTGCATAACCGAGCGCTGGGTGTCCCGGAGGCTGACTGACAGTCCCTCGATGTGCGCCCGCAACTCATCCACTATCGCGAGGCGTTGCATGACCTCGCCTCGGAGAGCGGATAACTGCTGGTAAACTTGTTCCTGGTCGGCGTGCCGGCCCTCCACGACATGGGCTATGTCGCGGCGCAGGCTTTCAACTTCGGTCTCCAACTTTTCGATGCGCGCGTTCGCAGCACGGACGTGTGTCTCCAGGCCCTCCACGGCCCCGCCTTTCTAGCGGTGGCTCCCCTGTTTGGCAACAGCCCCGCGCTATGCTATTTTTGATTCGTGGACGTGATGCGCTTCAATGTCATAGATGCCTCGGGAACCGTCAGTTTCGTCGCACCCTGCCACGCCCTCAAAGTGATCACGGCTGCGTGTGCAAAGAATCCCAGCACCTTCGAGCAGCTCCTGGACTACACTGAGCGGTATGATCCTCAGCTAAAGCAGTTTGTGCTGTCGGGCCTCGCGGTGTTCGATGAGCACAACACTGAGACGAGCAGCGAGGCTATCCGCGCCGCTCTCGCGACATCTCGCCCTGAAGCCACGCCGCCGTTCCGCATTATAGACGGAAGCACCAGAGAAGCAAGCCTTGAGCCGGTCAAGGCCGGGCTCGTGATTTTCAATCTGGCCGCAAAGCGGATTATTCAGGTCCAGAACCACTACGCGAACGTGGAGCGTCAGGACAGAGGGCGCGTCAGGGAAAACGGTGAGCCGACAAAGCGCCTGTATCGCTACAAGCTGCCGGATGACTGGACGCTCGTCCCCTAGCTGATTCGGACGAGGGCCGCAACAATCCCTACCGTGTGCGCCTTCTGGTACCGAACAGCAGACGGTTGACCTGACCGGACACGCTGGGGCGTTCTGCCGGGGGGCCGGCGTTACCCTCAGGTCGCAGCCAGTTCTCTCGGGCGTTGTGGGCGTCCGTGAGGAACTGGACTACCTGCTCGCCAGCTTCAGGGTCTGTGCGGACGGCCAGTGCCCGTAGCTCGCCCAGCCTGCTGATGAGCGAGTCCAGCCAGCGCACCGCATCAACCCTCCCCAGCTGAACCATGAGCGCAAGCTCTGATGGGTCTGAAGAGGCGAGCCGCGTCAGCTCGGCAAGGTCCGTCGCCGCCATCTCTCCCAGGTCGCGCGACCCACCGCCTTGTGATGCCGCGTGCATCAGTGCCGAGGCAGTCAGCGCCGGCAGTAGGGTCGTTGCGGCGACCTGCGCGTCGTGCTCGGCTGGATCGGGGAAGTAGGGCTTGGCGCCTACTGCCTGGACCAGTCCAACCACCGCCTCCGTGCTGGCTGCGTCCGCGTTCTCGTGGGGGAAGAGAGCGTAGGTTGTCTGTACCAGTAGATCCGCCGAGGGCTCGTCCGGCTCGATCAGCGGCAAGACGGGGTGCCCGCCAACATAGGCAACGTGCTTCGGGAGGTGCTGACTTGCCCATGCCAGCGACTGCTGCTTGTGCGGCGTGGTGTCCGTCACGATGCAACCCTCCGGCAACCGGGGCGCGATCTCGAGCATCAGACTCTCGAGTTGGCTTGGAGGCACGGCAAGAATCACCAACGCCGCATCGATTACGGTCTTGGGAAGGCTCCAGTAGGTGCGGTCCACAGCACCGAGCTTCTCCGCCCTCTTCTGTACCCCTTGCTCGAAGTCGAACCCGGCTACCTCAATGGATACCTGGCCGCGACCTTGAGCTCCGGCGGAGGACTTGCTCCAGCTCCGGAGCGCCATCCCGAGGGAACAGCCGAGAGTGCCCAGGCCGACGATACTTATCCGCTGCATGCCACACCGCCTGTACGGGCTCTTGTCTAGTAAAGCTCCGCACCGGGCTTGTGTGCCAGCGCAAAGCTCTCTACGAGCACTAGTATGAGTGCAAGCAGGAGGGCGTTCAGCGGGTTTAGGAACCCGCCCACGTTCATCGCGGTGCTGAGCGTCACGAAGAGCGCGCCCAGGTAAGCCTCCCTGCGAGCTCTACCAGTATCACGCCGATGAACCCGCAGCGTCAAGAGCTTGAAACCAAGAGCGTAACCAACCGGCAGCAACACCGAAGCGACCGCTCCAAAGTAGAGGAGCATACAGACGAGGTATGCCGGTAGCCCTCCGACATCTGGTCGGAGGAAAGTGATTAGCAGCACGAGCCCAGTCCAGCTTAGGGTGGCCTCGAAGCCCCAGGTGCGCATTCCGAGGAGCCGTGCGAGGGGGAAGAACGTGAGGGCGGGCGCGGCGATGGCTAGCAGGTAGTACACAAGTCGCAGCGGGTGTAGCAGGCCTTCCATACTACCCACGTCGAGCGCAAGCAGCAGATATGCAATACCCATCCACGCCGCGAGCGCGGCTGCGAACGTCAACAGTAGTGTGCGCCTGCTCATCCTGCCTCCAGCCTTCGCGTGGCCTCCATCCGCCCTGCTCGTTCACACATATACAGTCACTGGCGTGAGGCTGGTACCTCCCGACGCCTAGCCTGTTTGATCCTACCGGCGTGGAGTCCCGGTTGCAAACGCCACTGGAGAACGGTAAAATTCGGCAACTCGGGAGGAGGTCGCCACAGTGTTCGACGACAAGTTTGGCAAGGATGGGTACACTTTCGATG
Source organism: Rubrobacter sp. (assembly GCA_016781735.1). GTDB lineage: Bacteria > Chloroflexota > Chloroflexia > Thermobaculales > Thermobaculaceae > LC3-1. The sequence continues at coordinate 4,312 of JADDPT010000117.1, forward strand.
ACGTGCTGCTGGTGCCGGCCCGTAGTGACGTGCTGCCCGCGGAGGTCTCGACTGCCACCTGCCTGACGCCCAGAATTCGCCTCAACCTACCCATAGTCTCCGCCGCGATGGACACAGTTACGGAGGCACGGCTGGCGATCGCGCTCGCTCGGGAAGGCGGCATCGGCATCATCCACCGCAACCTCTCGATCGAGGAGCAGGTCTCCGAGGTCGATAAGGTGAAGCGGTCAGAGTCCGGAATGATCGTTGAGCCCGTTACCCTGCGGCCGGATGCTCCCCTGACAGAAGCCGTGGCGATGATGGAACGCTACCACATCAGCGGCGTGCCGGTAACGGACGAGCAGGGATGCCTGGTGGGAATCCTCACGAACAGGGACATCCGCTTCGAGTCGGATTTTTCTCAGACCGTGGGCGCGGTGATGACGAAGGACGGCCTGGTGACCGTTCCCGTCGGCACTACCCTCGAGGAAGCGCTCTCGATCCTCCACAGGCACAAGATTGAAAAGCTGCCCGTTGTGGACGGCGACCGCAAGCTGAAGGGCCTCATAACCGTCAAGGATATCCAGAAGAAGATTCAGTTTCCCCTGGCAACAAAGGATGAGGCGGGCAGGTTGAGGGTCGGGGCCGCGGTAGGTGTGGGCAGCGCCGGGATCGAGCGGGCGGAGGCACTTATAGAGGCTGGCGTGGACGTTGTTGTCGTGGACACGGCACATGGACATTCCACAGCTGTACTCCAGACGGTTCACGAGCTGCGTTCTCGATACGATGTGGACCTTATAGCGGGAAACGTGGGGACCGCTGAAGCAACGGAGGACCTGTTGCGTGCGGGCGCCGATGCCGTCAAGGTGGGCATCGGGCCGGGCACAATCTGCACTACGCGCATAGTAGCTGGAGCGGGCGTGCCGCAGGTAACGGCGATCTACGACTGCGCGCGGGCAGCGGCGCCGTTCAACGCCACGGTAATATCTGACGGCGGTATCCAATACTCCGGTGATATCGCCAAGGCGATTGCGGCGGGCGCGGATACGGTGATGCTCGGCAGCCTACTCGCCGGTGTGGACGAGAGCCCGGGTGAGGTCATGCTATACCAGGGCGAGCGGTACAAGGAGTACAGGGGTATGGGCTCGCTCGCGGCGATGAAGCAGCGAGGCTACTCGAAGGACAGATACGCCCAGGCGGACGTGCACAACGTCTCCAAGCTCGTGCCCGAGGGAATAGAGGGCAGGGTGCCGTACAAGGGGCCGATCGCGACGCTCGTGTATCAGCTCGTCGGGGGCCTGCGCTCCGCGATGGGCTACTGCGGCGTGGGCACGATAGCTGAGATGAAGGATCGCGCGCGCTTCGTTCGCATCACGAGCGCGGGCCTGCGCGAGAGCCACCCACATGATGTCCAGGTCACGAGAGAAGCGCCGAACTACCGCCTGCGCTGACAGAAAGAGGAACGAGCGTGCCTGCCAGACCGCGCGGTGGCCTGGGACGAGGTCTTGAGGCGCTCATCCCACAGGGGGTGGAGCCGGCGGGCCCGGACCTAGTTCCCCTCGATGTGATACAAGCTAATCCATATCAGCCGCGGAGTTCCATGGACGCCGAGCAACTTCGCTCGCTTGCGTCGTCTATCCATGAGCACGGGGTGCTGCAGCCGCTGCTGGTTCAACAGGATAACGATCGTTATCGCCTGATAGCGGGGCATCGCCGGCTGGAGGCCGCGAGACTAGCAGGGCTCGATCGCGTACCTGTCGTCGTGAGGGCTGCAGACCCGGACGACAACTCGCTGCTGCTCGCGCTCGTCGAGAACGTACAGCGAGCCGATTTAAGCCCGCTCGACGAGGCGGGCGCGTACCGAGAGCTTGGCCGCAGGTTCGGGCTTTCAACGGAGGAGATCGCGGCGAAGACCGGCAGGAGTCGCTCCGCCGTAGCCAACTGCGTGCGCCTGCTCGACCTCTACCCCGAGGTGAAGGAGCTTCTGGGGAACGGCAGCATTACCGAGGGACATGCGCGGGCGCTGCTGCCGCTTCGGGACCGAGGGCAGCAGCTCCAGGCCGCCAACCAGGTCGTGGATAGAGGGCTCAACGTCCGGCAGACGGAGACGCTGGTGAAGAGCCTGCTCGGCAGGACGAATCCGAAGCCTCCCCGGCGCACGGACCCCGACTTCGAGAGGATGGAGGAGCGCTTCCGTGAGCGGCTCGGAACGAAGGTTTCCCTCTCGGGCTCGCCCTCGGGCGGACGGATAACGATACATTACTATTCCGAGGAAGAGCTCAACGGCCTGTACGAGACGATCATCGGGGACCGTTAGCCGGGGCTGCGCGCCACTTCCTATTGGTGAGAATAGACCGGGCAAGCCCAGAAAGGATCGGTGATGGAGGCGTATCAGGATCCTGCGGTGCGGAGACCGGCTCGACGTAGGGGACCGTGGTTCTGGGTCGCCCTGGGCGCGGGAGGCTGCGTGCTGCTCGTGGTGCTCGCGTGCGCGGCCCTCGCCCTTGCTGGGAACATCTTCGGCAAGCGAATCGCGGGGAACGTCACTACCGATTGGGCGACAGCGGCGGAGCGGACCACCCTGGAGTTGTACAGGCCTGCGTATCTGCCGGATCGTGCAGGTCAACCTCAGATCATACCCATAGGGTTTGGTGAGACGGTGCAGACCGTAACTGCCACCTACGAGGACGGCCTTACTATCGTGCAGGTCAACCAGAATCCCAGCCAGCAAGGTGGAGAGACCGTGGAGGTCGAGGGGGCGGACGAGGCGTACTTCGGCCGAACCGGTCAAGGCCGCGCGCTCAACGTGCGCAAGGGCCAAACCTGGATCTCTCTACTAGGCCAGCCGGATCAGGAGCTTATTCGAATCGCGGAGTCCCTCGAGCCCGTTGAGGAGTAGCGGCCGACAGGTGGATAGGCGGTGAGCACCGGAGGGCGACCGCCGGTCGCGCGGGCAAGCGCGTCCTTGGGCGACGTCTGGACCGGCGTGGGAATCGGCGCCGCTGGTTTCCTCCTCACTCTCGCACTCGGTTGTGTCACAAGTCTCGTTCTGGCTGGTCTTGTCGGCACCGTGCTCAGAGGTAGTATGGACGAGGCGACCCCTGCCTCCTGGCAGGAAGCCGTTCAGCAGACCTCACTACCGCTGGTCGAGCCCACCTTCCTACCTCCGGCATCAGGTCGTCCGGACCTAGCGACGCTCGGCCGGGGCCAGGTGTCTCAGACGGTCACCGCTACGTACGAGAACGGGCTCGTGCTAGCTCAGAACAACCAGGCTGCTGTGCTCGACGGCGCGGGGCGTGAGGTGCGAATCGAGGGCGCCGAGGAGGCGCGAATCGTCCGCAGCCGTGGCCTCCTGACACTGCAACTGCTCAGGGAGAAATCTTCGGTAACACTTTCAATATCGGAGAGCGGGAACCTCTCCGAGGATGATCTGGTGAGGGTTGCACGGTCCTTGAGGCCCGTACGGCCATAAAGGTGTGTAACGTTCGCGCCTTAGCACGCATATTCTCAGTGGCAGCTTACGCACGTTGCACCAGAGCATCTGCCGCGGTACCGTGGAACCAAAGGGCAGCAGTTGCGGCACGGCACGCACGTAAGTAGAATAGCAGGAGTGTCCGGAGACGTCGGGAGTGTCCTCGGACTGGATATTACTCAAGAGCGCCGGGCCTTTTCCTGGAGGTGGAAGAGGCGACGAGGTGGGGGTTTTTCGAGGCCTTCGGCGGGTGACCCCCCGGCTATCGCGACGGTCGTAAGGGACGGCACAAAACGCGTGGGTGACCCCGCGACACAGAAACCGCTCCCATGTCGTTTCCGTCTCCCACTGCTATATGATGCCGGCCCATGGCCGGTGGAACACACATGGAGGATTATATTTTGTGTGGCATCTTTGCGTATGCCGGTCGGGAGACTCAGGCCGCTGACATGATACTGGACGGCCTCCGCAGGCTCGAATACAGGGGGTACGACTCCTGGGGCGTGGCGGTGCGCAACAACGGTGGAATACTGACAGAGAAACAGATAGGCAAGATCGGCGGAGCTCAGGTACGCATGCCCGAAAGCACCGCTGGCTTTGGGCACACGCGCTGGGCGACGCACGGAGGGGTGACACAGCCGAACGCTCATCCCCACACCGACTGCTCCGGACGACTGGCACTCATCCACAACGGCATCGTCGAGAACTTTCCGGAACTCCGCAGGGAGGTGATCGCAGCAGGGCATCAACTCCACTCGCAGACCGACTCTGAGATTGTGGTGCACCTCATCGAGGACGCACTTGCCCGCCAGGACGGCTCCGCCTCGGGTGTCGAGGATGCTATACGGGAGGTGTTTGCCCGGCTGGAAGGCATGAACGCGATCATGGTGCTTGACAGTGCCTCGGATACGCTCGTGGCGGTCAAGAACGGTTCACCCCTGGTCGTCGGTTACGGCGCCGAGGAGAACTACATCGCGTCCGATGCCTCGGCGTTGCTGCCGCACACCCGTAAAGTCTCATTCCTTTCCGATGGCGAGATGGTCGTGGTCACGCCAGAGGGTGTGTGCCTGAAGGATGCGGAGTCCGGTGAGGAGTTGGAGCCCGAGGTGACCGAGCTTGACTGGCAGGTGGAGCAGGCGGAGCTTGGCGACTACCCGCACTACCTCATCAAGGAGATACACGAGCAGCCGAAGATAGTGCGCGAGATAGCGCTCACTCAGGGTGACACGGCCGAGGCGCTAGCCCAACTGGTCCGCGAGTCGTTCGGCACGTTCTTCATCGGCTGCGGGACTGCCGCCAATGCCGCACTGACCGGGCAGTACCTCTTCTCGCGCATCGCGCGCTTCCACGTAAACTTCGAGGTAGGGAGTGAGTTCGGTTATCTCGAGCACTTCCTGACTCCCAGGAGCCTGGTCATCGCGCACTCGCAGAGCGGGGAGACGATAGACGTTATCGAGCCGCTCACGCGAGCCAAGAAGGAGAAGGGTGTACAGGTAGCGGCGCTCGTGAACGTTCTCGGATCCACACTCTATAGGATGTCCGACTTCAACGCGCTGCTGAATGCCGGGCCGGAGAAGTCCGTGCTCGCTACGAAGAGCTATACGGCGAAGCTGGCTATCCTCACGCTGACCGCCTATGCGATGGACGGCAGGCTGGAGGAGGGGCAGGAACTGCTCTTGCGCGCTGCCGACCTGATCGAGGAGCAGCTCTCGGAGGAAAACGCGGGCCGGATAGCTGAGCTGGCCGAGAGGATCTACGAGAAAGAGAACATGTTCGTCATCGGCCGGGGCCTCAGCTTCGCAAGCTCTTTGGAAGCTGCTCTGAAGATCAAGGAGGTCAGCTACATCCACGCCGAGGGGTTCCCGGGCGGTGAGCTGAAGCACGGGGTAATCGCCCTGATAGAGGAGGACACGCCCTGCGTCGTCTTCGCGCCTAAGGACGAGACGCACGGTGGCATACTCTCCGGCGCCCAGGAACTCAAGGCACGCGGGGCGTACATCATCGGCGTGTCGCCCGAGCCCAGCGACGCTTTTGACTACTACATCCCCGTCGGCGAGGCCGGAAATGCATCGCCGCTCGTCAACGCAGTTCCGGCGCAGATACTTGCATACAACCTCGCGCTAAAGCGGGGAACGGACCCGGATAAGCCGCGCAACCTGGCCAAGAGCGTAACGGTGAAGTAGGGTGGAGGACACGAGGCTACGGAGACGGGCGGCGAAGGTGCTGCCCGCTCCAGATGCCAAGGCCGCGTACGTGCGTGAGATGTTCACGTCGATAGCGCCCACGTACGACCTGCTGAACCGGGTGATGAGCCTCGGCATGGACCGCCAGTGGCGCAGGCGCGCGGTGGCGTTGACCGGCCTGAAACGGGGTGATCGCGCGCTCGATGTCGCAACAGGCACCGGCGACCTCGCCTTCGAGCTTGCACGCCGCGTCGGGCCGCGCGGCGAGGTGGTGGGCACGGACTTCAGCGAGGGGATGCTCGCCCTCGCCGCCGAGAAGGCGAGAGCGGCCGGCAAAGGGAGCACTGTTCGTTTCGAGTGGGCAGACGCGTTGGACCTGCCCTTCAGGGATGGCGAGTTCGATGCCGCGACCGTCGGTTTCGCGGGTAGGAACGTGACAGACCTGAATCGGTTCTTTGCTGAGATGCGCAGGGTGGTCCGCCCCGGGGGGTGGGTAGTCCACTTGGAGCTGTCGAGACCGACGCTACCGGTGTTTCGCACGGTCTACCGCTACTACTTCTATCACCTGGTCCCTCGCATTGAGGGCACGCTGTCGCGTTCCCCCACGGCCTATACGTACCTGCCGAACTCGCTGACGGTCTTCCCTTCGCCGCCCGAGCTGAGTGAGATCATGCGACAAGCCGGGCTCCGTGATGTTCGGCACTTCCCGCTTGCGCTCGGCACGGTGACGATACATGTGGGAGTGGTGGCGTGACCAGAGGCGCGATATTCTTCGACGCGCTGGGCACACTCTTTCAACTAACGCCGCCTCAGGTAATCTTCAGCCGCGTGCTGAAAGGTGCGGGGCATGATGTGAATGAGGATCAGGCCGAGAGGCTGCTGCGTCGCGCGAACCGCTGGTGGATGGACCCTGATAGACCGACCGCGCGCAGCGCCGCGGAGGAGCTGGAGGAGCGGCGGGAATACGTGCGCATCGTGCTGGAGGACTACGGCTGCGGTGACGTGGACGGCGTGGCAGACCGATTGCTCGAGGACGCTTACTGGGCTCGCTGGGCCAGACCATTCACCGACGCGGCTCCAACCCTAGAGGCACTGCGCCCCCATCGCCGTTTGGCGGTGCTCACGAATGGAGGGCCGTCGAGCCTCGATGCGGTCCACTATGCGGGTCTCGGAGGTTACTTCGGGGCGGCGTATGCCGGGCTCGAGCTGGGCTTCCAGAAGCCGGACCCTCGGACGTATGAGCTCGCTGCCGAAGCTTTCGGCGTGAAGGCGGAGGGGGCGTTGCTGGTGGATGACACGCCGGAGAATGTGGATGGCGCGACGACGTGTGGTATGCGGGGGGTGCTTCTCGATCGGGCCGACGAGCATCCCGAATGGTCGGGAATGCGGATCAGAACGCTTCAGGAACTCACCGGGCTGCTCGACGAACTGTGAGTAGGTAGGGAGGAAGATGTCTGAGGTAACGATATACACGACGCCCACTTGCACGTACTGTACGCAGGCGAAGGCGTACTTCCGGCAGAAGGGCGTGCCTTATACCGAGAAGGATGTCAGTGTCGACCGGCAGGCAGCGTACGAGATGGTACGCATGACACAGCAGCAGGGCGTGCCGGTGATACGGATAGGCAACGAGGTCATCATAGGATTTGACCGCCGCCGCATAGAGAAGGTGTTGTCGAGCGCTTCCGCCGGAAAGCCGACACTCGGCGTTGCAGTAGCCGACTCCAGCAGGATCGCGCTCGAGCACGGCGTCGTGCCCATCTTCGGTGCATATGTGGGACGCGTCGCGCCGGGTTCAGCGGGGGAGCGCGCCGGGCTCCGTCCGCGCGACATAATAACCGAGGTCAACATGCGTCCGGTGCGTAACGCGGAGGACCTGGAGAAGGCGATGGAGGGCATGGCATCCGGTGGACGCGTCAGCCTGGTGTGGGTGCGCGGCCAGGAGACACAACGGGCCGAGGTCAGCCTGTAACAGCCGTCCCACCATCCTAAGTGTCCTCGCTCGCTACGAACTGTGGAGGACGTTGGTATCGTTCGGCACTATGGTGCCGAACACTGCTTCGAAGGACCGGACCAGATCGCGCTTTACCTCGTCGATCGGCGGTGCCTCTCCCAACAGGCGCTCCAGACTCGTGACCTCACGGTCATGGATGCCGCAGGGAATGATCTGCTCAAAGTAGGACAGGTCGGGCCGCACGTTCAGGGCGAAGCCGTGCATGGTGACTCCCCGGCTGATCTTCACCCCTATCGCAGCCACCTTTGCGTCCCGGCACCATACGCCTGTATATGCGGCCTCTCGCTCGCCCTGTAGCCCGTACCCCGCCAACGTCCGTATTATGACCTCTTCTAGAGACCGCAGATACAGGTGGACGTCCCAGCCCCTGCGCCGCAGGTTCAGCAGCGGGTAGCCGACCACTTGACCTGGTCCGTGGTACGTGATGTCACCACCACGGTCGGATTCCAGGACAATCGCGCCTCGGGCATGCATCTCTTCAGGGCTTGCGAGAAGGTGATCGTAACCTCCGCCTCGGCCGATGGTGTACGTGTGCGGGTGCTCCAGGAGGAGCAGGGTCTCCGGCGCGTTCCCAGCCGCAATCAACGGCACTAACTCTCGCTGAAGCGCCCACGCCTCCTCGTATGCGATGCAGCCGAGGCGACGCACAGCGACGCTATCGGGTTGATTCTCCGTAGCACTCATCTCCGGAACCAGGCAATGGTTGTTATCCAGCGTGCCTCTGCAGCGTACTAACCTGTTCATCGGCGTGGTAGGAGGAGCGCACGAGCGGTCCGCTCTCAACGTGGGAGAAGCCGAGCGCTAGTCCTTCCTGCTTCATCTCCTCGAACTCGGCAGGCGAGTAGTAGCGCTCTAGCGGCAGGTGCTCTCGGGAAGGCCTCAGGTACTGCCCTATGGTGAGCACGTCCACACGCGCTGCCCTCAGGTCGTGCATCACCTGCTGTATCTCTTCTCTTCTCTCACCCAGCCCCACCATTATCCCGCTCTTGGTGGTAAGCGAGGGGTCGAGCTCTTTGGCTGTTGCCAATAGGCCCAGCGTGCGCTCGTACTTGGCCTGTACCCTCACGCGCTTGTGCAGGCGAGGCACGGTCTCGGTGTTGTGGTTGAGGATCTCAGGTCGCGCTTCCACCACTCGTGCTATAGACTCCCTGTTGCCCTTGAAGTCGGGGATGAGCACCTCTACCGAGCAGCCCGGCACGCGCCTGTGGACAGCGCGTATGGTGCGCGCGAACAGCTCCGAGCCACCGTCCTCTAGCTCATCACGGGCAACCGAGGTGATCACCACGTGGCGAAGACCCAGGTGTGCTACAGCAGCCGCCACCCTGCCCGGCTCCAGCACGTCGTACTCCGGGGGTCTGCCGGTCTCTATGGCGCAAAAGCCGCAAGAGCGGGTGCACACGCTGCCGAGGATCATAAAGGTGGCTGTCCTGCGCTCCCAGCAGTCACCGATGTTAGGGCAGTGTGCTTCCTCGCACACGGTGTGCAGCTTTTGTGTGCGTACCAGCTGCTTGAGCTCTGTGTAGTTGGGGCCGGAAGGGAACCTTACCCTCAGCCACTCAGGCCGCTTCTCGCCCAGCTGGACAGGAGCTAGCTCACCCGTGCTAAGGTGCATTACGTCTCTTGGCATTCGATCGGTTCCTCTTCTTGTAGGCACGGACGAACGGGGTCGCTCCTACGCCCTGCTGGACGTTCAGCGACGTCCCTATGGGCGTCAGACTGCGTTCCCTATAACCCCGTGCTCTCCGGCGTGAAGCTTTCCAGCCGCTGCTTGACGCTACCGAGGAAGCGTGCGGCCTGGAGGCCGTCGAGTACCCGGTGGTCTATTGAGAGGCTGATGTACATCATGGAGCGCACGGCGATAGCGTCCCCCTCAACTACCACTGGGCGCTTCACTATTGCCTCTGTGCTCAGTATAGCAGCCTGTGGCTGGCTGATAATCGGCGTGGACATGATGGTGCCGAACGTGCCGGGGTTGTTCACTGTGAACGTCCCACCCTGCACGTCGTGCGGGGCTAGTCGGTTTGATCGCGCGCGGCTGGCCAGGTCGTTCACGGCGCGCGCGAGGCCGATGAGGCTCTTCTCATCCGCGTTATGGATGACCGGCACGATGAGTCCGTCCTCCATGCCGACGGCGATACCGATGTTGATGTTCTTCTTGAGTACTATACCCTCATCGGTCCAGGTAGCATTGAGAACTGGGTGCTCCTTGAGGCTCTCAACGACTGCCTTGATCACGAACGGCAGGAAGGTAAGCGCGACGCCTTCCCTCTGCTGGAAGGTCTCCTTCACCTGCTCGCGGTACTTCACTATCGGAGTCATGTCCACCTCAATGACGGTCGTGACGTGCGGCGAGGTGTAGGCGCTCCGGACCATGTGCTCGGCGATAGCCCGTCGCATGGGCGACAGCGGAATCAGCTGATCGCCCTGAGCCAGGGACGGGGCCGGCCGGGGTGCCTGAGTAACCGGAGGCGGTGTGACCGCCATCGGCGGAGCGAAGGCCGCTGCTGCAGGAGTGGCGGTCGCAGTTCCGGCTGCTTCGACCGCTCCAGCGAAGTCCGGTTCCTGAGGTCTGGCTACCTCCCGAGGTGGCTCTGCCGCGCCGGCCCGTGCAGCAAGATACTGCTCGACATCCTGCCTGGAGACCCGTCCGCCTGCTCCCGTGCCGTGCACCTGCGAGAGGTCTATGCCGTGCTCCTGCGCCAGCCGACGGACTGCTGGGGAGAATCTGCGTCGGGAATCGCTTGCACTCGGTGCGGCCCCCACGGCGCCCGAGCTCACCCGCTCCATCTGGGCTGCAGACTCAGGCTGGTCCTCCTCGACGACCTCGCGCAGGCTCTCGCTGCTCGGCTGCATCTGTGTGACCTCAAGCTCGCCCTCGACGGTTGGGAAATGGACATCCGATTGCCCGTCGGCCGCGATCTCTGCGATCTCTACGTCCACGGCGACCGTCTCGCCTTCCGGAACGAGGATCTTCGTCAAAGTGCCGGTGACGGGCGATGGGTACTCCGCGTTCACTTTGTCGGTGATGATCTCAAGCAGAGGCTCGTACTGCTCGATCTTGTCACCCTCAGTCTTCAGCCACCGGCTGATCGTTCCTTCGACAACGCTCTCGCCGAGTTGCGGCATGGTGATACGCATTTCCTACTCGTACTCCTTCTGGTCGTGGCCATAGGCCGCCGCTGGTGTGCTCGAACTGCTCCAAACTGATTGCACAGTAGTGTCTGCCCCCCGACGGCCTGGCTGGTGAACCACAGCTTGCGACGTTGAAAGTGAACGGAACGCTAGCCTGCCTGCCGGAACTCAATACTCCGCCAGCAGTCGTATCTCCGTGGCGATCTTCTCGATGTCCGGCAGGAACTGGTCTTCGAGTGTGTGCGCATACGGCATTGCAGGTACGTCAGGACCGGCCAGTCGCCGCACCGGGGCATCTAGCGAGTCGAAAGCCTCCTGTGCGATCGTTGCGGCAATCTCCGCGCCAAAGCCGCCGGTGAGGTTGTCCTCGTACACAATGAGCGCCTTGCCGGTCTTGCGGACGGACTCAAGGATGGTGTCGCGGTCGAGCGGTTGCAGGGATCGGAGGTCCACAACCTCGGCGCTGACGCCCTGTGCAGCAAGCGCGTCAGCCGCCTGCAACGAGTTGTAGAGCATGAGCCCGTAAGCGAAGACGCTGACGTCAGTGCCCTCGCGCTTGACTTCCGCCTTGCCTATGGGCACCGTGTATCGGTCGCCATCCGGCACCTCGCCCTTCACGAGCCGATACGTCTTCTTGTGTTCCATGAACATCACGGGGTCGGGGTCGTCTATGGCGCTCCGCAGCAGACCTGCGGTGTCGTAAGGATCGCTAGGGACGACCACCTTGAGACCCGGCACGTGTGCGAAGAACGCCTCCACGCTCTGCGAGTGGTACAGAGCACCGTGGATGCCGCCACCCCAGGGCACACGCATCACCATCGGCACGTTCCAGGTGCCGTTCGAGCGATAGCGCATGCGCGCGGCCTCGCTCACGACCTGGTCGAAGGCGGGCAGGATGAAGTCCGCGAACTGTATCTCCGGTATGGGTTTGAGTCCGTTGAGCGCTGCGCCTATCGCTGCGCCGATGATGACCGACTCGGCGAGGGGCGTGTCCATGACCCGCATCTCACCGAACTCTGCCTGCAAGCCCTTGGTCGCGCCGAAGACTCCGCCGGCCAGACCAACATCCTCCCCCAAGATCATGATCGTCTCGTCGCGCGCCATCTCCTCGTGAAGGGTGTCGCGCACCGTCTGGATGATCGTCTTTACCGGCATCGTTTAGCTCCTCTCCGCGAACACGTGCTTCGTCAGAGTGTCTGGCTCGGGATACGGTGCCTTGTCGGCGTACTCGGTTGCGTCGTTCACCTCTTCCATAACCCGGGCCTGAATATTCTTCTCCAAGTCCTCGGTGAGGATTCCCTGCCCCCTGAGATACTGGCGCATTCGCTCGATCGGACCTTTCTGCTTCCACTCCTCCACCTCGACCTTCTGCCGGTACCGGCTCTCGTCATCGTCGGAGGAGTGAGGCACGATCCTGTACGTCTTGCATTCAATGAGCGTGGGCCCCTCACCGGCGCGAGCTCGGTCCACCGCAGTCTTCGCAGCTTTGTACACGTCGAGTACATCGTTTCCGTCGGTTATCACGCCGGGGAAGCCGTAGCCGAGCGCACGGTCGGCGACGTTTTGGACCGACATCTGCTTCTTCTCGGGCACCGAGATGGCATAACGGTTGTTCTCGCAGATGAAGACCACCGGCGCCTTCAGCACGCCCGCGAAGTTGAGCCCTTCGTGGAAGTCGCCCTTACTGGTGGCGGCTTCGCCGAAGTACACGGCAGCAACGGTGTCCTCACCCTTTATCTGCGCTGCCATCGCTATGCCGACGGCGTGGGGTATCTGGGTCGCGATGGGGCTTGAGCCCGATACGACATTGTGCGCTCTGTGGCCGTAGTGACCCGGCATCTGGCGGCCGCCCGAGGCTGGGTCTTCCGCCTTGGCGAAGAGCGCGAGCATGAGGTCGCGTGCCGTCATGCCTGCCGTGAGAGCGACGGTGAGGTCGCGGTAGTAGGGCAGGAAGAAGTCCTTGTCCGGTCGGAGGGCGTAGGCAGAGCCGACTTGTGCGCCCTCCTGTCCCTGGCCAGAGATGACGAACGCCACCTTGCCCTGCCGGTTGAGTATCCACATCCGCTCGTCAAGGGATCGGGCAAGCACCATGGTGTAGTACATGCGCTTGAGGTCTTCCTCGGATAGACCAAGGGGAGTATGCCTGTCTTCCATGCTGGTGGCGGTGGTAAGGTCCTGGTCAGTGGTCGCCATTCTCTATTCCTCCACATCACTGCAACCGTACGTGTGTTGGGCAGGGCCGCGGCCGGCCGGCGTCAGGGCCGGCTGGAAGGGAATATGGTGGCCTCCTTTTGCTAGAAGCCGAGCTCCAGCGGATTCTCCAGGAGCCTGCGTAATTGCTGCAGGAACTCGGCGGCGTGGGATCCGTACAAGATCCGGTGGTCCGAGGAGAGTGTAACACGCATCCGGTGACCCACGACGATCTGTCCGCCCTCGACGACCGGCTGCTCAGTGATCGCACCGACAGCAAGGATCGCGCTCTCCGGCTGGTTGATGATTGCGATGAACTCGTCTACACCGTACATCCCGAGGTTGGACACCGTGAACGTCCCGCCCGAGAGCTCCTCCGTCGAAAGCTTGTTGTCCCGAGCCTTCGCAATGAGATCGCGGCTCTCGGCGGCAATCTGGCGCAGCGACTTCTTGTCGGCGTCGCGCACTACCGGAACTACCAGCCCACCCTCGATGGTGACGGCGAACCCGACGTTCACCTGCGGGTTACTCAGGATGCCGCCTTCCACGAAGGAGCCGTTAGCCCGGGGGGTCGAGCCGAGTACGAGCGCGCACGCCCTGACGATCATGTCGTTGAAGGAGATCTTCTGGCCTCCAAGGGCGTTCAGTTCCTCGCGCAGGACGATTGCCTTTTTCATATTGAGCTCAGCGGTCACGTAGAAATGCGGAACCTGCGTCTTGCTCTGCACCATGCGCTGGGCGATGATGTTCTCCATGCGCGACAGGCGACGAGTCTCGCCAGCCGCAACCGTCGGCTGCGTGGTTGTCTGAATCTGCGGAGCCGGGGTTACAGCAGGCGCTTCAGTGGCGGGGGGCTGTACTGGAGGTGCGCTTTGGGCTGCCTTCTGGACATCATCGCGGTCGATTCGTCCGTTCGGGCCGGTGCCGCGCAGTTGGGCCAGCTCTACGCCCAACTCTTGTGCGAGCCTACGAGCCAGTGGCGAAGCCTTTATGCGACCCCCCTGGCGCGAGGTAGCGGCGGGAGCCTGCTGAGGCGAGGCTGCCTGCGGCGACTGGGTCGGCTCGGGAGCCTGGGTCGCGGGTGCCGGCTCCGCCTGTCGGGGAGCGCCTTGACTCGTGGGAGAGCCGTCCCCACTTGCTATAACCGCGATAGGATCACCTACAGGCACGGTCTCGCCCTCTTGGACGAGGATACGCTCGAGCACGCCCGTCTGGAAAGCTTCCAGCTCCATATTCGCTTTGTCGGTCTGGATCTCGGCGATCACGTCGCCTTTCTGTATGACCTCGCCTTCCTGCTTCAGCCAGCGGCCCAGCGTGCCTTCCTCCATCGTGTCGGATAATCGCGGCATAGACAGGTTCATGGACTTGCCTTTCTTTTGGGCTGGCGTTGATCCGGTGCTACGCGAGGACTTCCCTGGCGCAGTTCACGATGTCATCCACGCTGGGCATGGCCGCGCGCTCGAGGGGCTTGGCGTAAGGCATAGGCACTTCCTTGCCGCCCACTCGCTTCACCGGCGCGTCGAGGTAATCAAACGCCTGGTCCATCAGGAGGGCAACTATCTCGGATCCTACCCCAAAGGTTGGCCAGCCCTCTTCAATCGTCATTGCCCGGTTGGTCTTCTGGACGGAAGCAACGATCGTCTCCGTGTCGAGAGGTCGCAGCGAGCGGATATCAACTACCTCAGCGCTCACCCCGTCTTCCTGCAACCGGGCCGCCGCCTGTAGTGCTAGCGTAACCGAGCGTGAGTGTGCAATGAGCGAGATGTCGGTGCCTTCCCGCTTGATGTCCGCCTTGCCGAAAGGGATCGCGTAATCGCCGTCCGGCACGTCGCCCTTAGTGTTGTACAGCGCAAGGTTCTCAAGGAAGAACACGGGATCGTTGTCCCGGATGGCGCTCTTAAGCAGACCCTTGGCGTCGGCGGGCATGGAGGGCGCGACCACTTTCAGGCCCGGCACGTGCGCATACCAGTGCTCCAGGTTCTGAGAGTGCTGCGCTGTTAGTTGTTGACCGCCACCTCCTGGGGTGCGGATCACCATCGGCACGGATACCTGTCCCCCGAACATGTAGCGTATCTTCGCAGCGTTGTTCACGATCTGGTCGATTGCGACGAGCGTGAAGTTGATAGTCATGAACTCGACTACGGGACGCAGACCCAGCATAGCCGCTCCAACTCCCGCTCCCGTGATGGCGGTCTCTGAGATCGGGGCGTCTTTGACGCGGCGGGGTCCGAACTCGGCCAAAAGACCCTGCGTTACCCTGTACGCCCCTTCGAACTTACCCACGTCCTGGCCGATGATGAAAACGTCGGGGTCGCGGTGCATCTCTTCGCGCAGCGCCTCGTTGAGCGCTTCTCTATATGTCTTAGTTGGCAATGGTGGTCTCTTCGTCCTCGGTGTATAGGTAGTCGGACAGGTGACCTGTGTCGGGGTGAGGGCTCTCGAGAGCAAAGCGGGTTGCGCGCTCTACCTCCTCCTCGGCAGCGGAGTCCAAGCGCTTTCGCAAGTCCGGGTCGAGGATGCCGTCCTCCTCAAGCCTGCGCACGACTGTTTGTATCGGGTCTCTTTCCTGCCACTGGCGGACCTCGTCCTGTGTTCTGTAGCGACCCGCGTCAGCCATAGAGTGTCCTCGGAAGCGGTACGTGTCCGCTTCGAGGAACCTCGGCTCGCCCGTTTCCCGCACCTCCCGGACCAGTCGCTCCGAGGCCTCGCGGACGGCAAAGAGGTCCATTCCATCGACGCGCTCGGCTGGTATGTCGTAGGCGCAGGCCTTCATCCAAACTTCCGGCACAGCGGAGTCTTCCTTGATGGTGGAGCCCATCGCGTACTGATTGTTCACGCAGACGAAGAGCACAGGCAGGTGATACACCTTGGCCAGGTTGAGCGCCTCGTGAAACGCACCAATGTTCGTGGCGCCTTCGCCGAACAGGCACATGACGACTCTCTTCTCATTCCTGTACTGAATGGCCAGGGCGGCGCCGACAGCGAGCGGCAGGTGACCGCCCACGATTCCATAGCCGCCGTACAGCCTGTTCTCTAGGTCGAAAAGGTGCATTGAGCCCCCGCGGCCCTTGGATAGCCCCGTCTGCTTGCCGCACAGCTCGGCCATCACCGCCGCCGGATCGCTTCCGAGCGCTATCGCGTGTCCATGCTCGCGGTAGTATGTGAAGACGATGTCTTCAGGTCCCAGCGCGGAGAGGGTTCCGACAACGGTGGCTTCCTCGCCTACGTTGAGATGGCAGTAACCGCCTATGTGAGCCTGTGTATATAGCTGTGCCGCGCGCTCCTCGAACAGCCGAATGAGCACCATCTGCCGGTAATACTCAATCAGTTGTTCCTTGTTCTCTGTCAGCGTCTGCATTCGCTACCCTCTAGGTGATGGCGCATCTTCTCCCGCGCGAGTAAGTATAGGGCGCGGGTTTGGAAGCGTCAACGGCGGGCGAAGGGTAGCAAAAAACCCGTCGACCAATCAGGTCATCTTAAACATATCTCCGGTTGGGTAGGGCCGCGGTAGAGGAGAGTGCTGTGCGCCTCCGTCTTCGATCAAACTGTCACCGATGGGGTCGGGTTGTCGTTCACCGTGGCACCGGTAGCGAGCGATGTGTAGGGACGTCGGAGGCGGCTGAGGAGCCCGAACTCGGCCCAGCGGGGTCTCCCGCGAATGTTACAGACTTAGCGCTACGTTCCATCGACCGGTGCAGCCTCTAACCGGCGTCAGGAACGGGCGGTAATCCTTTAGAGAGGGGTAGGCGTGTGACCTGATACAACGACCATCGCGGGTTGCGCATCGTGAATGCCTCGGGAGGAGCGGCGGAAGGACTGGTGAGTCATCATGCTCTGAGCCGGCACGACACGGAGCACTGCGTGGCTTCGCGCTCCGGAATGTTCAGGTGTGACTTCCGAGAAGGTGTATACCGAATGGGGGCGCTCGGTTCTGATCTCGCCCGTAGCGCCGTCTGCGTTAGCCGCGAGCCCTCCCAACGCGAGACATAGCAGGGCAAGCAATAGCCACCAGAAGTCTCGAGGTCTGTTTCGCTGCACTTTCAGCTCCATCCTAGCAGCCAGCGTCATAGCCAGCGCAGTAGTCAACAGACGAACCTAGG
>JADDPT010000087.1 GCA_016781735.1 Rubrobacter sp.
GGCCACAGGCAGCATGAATGCCCTCCTGTTTATCCGGAAAGCGTATGACTCTCGAAGTTTGCTATCTCGAAGAGGCGGGGCAGCTGGCGGTAGAGGTCCGGCAGGCCCAGTATCTCCTCCACCTGCTCGCGGATCCACTTGTTGTACGCGATAGGATACGTGCGGCGAGAGATGAACAACGCCTCGAGAAAACGCTCGAAGGAGACCTGCAGCCGATAGAAGGACTGAAAGTACAGCGCTCGGTCTACATACAGCGGGATGTGATCCAGGTGATGAAGGCAGGAGCGCCGCACTCCCTCGAGCCTCTCCTGCCTGAGGACCTCGTCATAGTAGGGAAGCCAGTGGGTCTTGAGCTCATGGAGATAGTCGCCGCGCTCGTCCAATGGCACTGCGTACCGCAGCAGGTTACCGATCTCCACCTCAAACCAGTCAGGTCCGTGGTCCTGATCCACCGGTGCTGGGACGAAGCAGCCATCCACGAAGTCCAGGTGAACTACAGAGAACCTGCCGACCCGGCGAAGAGCGTCGTAGACCTCCTCGGACTTGTACGCGTCCTCCCACTCTCGTTCAAGCTGCTCGCGGCGCACGGAGAGAACTTCGGGGCGCAGCAGTATCGCGATGTCGAGGCAACTATCTACACTCGCTTTCCCGCGCGCACACGAATTGGTGAGCAGCACCGACTCAATGTCGGGATCACTTGTATAGCGGCTCAGGATAGCGTCCGCGGCACGAGCGTGTTGCGGCGAGGGATAGTGTGCGGTTGTCTGCATAGTCGTCGCTCCTGCCAGTTCGTCAGGTGAATACTCGGTACGGTCTGACGCAGTATACGCTGTCGGCACCGTGCGGAGGGTAGAGACAATCTAGCAGAAGGTGGCGAGGCGATTACCGAGCGGGAGGCAACGCTGCCGTGCATCGCGCGAAATGAGTGGCGTCGCTGTGGTCGTTAGTGCCGGTCTCCTGTCCATTGACCGTGAGCCTGCACCTCACGTTGCCGGTTTCACCCACTCTTTGCGCTAAAATCGCCACTGCCATGCCGGGCGCCACCTCTACAGTCTGTGTCCATGGCGGTGTCACTGTTAACGGTTCCGACGCAGTGCCATCGGAGAGGGTGTGGTGGATCAGGACCTTGTCCGCCGTCCCACGCACCTCGTACTTGACGATGAACGTTGACTTATCGGTGGGTGATCCTGAATCCATACACCCTGCCATGAGCGTGGCTGCGATACACACCGTCGCGGCGCACACGTATGCGGATCGGAACATTGCTCATCCTTACGCACGAAGGTCACGGCCCTGTCGGGACCGCCTGGGCGGCGTGTGCGGTAGACCGCCCAGGATGGATTGACCAGCCATCCGCCCAGCAGAAGTCGCAAAAGACGTTCCGCGAGCGGACGCCCCATGAGGCGTTCTTGAATGGGGCTAGCCGACTGTCCCGACTCGCCACGCATCCAACTGATGACCCTGCAATATTGGGCCGGCAGCAGTGTTCTCGGACTTGTGGTAACCGCCAATCCATGCTATACTCGCTTCACCTAACAAGCGTTAGTTTTAGTGGCGCGGAGCTACCTGAAGGAATTATGGCCCAGTCGAACTTGCGTCGGGAGCAGATATACGGAGTTGCAGGCGCGCTATTCTCCAAGCGAGGCTACCACGCCACCTCCGTGCGCGACATCGCAAAGCAGCTCAACATACAAGGCGGCAGCCTGTACGCGCACATTGCCTCGAAAGAGGACGTGCTCTGGGAGATCATCCAGCGCGCGGCGTCGGAGTTCCTCGGTGGTGTCGCCCCGATAGCGTCATACGGGTTGCCCGCGAGCGAGCGGCTCCGGCTGATGATCCGCGCCCACGTCGAGATCGTTACCCATCACCTCGACGACGCGACCGTGTTCTTCCACGAGTGGCGCTTCCTGAGCACCGAGCGCGAGCGGATTGTCGCAAGCCAGCGGGACAGGTACGAGGCCTGCTTTCGGAAGGTGATTGAGGACGGCATAAGGGCGGGTGAGTTCCGCGAGGTTGACGCCAAGCTCGCCGCGCTCATGACACTCTCCTCCGTGAACATGGTCTACCAGTGGTACAAGCCGGACGGCCCGCTCTCCGCCGAGCAGGTAGCGGACGGCTACACCGACCTGATCATCAACGGACTCAGTGCGGCAGATACAGGAGGAAATCCCTGATGGCGGTAGAGACAGAAGCCACCATAGAGGAGCGGACCCAGGCCTTCAGAGACCACGTAACTTCCGGCGGCAAGGTCGAGATGACCGACTGGATGCCCGATGAGTACCGCAGGTCCGTGCTCAAGTTCATTGAGATGCACGCCAACTCGGAGATCATGGGAGTGCTGCCGGAGCGCGAGTGGATCAACCGGGCGCCGTCCGTGCGCCGCAAGCTCGCGCTCACCTCGAAGGTGCAGGACGAGGTCGGGCACGGCCAGCTTCTCTACCGCCTCGCGGAAGACCTCGGCAAGCCGCGCGAGCAGATGCTCGAGGATCTTATGGCGGGCAGGACGAAGTTCCACAACGTCTTCCACTACCCCACCCATACCTGGGCGGACGTCGGCATCATCGCATGGCTCGTGGACGCAGCCGCGATCCTGTCGCAGAAGGCGCTGCTCACATGCTCGTACGCGCCGTACGCCCGCACCATGCAGAAGATCTGCTGGGAGGAAAGCTTCCATATAAAGCACGGCTACGACATCGTGCTCTCGATGATGAACGGCACGGAGGAGCAGCGCGCCATGGTACAGGAAGCGCTCGACCGCTGGTGGGGGCCGCTGATGCAGTTCCACGGGCCTCCCACGCCGGTCGAGAAAGACAAGGATCTGGCGTGGCGGATAAAGAGCAAGGGCAATGAGCAGCTCCGGCAAGAGTTCCTCTCGATGTACGTGCCGCGCATCCTCGACCTTGGCCTCTCCATTCCGGATCCCAACCTGCGCTACGACGAGGAGACCGGCCGGTGGCAGTACACCGAGCCGAGCTGGGAGGAGCTGCGCAGTGTGGTCACCGGCCACGGCCCGCGCTCTCAGGAGCGCCTCGCCTTCCGCCGCCTCAACTACGACCAGGGCGAGTGGGTACGCCAGGCCGTGATGACTGCTTCGTAGAGCCATCCCTGAGGACACGAGGAGAGACGCTCGCGTGGACATGCACGTATACGAGGTTTTCCAGCAGCAGAAGGAGGGCGGCGCACTCGTCCACTCCGGCAACATACAGGCGCCGGACGACCGCCTCGCAATCCACTACGCACGCGAGCTGTACGGCAGACGCGGAGAGAGCGTACGCCTGTGGGTGATTCCCCGCGATCACGTGCTCGAGCTTACCGACCCTGACCTGCTCAAGCCCCCGTTCGACCGCTCCTACCGCTCCGTCGAGGGCTACCGACTGCGTGACAAGCTGGCAAGCGTTCGCGCGGCGCGTGAGGGATCGTGATGCACCCCTCCACGCACGCGTATGAACACGGCACGGACCAGCTACTCCGACCGCTCCTGCTCTCGCTCGCCGACGACGACTTCATGCTCGGCTACCGTGACTCGGAGTGGACGGGCATCGCGCCCATGCTCGAGGAGGACATTGCCATGTCTTCCGTCTCCCAGGACGAGATAGGCCACGCCCGCGCCCTCTACGAGATCTCTGTGGAGATGGGCCGAAGGGCCACCTCCGACGAGGAATACGGGGGATCCCCTAAGACTATCGCACGTGAAGTGGATGCACTCGCGTACGGCAGGGAGAAGACAGAGTACCACTCCTCCTGGCTGGCGGAACACCACAGGGGTGACTGGGCATTCACGATAGCCCGTCGCTACCTCTACGAGACGGCGGACGAGGTGCGGCTCGAAGCTCTCTCCGGGAGCGCCTGTACTCCACTCGCGAATGTGCTCACGAAGGTGCGGCGCGAGGAGCGGTACCATACTATGCATCTCAGGACCTGGCTCGATCGTCTCGCGGCATCTCCTGCAGCGAGGCCACGCCTGCTGGCCGCCCTCCACAGCCTCTGGCCGGACGCGCTCGGATTCTGGGAGGAGCTCGAGGGTGAGGATTCGCTCGTCGCGTCGGGGGCGATGCCCCTCTCTTCAGAAGCGATGCGCGAGCGATGGCTTACCCGGATAACCGCGGAGCTTGAGGAGCACGGGATATCGGGACCCGACGCAGGGTTGACGCCGCGCACCGGCGGCAGACGAGGCGAGCGGAGTCCCGGCTTCGAGGAGTTCTGGGCGGAGGTAACGCAGGTATACCGACTCCACCCCGGCGCAACATGGTAGAGGCATCCCGATTCCGGGAGACGCAACGGGCAGGAGGCGAAGTCCGATGGTAGCCACGAAGACGATAACTCCGGAAGAAGAGGTGTGGGACGCCCTGCGCGAGGTGGACGACCCCGAGATACCGGGGCTCTCCGTCGTGGACCTCGGCATCATCCGCTCGGTCAGGAGTGGTGAGGACGGCATTGAGGTCGAGTACATGCCCACCTTCACGGGCTGCCCGGCGATAGAAGCGATCCGCGAGGTGATAGAGGAGCGGCTGCGGCCACTCTCCGAGCGTGTCTCTGTGCGGGTCACGTGGGAGGAGGCGTGGACGAGCGACCGGATAAGTGAGAAGGGCCGTGAGCGCTTGCGAATGGGGGGCTTTGCTCCCCCGCCGCGCGAAGGACTGATAGAACTCCGGCGCGCGACGAAGTGCCCGTACTGCGGCTCGCACGACACCCAGATGGAGAACGCCTTCGGCCCCACGCTCTGCCGCTCCATCCACTACTGCAACGGCTGTCACCAACCCTTCGAGGGCTTCAAGCCACTCTAATCACCCGAGCCTGGGTGCTGAGCTGTGCATCCACCCCAAACTCTCTGTAAGGGCGCATGTGCTGATGTAGCTAGCTACCCCTCTCGGAGCGGATGAAACCTCAAGAGCCGTAGCGGGCACGGAATCGGAGGGTGACACAATCGGACTCGGCGCTCTCGCGGGCGGTAGTCTGCTTGTTATACTAGCCGCGGCACGACCGCCGAAGACAACGGAGAGAGGCCCGCACTGATGTGCGCAACCTTGTTCGCGTCCAGCAGGATACCCGGCGTCCCTGACAGGCGTGACGAGAGACAAGCATGAGCAACACGGACCAGCCAAGTCGCACGGCCAGCTGTGTCGATGATGTCCTGATCACCGAAGAGTTGAGCCGTCGCCCGAGCCGACCACCGGACTATGAAGCCGAGAGTCGGGCGCTTACCTCGCTTGTCCAGGAGATGGCCACCAACCCAGACGGAGTGCTCCAAGAGCTTGTCGAGACGGTGCTCGACCTGTGCCACGCCGACTCCGCGGGCGTGAGCATCCTGGAGCCCGGCGGACAGTCGGGGGTATTGCGGTGGCGTGCCGCCGCCGGGGCGTTTGCCGCGAACCTTAACGGGACCATGCCTTGGGAGGCGAGCCCGTGGGGCACGGTGATGACCCGCAACGCCGTGCTGCTGTTCGACGGCGCGGAGCGGTACTTCCCGGCCCTGAGGGGCGTCAAGCCGCAGATCCATGAGAACCTGCTTGCGCCGTGGCACATAAACGGTGAGACGGTGGGAACGCTGTGGGCTATCGGCCATACCCCTGAGTGCAGATTCGACGCCGAGGACGCCCGGCTGCTTCAAAGCCTGGCCCGCTTCGCTGCGGCTGCCTGGCAGACCACTTCGGCGCTCGAAGAGGCCGAGGCTGGGCGGCGGGAACTGGAGCGGCGCGTCGAGGAGCGAGCGCGGCAGCTGCGGGAGAGCGAGGAGAAGTACCACACCCTCTTCGACTCCATTGACGAAGGCTTCTGCGTGATCGAGGTCCTGTTTGACGACGATGACGCCCCCTTCGACTATCGCTTCCTTGAGGTCAACCGGGCGTTCGAGGCGCAGACGGGGCTCGTGGACGCGGCCGGAAGGACGATGCGCTCGCTGGCAGCCACCCACGAGCAGCACTGGTTCGACATCTACGGAAGGGTTGCGCGCACAGGCGAGCCCGAGCGATTCCAGAACCGGGCCGCCGCGCTGGGGCGATGGTACGACGTGTATGCCTTCCGCGTGGGCGATCCCCAGCAACGGCGAGTCGCCGTCCTCTTCAACGACATCATCGAGCGCAAGCTCGCCGAAGCGGCGTTGCGCGAGAGCGAGGAACGGCAGGCCTTCCTGCTCGAGCTCACGGACGTGCTAAGGCCACTGGCCGCCCCGATCGCGATCCAGGAGACCGCCGCTCACGTGCTGGGTGAGCACCTCGGCGCCGACCGGGTGTTCTATACCGAGCTCATCGCCGAGGGCGGCGTCGAGTACTTCGAGATCCCGCGGGACTACCGCGCGCCCGGCGTCTCGAGCATAGCGGGACGATTCCCGGTCGGGGACTTCAGCGCCGTGCTCAATGCCGACCTGCGAGCCGGGCGCCCTTCGATCGTCGCCGACCTCGTCGGCGAACCGCGCCTGGAACCCGAGCTGCTGGCGTCCTACACCTCCCTGGGTATTCGGGCGTACATCGCGGTGCCACTCGTGAAGGGTGGGCGCCTGGTCGCCATCCTGGGCGTCCACCA
>JADDPT010000113.1:0-5311 GCA_016781735.1 Rubrobacter sp.
CTCGTTTCCAGGCGAGGGGGCGTACCCGAAGTATCGGAACGGCGGCTCGCCCGCCCGCGCGCGCAACCAGGTTCCAGCCGCGCCGGGGGCATAGTGCTCCTCGAGATCTACCCGTCGCAGACGGTCAACGGTTTGGATGTGCGCCCGTTCCGCGAACAGTGCTCTCCCCGCCCCAAGCAGCTCCGCGTACGCGACGCCAGTCAAGCCGAGGACGAGCAGCAGCGACCCTGCGTGAACGCTCGCGCGTGGCCGGGGGATGCGAGAAGCGGCGACCAGCGCGGCGCAGCTGGCAAGGGCGATCATCGTCATAGGAGCAAGGGTGATTTGTTTGGTTGCCACCAGGACCAGTGGAACGACCCCGACCGGTATGGCGAGCAGGGCGCACCACCGGTGCATGGAGGCGAACAGGCTTGAAGCGGTCGCGCCGGCGAGCAGCGCCGTGGCCAGACAACCAAGCATCCAGATGCGCTGTGGCACGTGTGGGTGCAGGCGCTCGAAGCCTGGGAGCAGCAGGTACGCGAGACGGTGCACCAGTGTGGATTCCCTGGCGGACAGAGCAAGAGCTCCAAGCGCGAGAACAGACAGGTACGGCACGCCGTAGCGGGTACGTGCGATCAGCGGAGCCAGCAGGGCCAGCAGCAGAACCGCGCCGCCGGTCTGCCAGTCCCCGCGAGCCAGCACAGAGCCCCACTGTCGTGTCACCGCCCACCCCCCGGTTTCCGCACCACCGCTGTCACCGCCGACGTAGCCTCCCGCCAGGTTCGAGAGGGTGTTGAACTCAAGGCGGGGCAACAGCCCGGCGGCGGCCAGGGCAGCGCCGATGAGTACGACCGCGCTAATATGAGCGAACAGCGCCACCAGCCTCCCTCCGACGCCCGTCGCCGCGTCCCTCGGTGGACAGATCAGAACACGATACAGGAGGTACCCACCGAACGCGAGCAGCACGTAGTACGTGCCCTGCCCCGGCCAGGCTGCGAGCACCTGGCTGAATGCGAAGCCGCCCAGCCCCCACCACAAGATCCGAGACGGTCGGGACTGTGGGCGAATCGCCAGCTCGGCGCACACGAGAAGGACGGGCAGCCATACCGCTACACTTCCCCACGCAATGCAGCAGAAGTTGCGCAGGTAAACGGGCCCGGAGTACTCGTACGCGACTGCGGCCATTAGGGCGCCGGCAACGTTCATCCCGAGCAGCCGCGCGAGCGCGTACGCGGCCAGTCCCGCCGTGAGCAGGTGCGCGAACACCCAAACCTTCGCCGCAACTTCCACAGGCAGCAACGCAAACAAGATCATCGCGGGCAGGTATGACCAGCCGGAAAGGGGATCCGCCGCGAACGGCGTGCCGGAGAACGAGTACGGGTTCCAGGCAGGCAGGTCGCCATCCCTCAGCCGCTCGCCCAGGTAGCCGTACCACGGGTACGCCTGCGTCAGGCTGTCGAGGCCAACGGTGAGCGGGCCGAACAGCTGATCCCACGTGGCGAGCAACGTCAAGAGCAGCAGCGCGAACGCAGCAGCCGCGTCCGCGCGCGTCGGTCGAGCGATCCCGGCCAATCTTTCTGTCGAGGCTGAAGCCGCAGCTACGGTGGGTGCTGGGTGGTGCGGCAGCGGTTCACCCATGCCTGCTTTGAATGGGCGCGTTCACGCGGTGCACTATGCGCTTCTCTCGCAGCACCCGCTCGGCCGCGGCGAAGTAGTCGCGAACATCGCCCTGCTGCCGGATCCACCTGATGTAGTGGTCCACGCCCGTGGTCAGGTCCACCCGCGGCTCGTAGCCCGCGGAGCGGGCGCGAGTGATGTCGCTTGTAAGGTGTCGCATCTCGCCCGGCCGGAACTCACCGCGCGCGACGGGAGCGATGGGCACTCCCAGCGCGTCCGACACCATCTCCGCGATGTGCCAGACGCTTGTCGCGACCCCACTGCCAACGTTCGCAACCTGCCCGTCAAGCCTGTCCGTTGAGGCCGCGAGCAGGTTGGCGCGGGCTATGTCTCCTACATAGCACAGGTCCCGCGTCTGCTCGCCATCCTCGTACAGCACGGGCGGCTTGCCGTTCAGCAGTCGAGTGGCGAAGATGGCGATGACCCCCGTGTACGGGTTGAACACCGATTGCCGGGGGCCGTACGTGCAGCTGTAGCGCAACGCGACGGCGGGTATGCCGGTCTGCCGACCCCAGAGAAGAACGAGGCGTTCCTGGTCCACCTTGGTCAGCGCGTACACGGTCTCGCCGCCGATGGGGGCATCCTCAGGGGTGGGAATGGGGGTGGTTACCTGGGCGCAGAAAGGGCAACGCACAGAGAAATCACCGCTGACGAGCTGTGCGACAGGCCTGGTGTGGGGGAAGACCATGCCATGCTCCCGGCATTCACCCGCACCTTCCCGGTACACCGCCTGGCTGGAAGCCACCACGACCTTGCGTACCGGTAGGGCCTCGTTGCGAATCAGCTCCAGGAGTTGTGCGGTGCCAAAGCTGTTGACGTAGACGTACTTCGCCATCTCCGGCATATACCCCCCGTACGCGGCCTGGTGGAACACTACGTCCACGCCTTGCAGGGACTGGAGGAGGGCGTCCCGGTCGCATACGTTGCCACGAACGAACTCTGCGCTTTCGGGTAGCCAGGGTGGCCTGCCCACCCCGTGTGTCTGCGGCTCCAGGTTGTCAAGGATGCGTACCCTCCAACCTTCGGCGAGCAGCAGGTCCGACAGGTGCGAGCCGATGAGTCCGGCTCCCCCTGTAACGAGCGCAGTGGGGCGAGCACCATGCCAGGTCTTGTTCACGCTTTGAGCCTCCATACGGGTGTTGTCTACGTCAGCGCCAGAAGTAGCCTTCCCAGGCGGCTACCTCGTTCGGCCATCGCCGCGAAGCGCGGTCGCAGCCAAGCGTCAAGCCCCTTGAACCTGCCCGGCGCGAACGCGATCATCAGCAGTGAGAGGAGCACCATCTGGTTGTAGCCCCACTCCCACTCAAAGGGCTGGCTGATACCACCGAGTCCGATCATCAGATGGACGGCGAGCCCAAGGGCAACGAGTCCACCGAGGCGACTTAGCAGGCCCAAAAAGAGGCTAGCGGCGACCCATGCCTCGCTCAGCCACAGCACCCACCCGAACACTCGTATGCCAGGCTGTACGACGTTGTCTATGAAGGCCCCGTTTATTCTAGCGAGGGGGCCTATTGGCACTTCTATCGGTCCCGGACCGTCGAGCAGCTTGCGCGGACGGGTCGACCACACTTCCTCCACTCCTATCCAGTCGCACAGACCGCTGCTGCGGTTCAACGAACCATCGGGGCCGGCGGTGGTAAAGCGGAAGTCGGGAGGGCAGCCGAAGTCGGGTGGCAGCTTCCAGAAGAGGTTGACGAAGAACAGGTACGCGAGCATCAGGCGCGCGAGAAGGAGGGCTGCTCTGCGAATTCCCCCCTCCCACCGGGGCACGGCGGACAGCACATCCCCCGGCGGGTTCTGACCGCCCTTGACAGACGGAGTTGTAGCGCTTCTCATCTGAGTTCCCTCCCGATCCCGTGTATCACAAGGACCCTTTTGTGCCCGACCCCATCGAGCGGCTGCTATTACAACTTATCTCGCGGCGCTCCTGGGCGGGATCCCGTGCGTCTTCATGTCGTCCAGCGCCGCGATGGTCTCCCGAAGGTCCACTTCCCACGGTTGCTGTTTCAGCTCTCGCAGGTGTTGTAAATCCTCTAACTCGTCCACGTCGAACGTTGTTCCAAGGGTCGCGACTGACAGCTGGAGCCTCAGCGCACGTTCAAGGATCTCGCCCAGCACACTGGATCCGCTCATCTGGATTCCGTCAAGCAGATCTTCCCGCCAGCCGCACGCGCGCATTCCGAGAAGGTAATATCCGCCATCGAAGGTCGGACCCAGGACAAGATCGTGTCGGTCGAGCGCGACGAACGCGCTCGTTACAGTCTCCTCCGCGAGGTGCGGCGAGTCAGACGCCACCAGCACGATCTTGTCCTCACCCCTCCCCGGTGCAGCCCTGAACAACGCCCGCTGCCGCTCGGTCCAGTCAAGCCCACCATCCTGCTCGAGCACAAGGGCATTCCTTGCCCTTGTGCCCAGCTGCTGCGCGACTTCGGGCCACGCACCCGGCGGGGCTACGTACCACCCGACCTCGAACGGCAAGCCTGGGCGCCCGAATCGGGCGGGCAGATCGGTTAGAAAGGCCTTGTACAGCGTCGCGGCCCTCTCATCGCCAATCACGTGTGCGAGCCGCGTCTTGACGAGCCCAGGTCGCGGAGCCTTCGCGGCGATGTAGAGCACGTCCCGCGTCACGGGCTCGGCTCCGTGGCGGTGTTTTGGATACTCTCTGCGCTGCGTCGGGGCTTCCAGCGAGAGTAGCGGAACGTGGTGGAGAGGATGCACCACCCGGCACGCGCGCTGCCGCTCAGGGTGCCACCGACCTTGGATTTGCCTCCATCACGCCTGCGGTAGTGAACAGGCACCTCGCGGTAGCGTAGGCCCGCTTGCGCCGCCTTGACCATCATCTCCACGGACCAGCCGTACGTCATTTCCCGCATCTCGAGGGCGAGTAGATCCTCGCGCCGGATAGCTCGGAACGGCCCCAGGTCGCTCACCCGGAGCCCGTACAGGCGGCGCATGATCAGAGCCGCGAGTCGGTTCCCGAAGACTTGTTGGGGCGTCATCGAGCCAGCTTCTTTATGGCCGAGCGCGCGCGACCCCACAACCAGGTCTGCTTCCCCGGAGAGGAGAGGTTGGAGCACACGGGGAAGGTCAGCCGGATCGTCCGCGGCATCACCATCGAGGAGCACGATCACGTCCGCACCGGCGGCAGCGAGCAGCCCGGCTCGGCAGGCGTACCCGTAGCCGCGCCGCTCCTCGCGAACCACTTCCGCCCGTGCGCGACGGGCCTGCTCTCCTGTCCCGTCGTCTGAGCCATTGTCCACAACGATGATCCGATGAAGCGCAAGCAGCGCCTGCGTGGAGAGTCCTTCAACCACTCTCGCTATAGAGTTTGCTTCGTTGAGGGCCGGGATTATGGCGGCGATGCGGGGCGAGCGTTCGTCCCCGAACGCCTTGTCCACAAATCCCTTTTCGGGCGCATTCATATTTCCGCCCTCACAGAACAACGTTTCTGCTTATCACGGTTGTACAGGCATTGCCTGCCTTGGGCACGTCCTCCGGGTTGGAGTGAGTGTACCGCAGCAACCGCTGAATGCGAGCTACTTCTTGCTCGCCGCGAATCACCGGGCAGTACTCGTCGGGCTCGTTGAGGCGGTTCCTGATCGCCCGGCGGCTCGCGCAGCCGCCCGCGCAGCTCGCCGCGAAGCGGCACGACCGG
>JADDPT010000113.1:5325-6461 GCA_016781735.1 Rubrobacter sp.
GTGCCGAGCGCGCTCGAACTCGCGGCGGCCCCACACGCTCGATGAGTCTTCTGCTAGCTGCTGAATCCTACCCCCGGCTGAGGGCCAGTACGGGCAGGGGGTGATGGTGCCCGCCGGCAAGGCTCGTATGCTCGTGCGACCACAGGGGTTGCCCCGCGTGGTCTCGAGTCCCATAAGGGCATTGACCAGCGGCTCGCTGCAGACCACAACTGGACCCGCCGCGAAAAGCCCCGCGAAGCCTTCCCAAAACTGCTCGTACGAGAGAGTGTACTTCTCGCCCGTCACGGGCTGGTACACGTTCACGCGTAGGTCACAGCCCAGCTCGCGAGCGAACGACACCATCTCACCCATCCGGTCGTAGTTCGTGCTCATCATAACCGCCGCGACCGAGGTGGGAATGCCCAGACGCTGGCATCGCTCGATGCTTTCGATCGCCATCTCCCACGACCCGGGCCCGCGAAACACGTCCATCTCCTTCTTCGTGGGGTAGTCAAAGCTGAGCTCCACCGAGTGGAAACCGGAGAGATCTTCGTCCGAGAGCATCGCAAGGCTGTAGCCGTTGCTGGTGATAGCGGTCTTGATCCGGCGCTGACGGAAGATTCGCAGCATCTCGCGGTACTGCGGGTGAACGCCGTTCTCACCCACGCCGAGGTTCACCGAGCCGACCTCCAGGCCGTCGAGCAAGGTGTTCACCTGGGCGACGGAAAGGCGCTGCTGGGCAAGGGTGGGACGGTAGCAATGCGGGCACGCGAGGTTACACTCATTCGTGAGGCCAATACCTACGGCAACGTTCAAGATCGTGCTCCCCCTTTCGCTGCGTCTCGGACCCTGAGCGCCGCAGCGACGTACCCCCTTGCAGCTGCTGAAGACGAGCCCAGCGACGCGCGTGCCTCACGCTCCGTGTTGCACTCGTCCCAGCCCCGCGTCGTAACGGTTGTCCGAGCTTTCACCATGTAGATCGCCTTTCTGAGGTGCCTGTGAAGGGCGGTTTCCGTTCGCCCCCGCATCAGTGGTCAGCGCGTGGCAGGAAGCCGACCCTCCGACCCACTCCCTTTACCCTGCCCAAGATACTGTTACAGCTGACGCCAGACCCGCTGTCAAGCACCCTGGCGCGGATCACCTGGCTCACCAGGTCC
>JADDPT010000032.1 GCA_016781735.1 Rubrobacter sp.
GTCTACTACGCGATGGACTTCTACTTTGAAACCGCCCTGGCTAGCTGCCTAGTTTGTTGCTGTGGAGTCACCATGCCCTGGTAACCGGCCAGTGATTTGGTCGTACTTCCGGCGAAGCGACAGTACCAGGCGTGGTCAGCACCGGTTTGGATGGTAGAGAGGTATGGACCTGTAGTCTGACACCGCTGCAACTGCCTATAGGCGCATATGTCCGGTGCTGGAGAGGTCCTCCCGCGTCCCGTCCTCCACCTCCGCCGCCACGGGCTGCGACTGGACCGCCCTGCCTTTCCGGACGCATAAGACCGGTCCTTTGGCGGGCGCTGGCTGATTGCCGATCGGTTCCCCGTCAAGGCACTCAGTACAAGCGCCGCCTATATGACCTATAAATGTGGTGCTAACGCAGGACCACGAAGGCATCGAGGTCCACCCTTGGACGGCCCGAAGTGCCCAGCGCTCTCACCTCGATCGTATGGGTCCCGCTCGCAGTCCACGCCTTTGCGTATAGCACCCTGCGGGCAAGCGTAGTGGTGGAGTACAGGTCCACGGTCGTCACCTTTGTGCCGTCCACGTAGATGTCGGCCTTGCCCCGTGTCGAGCTCTTCGGAGCCGCGAAGGCAACATTACGTCCTGTGAACGAGAGCTTCGCCGACACGCCGGAGGCACCGGCATAACGGACCGCCCCGCCGTAAGCGCCGGACAGCGATGTCCCCGTCCACGAGCCTCCGTAGGACACTTTCGCGCTCGACTCCTGGAAGGCGTCCACGGTGAAGCCGGGTCCCGTCGCGAACGCGCTCAGGTTGCCCGCGCGGTCGTACGCCCGCACTCGGAACCGGTAGCTGTAGCCCGGCGTCAGCGAGCGCGTGATCACCGTCGTGGTCGCGCTTGGCAGCGATACCGTCGCGTAGCTCCCGCCGTTCGTGCTCTGCTGCAGTTGGTACCTCACCACGCCGCTCCCGCTGCCGTCGCTCGCTGACCAGGAGAGCCGGACAGGAACGGCGCTAGTCCCCAGCGTCGAGTTGCTCACGAAGACCTGGACAGGCGCCTTGGCTACCGGACGGGTGATGTCCACCCTTGCCACCTTGCCAGTGAGCGTCCTGCCGGTGGTGTTAGTGGCAGCCTTCCCGGAGTCGAGTATGACGGTCTTGATCTGCGGCACGGTCAACGACGGCCTCACCGACTTAAACAGAGCGGCGATGCCGGTCGCGTGGGGCGCGGCCATCGAGGTGCCGCTGTAGAACGCGTACTCGTCCGTGCCGTTGTAATCCTTTGGGATGGTGCTCAGGATGTTCACTCCGGGCGCCGAGATGTCCACGCTCGTAGCACCGTAGTTGCTGAAGGATGCGAGGCTGCTGGCGTTGTCCACCGCTGCCACAGAGAGAATGTTCGAGGAATCGAACGCTGCGGGGTAGTCCGGGTCGGGACCAGTGTCCTGGTTCTTCGACGCGTTGCCCGCTGCCGCGACGAATAGCTGGCCCGAAGACTCGATCGCATCCTTTAGCGCCTGGCTGTAGCCGGGACCGCCCCAGGAGTTGTTCGAGATCACCACGCCCTTGCGCGTCACGTACTGTATGGCAGAGATCGCGTCCGAGGTGTATCCTCCCTGAGGACCTATGAACTTCAGGGCCATCACCTTGACGTTCGGCGCAACACCCACAACGCCTTTGCCGTTGAGGGAGGCCGCTATCGTGCCCGCGACGTGCGTGCCGTGGTTGTCCTTGTCCACGGCGTCGTGTACGGTCTTGTCGCCGTTGTAGAAGTCCCAGCCGTTCACGTCGTCCACGTAGCCGTTCAGGTCGTCGTCCACGCCGTTCGTGGCCCTGTTCTTCCCAGCCGAGTCCGTGCCCGACTCCCCTGGGTTCGCCCACTGCCTGCCGCTCAGGTCAGGGTGCGAGAAGTCCACACCGTCGTCTATCACGGCGACCGTGAGGCTCGTGCTGCCCAGCGAGACGGCGGAGGCCTCCAACGCATCAATGTCCAGGTTAGCCGCGCCGCTCTGGCCCTGCACCGACTGCCCGCTGTTGTTCAGCCCCCAGAGGTAGTCGAAGTACGGCTCGTCCTGGTACGCGCTGACCCGGACGACGTAGTCGGGCTCGGCGTACTCGACGTCGGGTCGACTGTTGAGCGCGCGCGCCGTGGCCTCGGCCGACCGGCCCTTTGCCCGGACGACCTCGGCTCGCACGAGCGCCAGGTCCCGAATCTTCTCGGCCTGCTCCTCGGTCCTAGCCCGGCGCTTCTGCGCCTCGCTCGCGGTGTCATCGAACTTGACAATCACCCGATCCTCCGGCAGCTGCCCTGCCCCACCGGACGCGGCACTACCGGAGGGAGCCGTTCGGACGAGTATGCCGTCCTGCGCGCGGTCGTCAGTGTCCGCCTCGGCTACGCTCTCCTCGGGCGCCTCGATAGCAACCTCCTCGGTCGTGGAAGCCGGCAGGTCTACCTCGGGCGCGCTTCCGAGCTGGGTGCTCAACGCGCTGGCAACGGCGATCACGACTGCCAGAAATATCAATACAGCGCGTCTACGCAGCCACTCTCTTCGCATATTTGCGACCTCCAATGCTAAAGAAATACCCGGCAGCTGCGTTGACCCTGCCGGGCAAGGGAACCGGATGATTCCTGTTGGCTCTTCTCTTGATAGTATACTGACCTGTATTAGCAGCGCGAATAGCCCATTTGTACTACGCGCCACCGGAAGGGAGACGGGCCGGATGACAGCCAGAGTATCCAGGAAGACCGAGACGTTCACGGAGAGCGTGATACGAGAGATGACGCGACTCATTGGCGCACGGCACGGCCAGAGCGGGATAAACCTGGCTCAGGGCTTCCCGGACTTCGCCGCGCCGCAGGTCATCAAGGACGCCGCCTGCGAGGCTATCCAGAACGATGTCAACCAGTACGCGATCACGTGGGGCGCCAAAGCCTTCCGGGAGGCGCTTGCCGAGAAGACGCGCCGCTTCCTCGGCATGGAGATAGACCCTGAGCGAGAGATAACAGTATGCTGCGGCGCTACCGAGGCGATGCTCTCCGCGCTGCTCGCCACGCTCAACTCCGGCGACGAGGTCATCATCTTCTCCCCCTTCTACGAGAACTACGGTCCCGACTGCGTCCTCTCCGACGCCGTGCCCCGCTTCATCACGCTGCGCCCCCCCGACTGGTCGTTCGACCGCGACGAGCTCCGGGCGGCCTTCAACGGACGCACTCGCGGCGTGATCATCAACACGCCGCACAACCCTACAGGCAAGGTGTTCACGCGCGAGGAGCTGGGCTTCATAGCCGATCTCTGTCAGGAGCACGACGCGATTGTCTACACCGACGAGATATACGAGCACATGACGTACGACGGCACGGAGCACGTTGCGATGGCGACGCTGCCGGGCATGCGCGAGCGGACGATCACGATCAACGGCCTCTCGAAAACGTACAGCGTCACCGGCTGGCGAGTCGGTTACACGATCGCCCCTCCCGACATCACCGACGCCATCCGCAAGGTGCATGACTTCGTAACCGTCGGCGCTGCCGCCCCGCTGCAGGAAGCGGGAGCGGTTGCGCTACGTTTGCCGGACGACTACTACCAACAGCTACAAACAGAATACCTGGAGCGGCGTGACTACCTGCTAGCCGGGCTGGAGGCTGCGGGCCTCCGCGCGTACAAGCCTCAGGGCGCGTATTACATTATGTGCGAGATAGGAGACGTGTACGGCGGAACTGACGTGGAGTTTGCCCGCTATCTGATCGAGGAGCGACGGCTGGCCGTCGTGCCCGGGTCGAGCTTCTACACCGACCCTGCGCAGGGAGCGGGTCAGATCCGCTTCTGCTTCGCGAAGAAGATGAGTACGCTCGAGCGCGCGGTGGAGGCGCTGGCCGGGTTGACAGCGCGCGTGTAGCTTCTCCTACCGCCGGGCTAGCCGCAGCAGTGTTCCTACCTCCTCCTGCCGCAGCAGCAGGCTGGCGAGCACGTACACCGCGCCACCACCAGCCACCACCACCCCTACCCGTAGGGCGAGCGAGAGAAGGGGAAGGTCTTGGTAGCCGCTGAGGAGCGGGCGGGCCAGCCACAGCGCGGCAAACATTAGGAATGTGGCAAGCGCGGCCCTTGCGGTGAACAGCATCGTTGGGCGATTCAGCACGCTGCCCACCCTCCGCCTCAGCGCCCATAGGAGCAGGGTTGCGTGTACCATCGTGGCGACAGAGAAGGCAAACGCGAGCCCGCCCAGCCCGAACGGGCCGACGAGCAAGAAGGAGAGCGTGGCGTCTATCACGACCGCGACAAGCGCGATCTTCACGGGCGTCCTGCTATCCTGCATCGCGTAGAACGCCCTGGGGAGCACGTCCGCGAGTGCGTACGCCCACATCCCAATGGAGAAGTACAAGAGCGGCACGGCCGTCAGCAAAGTGTCGCTGTGGTCGAACTCCCCGCGCTCGTATATGAGCGAGATGATCGGCTCTCGAAGCGCGATCAGCCCTATGCTCGCGGGCAACACGAAGAACAAGACGCCCCGCACCGCCCGGCGCAGCAGATAGAGGAACATCTGGTAGTCCTTCTCGCCTGCCTCACGCGAGAGGGCTGGGAACGCGACCGTCGCCACGCTCGTGCCGAAAAGCCCGACCGGTAGGGCGAACAGGATCCAGCCCGAGTAGAACGCCGATGCCCCGCGATCTATGCCGGAAGCCAGCGAGATAGCGATTACCGTGTTCGCCGCCAGCGCCGCCTGCCCGACTATGCGAGGGAGGAGCAACCGAAAGGTCCTGCGCACGTTCGGGTCTCCAAACGGCGACGACCGGGGAGGCCGTAGGCCCCGTCGCACCGCCGCGGGGAACTGCATCAGGAAAAAGATGAACGCCCCTACCACGACGCCTATGGTGAGGCCGTATATACCTATAGAGGGCGCGAGAAAGAGAGCGCCGAGAATGATGCACGTGTTGTACAGGATAGGCGCGAAGGCGGGCAGCGTGAAAGCCTCGAACGACTGCAGCACGGCGGCGGCAACGCTCGCGAGCACGAGAAAGAGAGGCGACAGCAGGAGGATCCTCATCAGGTTCGTGGCGAGCTGCTGATCTTCCGGGGCGTCGCCGCGAGCCATGACATCGCTGATAAGCCAGGGTGCGAGCACCCACGCCAGCACGATCAACCCTGTCATCACCACGGCGACGATCCCCAGCACGCCACTCGCCATCCTCCACGCCGCGCGCTCGTCCACCCCCCGCAGCTCGGCGAACACCGGGATGAACGCCGTCCCGAGCGCGCCGCCGGAGATGAGGATGAAGAGCAAGTCGGGAATCTGGAAAGCAATCCGGTACGCATCGAGACTCGATCCCAGGCCGAAGCGTGCGGTAATGACCTGCTCCCGCACCAGCCCCAACACCCGGCTAAGCACGAACGCCAGCGCGGTGATTGCCGCGAAGCGCGCGAGCCGGCTGCTCCGCAGGGGCGGCGTGGTTGCCGTGGGCTTAGTAGTAGATGTCATGCTTGAGCTTCTGGTACGCGCGGTAGTAGAGCGGCTCGAAGCGGTACCACGCCCCGGCCTGCACGGGCCGCACCGGCCAGTCGAGACAACCCACGAACTCCGTGATCGCTCCGCCGAAGCGTGACTTGAACTTGTACACGCCCCACAGCGGGTCGCTCTCGTTCAGGTTATCCGGGTTTGGGATGGCGACCATGTCGTAGTATGTATACCCGTGCTCCCTCGCCCAGCGCATCACCTCCCACTGGAGGACGTAGGTAGGGTTCAGGTTGCGCTTCTCGTTGCTCGACGCGCCGTTCATGTAGTAGTACTTCTTGCCGAAGGTGTAGACGAACATCCCCGCGAGCCGCTCCCCCTCGTGGGTCGCCAGGAAGAGGTGCCCCTGCCCTGCGCGAAGCATCGCCTCCCACACGGACTGGTGGTACTCGGCCGACCTCCTCGCCATGTAGCCGTCGCGCTCCGACGTGATCTCCATCAGTCGCCAGAACTCGTCGCGCGCCTCCTGGGAATTGTCCTCGACGACCTCGATTCCCTTCTTCGCGCCCGAGCGGATGATGTTTCGCGTCTTGTTCGTCATCCTGCCAAGGATATCCTCCTCGGCGGGCTCGAGGTCTACGACCATAGTTGTCTTCGACTGCAGGTCGTAGCGCGTCCGCCGGAAGCCTATGTCGGAGAGGAGAGCCTTGATGTCGGCTCGCGCCTGGAGTACCTCGGGCTCTATCTTGACTGTGTGCGCGCCCTCGCGCTCCGCCACAGTGCGCACGCCTCGAAAGAAGGTGCGCACCGCGTCTTCGTCCTCCCACGGCAGCCACGGCCCCTTGGTGGCGTACATAAGCGTGCCCGGCACCGGGAGTGTGCTGCGGACGAGGAACTGCCCAAAGCCGACCGGCTCGCCGTCCCGCTCGAGCACGAGACGCACCGGCTTCCAGCCTATCTCGCGCTTGAACTCGCCCCACACATAGCTCTGGAAGACGTGCCCCCCGCCCGGCCCGCTCGCCAGCAGGCTATCCCACTCCTCGCGCGACGCGCTCCTCATCTCCCTCATGGTGTAGGAGCCGCGTGCCGGAGTGGTTCTGGTTGCCTGTGTGGTGGCGAAAGACATTCAGACCTCGTGCATGATAGGGATTCGACCAGCTAACACTCTACGTAGTAAGCAGACGGTAGTCAAGCGCACTCTGTGTAACTCCGGTGCTAGAGCGTGAGGAGGCAGAGGCCGACGCCAACTCGCCGGTGAGGAGTTACGGGCTCCGGATGCAGTCTCGAGCGGGTGCGGGCGCCGCCCTATATATTTCGACGTTTTGTGCCCCTACCGGCGCTGTAGCTGTCCAGCTACCTCATTATCGCCAGTAGACCGTCGATGCTCGATGGCAACGTGGAGGTGGGTTAGTTCCCATGACCGTCCACCCGAGAGGGCGCTCCTCCAAGGAGTGTCGGTTGCCGCCTCCTCCGCCAGCATTTGGTAGCTGAGGCGTGCCGGCGAAGTCGTAGGTAGCGGAGGTGGTTGTGTCAGAGCCGAGCGTCACGACACCTTCCTCGAAGGTCTCCCCTCCGCCAGCCACCACGCGATCGAGCTCGCCCCTCTGATATACGTACTTCATCCGCGTGCCGCGCGGAAGCACCAGTTCTCTGCTGTATGCCCTCCCGCCCCCGATGCACCTTCCCTGGCCGCCGCCACAGAAGGTCGCGTAGCTCGACAGGCTCGGGTCGTCCAAACCGTAGTAGCGCAGTAGGAACGACTCATTGGCTGGTGCGTCGCCCTCCAGGGTGAGCACGAACCTCTTCTTGACCGTGCCATCACTCACGGGTGCAGTCGGCTGCTGCACGTCAGAACCGGTCCGTCGGTCGTCTCCCACGGGCGGGTAGGCGAAGGACGCGCGAATGGTCATGTGTCCTTCCACCGTCACCCTCCCCGCCTCGAAGCGCTGGTCGTCCACCCCACGGTCGAACGGCTCCCTCTCTCTAACGAAGGAGTACCTCACGTCAGATCCCTGGACTACACGTCTTTTTGCTAGGTAGACGGTGCCCCCGCCTTCGCATTCGGGGGTGTCTGGAATCCTGAAATCATCCTTGCTGCTGTACCCACAGAAGAACTGCACGCCTGCATCATTGACCGGCGGGACTTGCGGCGGGATCTCGTCGGCGAACAAGCTGAACCGCTCGCCTGCTGGCGCCTGCCCTCTCAGGGTGAGATGAAAGGTCACTTCTACAAGCTCCGTCTGCTGCGACTCCGCTGGCGGGGCTAGCGAAAGTGCCAGGATGACTGCGATTAGCGTAAGGAGCGACCTTGTCATTGGTTCCCCTCTACTAATCAGGGTCAAGGCGAGTGTGCATCAAAGCTCAGCCCCTTACTGGTACGGCACCGCAATGTAGCATGCTTCTCCACCGTGATCAACAGCCGCGCTCTTCGACCGTGTGATCGTGCGCCCGCTCTTGACATGGGTAGCTGCGGAGCGGTATACAGCAGGCGATGACCACAGACATTCCCCCCAAGGTCCACCGATGGCAGCGGTAGCCCCGGCGCAGCGCACCGTCACCGTGCGACAGCTTCGCGAGGACGAGGAGGCCCGCTGGGACTCGTTCGTCGCCAATGCCCCTAACGGCCACCTGCTCCAGAGCTGGGGCTGGGGCGAGCTGAAGCGCAGGAGCGGGTGGCAGCCCGTTCGCCTCGTCGTTGAGGATGACGGCCGAGTACTCGCGGGAGCGCAGGTGCTCATACGCTCCAGGTTCGGCATCTCGCTCGCGTACATGCCGCGTGGTCCCGTTGCGCCGGCCGACCAGCCTGAGCTTTACGCTCGCCTACTCGACGCCGTGCACAAGGTGGCCCGCAGCCGCCACGCCATCTTCATGAAGGTGGAGCCGAACGAGCCCGCCGGCGCCCACGTCGAGCGTGTGCTCACAGACCACGGCTTTCGACAGAGCCCCGGCAGCATGCAGTTCCTCGCGACGATAATGATAGACCTGAGCGGCGGGCCGGAAGCCGTGCTCGCGGCAATGAAGAGCAAGACGCGCCAGAACATCCGGCTCTCGGAGAAGCGCGGCGTGACCGTCCGGCCCGCCTCCGGCGAGGAGGACATGCATCGCTTTCAGGAACTAATGGAGGAGACGGGGCGGAGGGCAGGCTTTCCCGTGCGATCGCTCGACTATCACCGAGACCTGCTGGAGGAGTTCCGCAAGCGCGACCAGGCGGAGTTGCTGCTTGCCGAGGCCGAGGGTCAGGTCATAGCAGGACTGATGGTGTTCGCGTTCGGGCGCGGCGGGATCGAGCTGTACGGCTCATCGGACACCGAGCAGCGGCGTGACAAGCCGAACTACCTGCTCCGATGGAAGGCGCTCGAGTGGTGCATGGCTCGCGGCTGCGCGTACTACGACTTCGGCGGAATCCTCGAGCAGGCGGCCGAGTCCCCGGACGGCTCGCCTCCCCAGGGCGAGGACGGCTCCGGCCTCTGGGGGGTGTACGAGTTCAAGCGGCGGTTCGGCGGCAGCCCCTTCCGCTTCGCGGGCGCCTACGACTACCCCTACATCCGCCCCCTCTACCTGCTGCTCACGCGCCGCCTGAGGGGAGCGATGTCCAACAGGTCTGCCCCCACCACCGAACCGCCGCAACCCACTCACCGCTCTGAATCCGTACCTGGGTAGCGGCGATTGCTCCACGGCGGTCTGAGTTCCAGCGTTGAGGGATGGAAGGCCATCGTGAGGGACCTGTGCGAGGAGCAGACCCCGCTCTACAGCGTGCGGCTCTGCGTAGGCTGCGGGTACGTACATGGCCGAGGCTATGGGCAGGAGTATGGCCCCTAGCGCGAGAGATAGCCAGGTCCTCATTTTTCGTATCCCTTCCTCTCTACTGTGTCTATCCCTTGTTCGGCTAGCTATGGTGTGCCGGGCACCGGCGTACCCCTCGCCGATAGGCCCAGTCGTCGGCCCAACGCCATCGCCTCGCTGAGGACTCGCGGGTGGGGCGTTCCGCCCCCAAATTCGACACTCTTGCCGCCGCCGTAGACAATGTAGTAGCCGCCCTCGAGCACCTCAGAGTCAAGGGCGCAACAATAGCTCGTTTCTGCCTGTCGCCACTCGGGGCGGCGGAACAGAGCTCGGACCTCGTCGAGCTGAGCGCGGCTCAGCTGGAAGTTGGCGATCACATGATCTCCCGCGACCCTGTCCAGCAGCTCTGCGTGGCCGTTCTCGTAGACGGTGAGCGTCCGGTCGCGAACGTATCCCCCACCCCGCGCGGTGAAGCTCGCCAGCACGGAGCTGGATACGGGGGTATGGCCGGGCACACGGACGGGGGTCGGCCTGAATCCGGGGGTGAGAGCAAGCTCCAGCGTCCTGTCAAGCCGCTTGGCGGGGTCCGTGGGGTACGGCGTAGGAGTGACCCTCCCCTTGCCTATCGTCGTCGATCGTGTCGAGGCTCCGGAGGGGCCGCGCCCGTCGCCGGTATCGGTCGGAGACCCGCACACGCCGATCAGAGTGGCCAAGATCGATGCCAGGATCACCAATCGCAACATCCGGCCCCCCTCTCTTCTCTCCCTATCGCTGCAAGTGCCAGAGCCAACGCCCGGGTGGTAGAAGTTACTTCACGGGGATGGAATCAGCATCCCAAAGAGTAGCTATCTATTCCCGGCTCAAATGGGCTCGTGCTCAAATGGCACCTCCCTCGTGTCGCCCTTCCTGATACCAGGCCGGCTTCGGCGGCAATCGCGGGCTGCACCGGATAGAGGCGCCGTCAAATGTCGTGTCTCTGGAAACAGGCGTGGTAACCCAGCCCCACCCCACAGTCATCAGCAGCCTGTAGACGACCTTCTGAAACAGCAGCAGATACTCGGCCAGGTATACGTTGTCCTCCATTTAACCACCTGGACCGCGAACTGCACGGCGGCAGGAAACCCTTTGCACGTGTGCTTCTCCCTGCCCAGTGCGCGTAGTCTTCTTGTGAAGACCTCGAACTTGAGGGCCGGACGGACCCCGTGAACTGATGCAACTCTTCAGTGTCGCTAGCGTTCCACCAATCATGCTTGGCTCCCGGCGGCACGATAATCTCTTCACCGGGACCAGGAAGACTCATCTTCCATCTCCGCATGGTTCCCACTCATCAAGGGTCTTGCTCATTCGACCGGTCAGGTCAACATCAGCCCAATTTTGCACGCTCCGTAGGGGCATGAAAGCCATCCGCGACGGCAGGTTCTTACCCCTGCACGGACAACTGCGGTACGGCCTCACGCCGAACCGTCTAAATTGGGCCGTCCGGATGACGTACTATATTTCATGTGCGCTCACAGGGCTAAGGAGTTACGGTGTGACAGGAATCCCAAGCCGGCTGCATCATCGCCGAGCCTCAACAGACCTATGCGAGGTGCTCCGGTACCCATGGAGGTGAAAGCAACCAGCACGCCCCTCCAAGGGGCCTCCTCCTATCGCTGGGTCATCCTGCTGCTCGCGACGCTCGTCCAGGCAGGGGTCTCGCTCCTTCAGCAGACGCCATCCGTGCTCGGGCCGGTCCTGACACGCGACCTGGGACTCACCCGCGCTCAAGTGGGCCTGCTGTCCTCCGCCATCTGGGGCGGGATGCTGTTCACGATGCTCCCTGCCGGGATACTAATAGATCGCCGAGGCGAGCGCAATATCATCCTGGCAGGGACAACGGCGATGGCACTGTTCGTACTCCTCGCGTCACAGGCGAGCGGCTTCGCCTGGCTGTTTGCCCTCCTGCTCCTCGCGAGCCTCGGCGCGTCCGGGACAGCGCCGGGTGGCTCGAAGGCGATCGCTAGCTGGTTCCCTCGCTCCCGACGCGGTGGGGCTATGGGCATCAGGCAGACCGGGATGCCGGTCGGGGGACTGACTGCCGCTCTCATCCTGCCAACGGTGGCAGTCAGGTTCGGATGGCGCGCTGGCCTCGGCGCGGCGGCTGCTGTTGCACTCCTAACGGTGATCGCTTTCGCCCTCTTCTACCGCGAGATGCCGACTGAACGCTCGGCCTCCCTGCGCCCGCCGCTGCGCACGATCCTTCAGAACCGGAACCTGCTGGCTGCGACCGGCTACGCCTTCGTCCTGGTCGGGGTACAGGGATGCGTGACGTCGTACCTGGCCCTGTACCTCCACGAGGCAATGGACATCTCGGTGGTACGCGCCGGCGCCTATGTAGCTGTCCTCCAGGTAGGCGGAATCGCGGGACGGATCGGCTGGGGAGTGGTCTCGGACCGCATAGGGCGGCGTGCCCCGGTGATGCTGCTCGTGGGCATGATCGCGGTCGCAGCGTCCCTGGCTATGGCCTTCGCGGGCCGTGGCCTGCCTGTTCTCAGCATCCCCATCCTCGCATTCCTACTCGGTTCATCCGCCATGGGCTGGAATGCACTCTACCTCACGCTCGTCTCCGAAGCAGTCGGCACACACGCGGCGGCCACCGCCATGGGCGCTAGCCTCACGGTCTCCTTCATAGGCGCCTTCGTTACTCCGCCGCTGTTCGGACTTGCTGCGGACTGGACCGGCTCGTATCAACTATCGTGGATGGGGCTTGCGGTCTGGGCAGCGGCCGGTACCGCGCTGGGACTCCTGGTCCGGGAGTCGGGTGGGCGAGCGTGGCGCAACGATCAAAGATGATCTCGGGTCTTCGGTGACATCAGCCTCTTGATTCGCCAGGCTGTCCAGTCGGGCCTGGTGTATCTACCAGGTCGGCCTGTGACACAAGCTGCCCTGCTATAAAATGACCCGAACCGAGCGGTGTATGTGAGTGGATACGGTGAGGAAGGAGGGCGAACGAAATGACGGGCCCGCACTCAAGCAGCGAACCGGACCTGACCGACATCTTTGCGCGCGTTGACGAGAACCGTCAGGAGTTCCTTGATCGGCTCTTTGACTACCTCCGGCGGCCGAGCATCAGCGCGTATGGGGAGGGGATAGGGGAGGTCGCCGAGTACATCGCCGGTGTGCTGTCCCGGATGGGCCTGGAGGCTCGTGTCATCCCGACGGAGGGTTGGCCGATGGTCTTCGCCGAGCGGCACGATGCGCCGGGCACGCCCACCGTTCTCCTCTACGGACACTACGACGTGCAGCCCCCCGACCCGCTGGACGCGTGGACCTCACCGCCGTTCGAGCCGACAATCCGCGATGGTCGCATCTACGCTCGGGGGGCGGGAGACAACAAGGGGCAGCACCTCGCTCAACTCCTGGCGCTGGAGACGACGCTCTCCTGCCGCGGCAAGCTTCCGTGCAACGTGAAGGTACTGCTCGAAGGGGAGGAGGAGATTGGCAGCCCTCGGATGCCCGACTTCGTGCGAGAACACCGAGATCTGCTGGCCACCGACCTCGTGATCACGAGTGACGGACCGGTAGACGCGAGTGGCAGGCCACGCATCCTCTTTGGGGTGCGCGGGGTGCTGAACTTCGAGCTGCGCGCCCGTGGGGCAGCGCGCGACCTCCACTCCGGCAACTGGGGCGGCGTCGCCCCTCAGCCACTCTGGACACTGGTGCAACTGCTGGCCACGATGAAGGACTCACGTGGCGAGATCACCATTGATGGGTTCTACGGCAACGTCCTGCCCCCAACGGAACTGGAGAGAGAGGCACTGGCCGGACTGCCCGTTGACGAGGAGGCAGTGAAGCGGTCGGTCGGCATCAAAGAGTTCGAGCCCCCGCACGGGCGCGGGGTCGCGGAGCGGCTCTCGTCCTGGCCTACCTTTACGATCAACGGGCTCTACGGGGGCTACGCAGGGCCGGGCTCGAAGACGGTGCTTCCGAGCGAGGCGGTGGCGAAGTGCGACATCCGGATGGTCGAGGCGCAGACCGCTGAGGAGATCTTTGCCAAGGTCAAGGCGC
This sequence comes from Rubrobacter sp., assembly GCA_016781735.1. Lineage (GTDB taxonomy): Bacteria > Chloroflexota > Chloroflexia > Thermobaculales > Thermobaculaceae > LC3-1. Next base: position 13,266 of record JADDPT010000032.1, read on the forward strand.
ACGTGGCCCGTCACGCGCCGGATGTGGAGGTAGTCTGGCATGGGGGGATGGACCCTTCTCGGACCCCGCTCGACTCGCCGTTCACCGAGCCAATACGGCGGGGCATCTCGGCGGCGCAGGAAGATCCACTTCTCGTACCGGCTATGGGCGGCAGCTTGCCGGATTACGTGTGGACGAAGACCCTCGGTGTGCCTGCTTTTGGCGTGCCGTACGCCAATGCTGACGAGGCGAACCACGCCCCCAACGAGAACCTGGAGGTGGAGCGGTTCTTCAGCGGCATCAAGACCGGCGCGGCAATGCTGGCGTACCTGGGGGCGTTGGAGACGTAGGAGATGGGCGGCTAACCCTCACCGAAGAGTACTTTCATCGCCCTTGTGCTCCACACTCACCGCCCCCCGGACAAGCACTGGTGACACGAGTATGCCCCTGGGCTGCTCCCCCCAAAGGACTCAGTCCGTAGAGATTGAACCTCTAGCGACCACCGATTGATACCATCGTGCGCTTCGCTTCGGGATGCGCTTCTGTGTATCGTAGTCCACCCACACAATGCCGAAGCGCTGGGTATAGCCGCGATCCCACTCGAAATTGTCCATCAAGGACCAGACAAAGAAGCCCGACAGAGGCACGCCGGCAGAGATTGCTCGGTGTGCCGCAACGAAGTGATCGCGCAGATACCGCTGCCGCCGCTCATCGTCTATGATGCCGTCACCGTCGGGACCATCATCATAACTCGCACCGTTCTCGGTGATGTAGAGCTTGGGCGGACGGTACTCGCGATGCAGGCGCTCCAGCAGCTGGCACAGGCCGTCGGGGTACACCTCCCACCCCATGTTGGTCCACTCCGACTCGGGCGCGACTACGACCGTGCGCGCCTCGTTCTGATCCTCCGGCACGTCCTGGCTGCGGACGACTGCCCTGTCATAGTAGTTGACGCCGAGGAAGTCGGTTGCAACCGCGATCGTCTCAAGATCCCCCGGTCGAACGAAGCTCATACCTCCGGACGGAAGATGCCCCGCGACCGCATAGTCGGCGACCATATCAGCTGGGTAATCCCGGCCGTGGAGCGGGTCCAGGAACCAGCGGTTGAAGTATCCATCGAAGTGGCGACAAGCCTCTGAGTCGGCTCCGCTCGGCGAGGCAGGCTCGACATGCTTCAGGTTCAGGGCGATACCGACCTCCGAGCCGGGACTGTTTGTCCTGATAACCGGCACCGCCCAGCCGTGCGAGAGCAGCACGTGGTGAGCGGAAGCAAGCGCAGCCGGCCAGTCCCGCAGGCCCGGGGCGTGTCTCCCGATCTGATAGCCGAGGATGCTGGTGCACCACGGCTCGTTATGCGTGATCCAGTTCTTCACGCGGTCGCCCAGGTGATGGCTGACGACATCAGCGTACTCGGCGCACGCCTCCCCTGTGGCGCGTGAGACCCAACCCCCCTGATCCTGCAGGACCTGGGGGAGATCCCAGTGATAGAGTGTGACGAACGGCTCGATGTCGTTTCGGAGGAGCTCATCCACCAGGCGGCTGTAAAGATCCAGTCCCGCGTGGTTGACCCGCCATCCTCCTTCCGACAAGATTCGCGGCCACGCCACGGAGAAGCGATAGGCATGCAGCCCCAAGTCCTTCATCAGTGCTACATCCTCGCGCCAGCGGTGGTAATGGTCACACGCGACATCACCGGTGCTCCCGTCCTCGACCGCGCCGGGAACCCGGCAGAATCGGTCCCAGATGGACTCGACGCGGCCGTCTTCGCGCGTCGCGCCCTCTATCTGATATGAGGATGTAGCCGAGCCCCACAGGAAGCGCGGGGGGAAGCTCAGTTCTGGCATAGGTTCTCCATTCGAATGTCTATCTTGTTGTGTTACTTGACGGCCCCAGCCGTCAGCCCCTCGACCAGGCGTCGTTGGAGAAGTAGGAAGAGCAGGATTACCGGGATAGTAGAAACGACCGCGCCGGCCATGATCAGGTCGTAGCGGGTTTGTGACGACTGAACCCCCGAGAAGAGCAACAGACCGAACGGCAACGTCTTGACGCGCAAGATACTGGCGAAGAAGAGCTCATCCCATGCGGTGAGAAAGATATAGATCGCCGTTGATACGATCCCCGGTGCGGCAAGTGGCATCACCACATGCCAGAAGGCCTGAAAGCGCGTCGCACCGTCAACCATGGCCTGTTCCTCCAGATCGACCGGAATCGCGGCGAAGAAGCCACGAAGGATCCAGAGGGACACTGGGATGAAGAAGCCGATGTACAGGACGATCCCTCCAAGGTTCGTGCCGATGAGCGGGAGGCCGAATGTCGTGCGTATCCATACAAAGGTCAGATAGAGAGGGATGAAGAATAGGGTGCCGGGGATCAGCTGAGTGCCCAGCACGCTCAGGCCGTACAGGTCGGATCCGGGAAAACGGAAGCGGGTAAGCGCATAGCCCGTGAGGGCCGCGAAGAAAGTCGCCACAACCGTGGTGACCGAACAAACGATGAGGCTGTTGCGGAAATAGAGGCCGAAATTCGCCCGACGCCACATCTCGCGGTAGTTACCAAACTGCCACTGCTCTGGGAAGAAGCCGGTTGGATTGACAAACTCCCTTCCAGTCTTGAACGAGCTGACGACCATGAAGATCAGCGGAGCGATCATCAGGAAGACCAACACAATCAGCAGTAGGTCCAGGAGGCGATTCGTGATCCCCTGTTGCAGATTCCGGCGCGTTGCTGATGAGCCGGGTCGCGCCAGAGTCGAATTTGTGAAAGGTGTAGTCACAATCCCTTCCTCGCTACTCTGCTCTTAGGGTGTCGCGGAACACCCGATACCACAGGATGACGAACACCATCGCAAGGGTCATCACCAGCACCGAGGCCGCCGCCCCATATCCATACAGTTGGTTGGAGAATGTCTGGCGGGCGATCGCAGGCACCACCAGCTCCGCGTACTTACCGTGGTTCGTGCTCCCGAACATGGACGTGGCAATGTTGAAGGGGCCAAACCCGAAGAGGTTGAATACGATTCCGAACATCAAGGTGATAGCAAGACTCGGCTTCAGCAGCGGTAGAGTGATGTAGCGGAAGCGGTGCCAGGCATTCGCACCATCGACCCGCGCCGCCTCGTAAAGATCCTGCGGGATCACCTGCAACCCCGCAAGCAGCAATAGAGCCGTGAACGGGACGCTACGCCAGATGGCCGGAATGAGCAGCGCCCACCGCGTGTTCTCCAGCAGCAGCCACCGGATCGGCTGGTCGACGATCCCCAACCAGTCCACCAGGATCTGGTTCGCCAGGCCACCGCGCTGGAGCCAGACGAATCGCCAGATCAGTCCAGCAACAAAGCTGGGCACTACCCAGGGCAAGAGTATCAGGGTCCGGGCGAGACCCCGCCCGCGAAACTTGCGGTTGAGCAGTAAAGCAAGCACCAGTCCCAGCCCGATCGTCCCTACATTGAGCCAGATGGTGAACCACAAGGCGTTGCGCGTGGCCTGTGAGAGACCACGGATATTGGCCCCGCCCCTCCCGGAGAAGAAGCCGGTGATGATGTCCTGGTAGTGTTCGAGCCCCACGGACGGCGCGCCGAGATACTGCCGCAGCGTCGCCTGCCGGAGATCCAGCAGGGACATGTAGATACCCTGAACAGACGGGATCACGTGTACGAGCAACATCATCAGCACTGCCGGGGCGATGAACGCATAGGCGATGCGGTTGCGGCGAGCGCGCCGGATGATGCCCGGTCGGTGTGTGAGCGTGCGTGTTGGAGTTGTAGCCATCACTCTCTTCCTAAGAAACGGGAACAGGGAATGCTAACAGGGCAGTCAAGTGGCTGCCCTGTTAGCATTGCTATCGTGAGATTACTGGCCGAGGAGTCCGTTCACAGTCTCCGCAGCCGCATCAAGGCGTTGCTTGACCGTTTCACGATCAATCGGCTCACCCTCCGATGCCGCGACCTCCTCCCAGAGTCCCTGAAGCTCCGTCTGGAAGGCGTTTTCAATACCGCCCCATTCGACGATCGCCGGGGCAGCCTTGCCCTTCTGCGAGCCGGCCTTGAACGGCTGGTACAGCGGATCGTTGAAAGCCTCCGCCTTCTGGGCCTCCTCCCGCGCAGGCAGCATACCGATGTTCGATGCGTAGCGGGCCTGCGACTCGTTGCTCGTCAGGTACTGCACGAACTTGACGGCGACCTCAGGCTGCGGGCAGTCGTTGAAGATACCCAGCTGACTGCCGCCCACGAACGTATACTGTCCACCGGGCCCGGCCGGGAACTCTGCGAAGGCGAGGTTGTTGCGCGCTTCGTCGCTCTGCCAGCCACCTTGATCCTTCGGAGAGCGCGCCTGGCTGATCAGGTACGAGGACGCGATGATGGAGGCCGCCTCGCCGTTTCCGAAACGCGCCTCGGCCTCGGCCGAGTTGAGCTCGAGCGTGTCCGGGGCAGTCAGCCCCTTGCCATAGAAACTGGTCAACTGATGCACGCCATCGACAGACTTGTCGGAATTGAAGGCTGCCTGGGTGTTATCCTTGTTCAGGATGTCGCCACCGTAATTCCAGACAAACTGGGATGCGTTCTGCCAGACGTTCCAGTCGTTCCGGCCCGGATGGACGAACGGTGCAACGTCTGGGTTCGCATCCTTGACCTTCTGGAGCGCGGCCTCGAAGGACTTCAGGTCCTTGAATGCCTGCTTCGGGTCGACTCCCGCCTTCTGGAAGACATCCTTTCGGTACGCCAAGGCCCGCACATCGACGAACCAGGGGGCGGCAGTCACTTCGCTACTTCCCTGGGCACCGGTCAACTTCCAGGCAGCGGGGACGAAAGCCTTGGAGCCACCCATGGCCTGGATCTCTTCCTGTGTGAATGGCCGTAGGCCGCCGGTCGCGCTGAAGCCAGGCACCCATGTCGTGCCAAGCTGCGTAACGCATGCATCGGCACCGCCCTGGAGCGCAGTCTAGAGCTGTGAGTATGCGTTGCCCCAGTCGACGAGCTGATAGTTGACGCCGATGTCCGGGTTGGCTTTCGTGAAGGCTTCCGCCTCCGTCGCCATGTACTGCAGCGGCTGTGCGCCGTTGGGCATGAACCAGACAGTAATCTTGTTAGGCGCCGCATCGTAATTGCTGGTTGTCCCCGTCGTGGGCGGTGGCTCGGGCGTTCCCTGAGCCACAGCGGGCGAAGCCGTACTCTCCACGGCACCGGCAGCCGCGGTCGGAGTCGACTCCTGCGCCGTGTCGGCGGCGACTGGTGAGGACGCAGTGTCATTGGCGGCGGTACTCGCGGTAGAAGCCGCCCCCGTGTTGTTCGTCGTCGGGCTCCCACCGCACGCCGCCAGCAGGGGCATCAGCAGTAGAAGCAGGGCCAGAAATGACATCTTATGCTTGAGCACGAGTTACTCCTCCGTAGAAACAGAAACGTCAATCGTGTCCTCGGCGGCGGTGCGAGTTACAACACCCGTCCGCCGGGATAGCTACAGGCACCTTTGCCCTGCTGTCATGGTGCTATCACCCATGACAGGGCAACCACGGTAACAGAATCCTCGGAACCACCTCCCATTCCGAAGATCAACGGCCCTAGGAGCCACTGGTGGTATCGATCACCCCCTCTCCTTCTCTATGGATGTGCGCGCCTTGGCACCACAGGAGTCGCGGATCACGAGCTCTGTCGGCAGGCAGGCGCGGGATACGCTGCGCCCATCGGCCCCAAGTTGATTGATGAGCATCTTGACCGCTGTGCCCGCCATCGCCGTGATCGGCTGGCAAACACTCGTCAGCGGTGGATTCGCAAAGGCGGCGGCAGGCAGGTCATCGAAGCTCACGATGGCGATGTCGTCGGGCACGCTGTAACCCCGCTCGTGCAGAGCGCGGAGAACGCCGTGCGCCATAGTGTCCCCGGCGACGAACACCCCGGTGGGCGGATCCGGGAGCTCGAGGAGCTGCAACATGGCACGGTAGCCACCCTGTTGGGTGAAATCGCCCTCGACGAGTAACCGAGCATCTACCCCAAGTCCGGCCTCGGTCAGTGCCCGCTCGTATCCGTCCTGGCGGTCGAGGGCGGCCGCCATCCGCCGGGAACCGGTAATGGTCGCGATGCGGCGATGCCCGAGTGATATGAGATGCTTCGTCGCCTGCAAGGCGCCGGATCGGTTATCAGCGTCCACCGAGTGGAGATCCTGAAAATGAGGGTGGTTACCGATCAGCACCAGGGGCATCTTGTCCCTCACAAGCAGCGGCAGTATCGGGTCATCCAGGTCGCTCGATAGCATGATCACACCGTCGAAATGGCCGCTGCGCAAGACGTTCCGGTAAAAGCCCTGCTCTGCCTCCATCGTGACAGCAGAGAGCATCAGGAAGTACCCCTCTTTGGCGCAGGCCTCGGTGATGCCCTGGATCGTGAGGGCGAAGAACGGATCGGCGAAGATGAACGCCGCACTCCGAGGGATGAGCAGGCCGATCACGCCTGTACGCCGGCTCGCGAGGCTTCGCGCGGCGGCTCTCGGCGCATAGCCGTGCTCGCTGATGACGCGCAACACGCGCTCACGCACATCCGGACGCACGCTGGGATGCTCGTTTAGGACCCGCGACACGGTCGAGCGCGAGATGTTAGCCAGGTTTGCGATTTGCTCGATGGTTAGCTGTGCCATTTGGGAGCGCTCCCACTCAGACCAACAGGTCGTCACTACTTGCCAGCCGACACGAGGTAATGGGGTGCGCCGCCAGCGCACTGGAGAGAGGAAACCTGTCCCTGGAAGCAGTCCTACGGCGAATGCGCGACAAAAGCACTTATGGGAGCGCTCCCAAGTGCGCTGAGTATAGCCGCTTGTCGCCCGCTCGTCAAGTATCCGGCTGTCCCGACTCTAGCAGCATTTGCCGACATCGATGACGCTCTCGCCAGACAGACATGTCGAAACATCGATAGAATGGTTATTCCAGCCAGCTGCGAAACCCGCCAACGCCTTTGAACCACCCGTTGTATCCCGGGTATGCCAGCCCAGACGAGGCGCACCACGTTCCGAACGACAGCCTACAAGTCGAGTGGTTCTTCAGCGGTACCAAGACCAACGCGGCGATGCTGTCGTACCTGGGGGCGTTGGAGAGGCGGGGAACGGACGTCACAGGCGACTGATGAGTCGGGCAGGACGCTGGAGAAGGGTCGTCATCCCTTCAGGTGTCCTCTCTGGCAAACGTACTGGAGCCGGTAAGCCTAACTTCAAGGTCGCGGCAGCCTTGACGCGAGGACCTGTTCCGGACTTGCAGGACGTATACGGGACTACTACCCGTGCGGGCGGCACTGAGCCGAGCGAGCCGTCGGCCCGGTCACGTTGAGTAGGCACTTGGCCCGACTGACAGAGGCTGGCTATGTTATATCGACACAGTGGAACAGGCTGGCAGCGGTGGTCCGAGAGCGAGACTGCCCGCCTCGTCGTCTTGCGTATAGGCCTACGCGGAGCCGCGCCTGGGACAGGCATTCCGCAAGCGTAGGCACAGAAGCACGCGACGGGTAGGGCGTACCGTATTATGTCCCTGATGGGCATCGTGGCGAGTGAGCAGGCGTCTGCCGGATTGGTGAGGGCTGTAATGGCCGTGTTCGCACGCCCAGGCCACGATGCGATAGGGGTCGTGGGCACGCTCGTCGCTGATAGGCCCGCCATAACCGACACACACTGGTCGATCCGACCTCGCCCTGCCCACAAGTTGCTGCAACTCAGCGTGCAGGCTGCCCAGGCCCGCTGCTAGTGCTGGTGGAGCACACGCTCCGCGGTGGCGGTAGC
>JADDPT010000051.1:0-2422 GCA_016781735.1 Rubrobacter sp.
GTTCTTCGAAGGTGTCAGGTCCGAGCGGCAGCTGATGCGACTGGCGGCCGACAGGCTTAGCGTCAGGTGGTACCTTGGATACGACCTCTGTGAGCCCTTGCCCGACCACTCCAGTTTGACCAGGATCAGGGAGCGGTATGGCCTGGAAGTCTTCAGACGGTTCTTCGATACCATCGTCGAACAATGCATCGACGCCGGGCTGGTGTGGGGTAGGGAGCTGTACTTCGACGCCACCAAGGTGCGCGCGAACGCCGACCTCGACACGCTTGTGCCTCGATTCTACTCGAACGCCAAGCAACACCTCGAGGAACTCTTCGTCGACGACTCGACACAGTCGCAGCAGATGGAGCTGGCGGCGCATGCCGATCCAGGGGCACCAGCATCCGTGGAAGACGAGGTGACGGCGCTGCCCGCCCCGCTCTCGCCACAGATGAAGCATGAGCTGGCTGCTGAGAATAAGGTCCGTTGGTGCCTGCTTGACGAACTCCGGCTCGATCCCGACCGCCCACCTTCGGGTCCCTATCGGCGGACTACGGATCTGCGGGGGAGCCGCACCGACCCTGACGCAGCGCCGATGAGCGACGGACGCAAGCCTTTCCTCGGCTACCACGACCACTACGTGGTCGACGGCGGTAAGGCCCGCATCATCCTGCAGACGCTGGTCACACCGGGTGACGTGATGGAGAACGCCCCGATGCTCGACCTGCTGTGGAGGGTGCGCTTTCGGTGGAAGCTGCGGCCGCACCAGGTGACCGGCGACACGACCTATGGGACGGGCGAGAACATCCGCGCCCTGGAGGAGGCGGGCATTCGAGCCTACGTCCCCCTGCCGGACTTCGGGGACCGATCTCCTTACTTTGGCCACTCGGATTTCAGCTACGACCCCGAGCACGACATCTACATCTGCCCCCGGGGAGTAGCCCTCAATTATCGCGGCAACTCCTACTCGACGCGCACCCGCGTCTACCAAGCACCTAGCGCGGCCTGCCGGTCCTGCCCCTCGAGATCCAGATGCACCGACAGCTCCGAGGGGAGGAGGATTGCCCGACACTTCGACGAGGAGTACCGCGAGCGTGTCCGACAGTACCACCAAACCGAGGCGTACAAGAAGGCGATGAGGAAGAGGAAGGTGTGGGTCGAGCCGCTGTTCGCCGAGGCGAAAGATTGGCATGGGTTGAGGCGGTTCCGGTTGAGACGACTGAGACGAGTCAACACTGAGGCACTGTTAGTGGCGACCGGCCAGAACCTGAAGAGACTCCTCAGTTGGAAGGGTTGGGGGAGGCGACCGTTCCCGGGAGGGGTTAGCGGGATGAGGTCGGCTCTCCTCTCGGGCCAGCCCCAGCCGAGCTAAGAGCTTACGATCCCCCGAAGCCGCCAAAATCCCGTCGGGGTGGCCAGCCCTTTCTCAACACGCTGGACCGTTTCTGAGATGCCTCCCTAGGATACGCTGCTTTGTCTATTCAGTATCGTCTTATTCGTAGCAGAGGAACATCTCCGACGGCTCATTGCGGCTACACCGCCCCGTAACGCCTGCCCTCGGTCGCTGGAGAGCTTCAATGCAGGTTTCTTTCGCTGTCCGCCGCTCCCGTATATGGTCACGGTTGCCCGACTAGGATTTGAGGGGTGCCGATATCACCCAGAGTCACACCTTGAGCACACGTACCTTGTCCTCGGGACCGGCCGGTCACTCATCTGGCTCCAGCCGCCCGCCCTCCGTAAATCGCACGATCATTGGCACTACACCGTGAGGGTTCCCCAGACAGAACCCGGCGACGTGGTACGCATGAAGCGCCGGCTCGTTGCACGTGTCGACGAGGAGCAGGAAATACTTTCCTCCTTCCTCCTCGCTGTGTCGCTTGACACGCTCCAAGAGCGCTCGCCCCACACGCTTGCCCCACGCCGCCTCCTCGACGGCTAGTCCCAGCCGGTAGCCAACGATGCGCTCCCCGTCTCGCTCGTGCACTTTAAGGATGACGGCGCGCAGAGGGAGACGCTGGGTGTCCTCAGCCACGAAGGCGGTCTCGTGAGGAGGCGGCCACCCGCCCCAGTATCGCTCCTCTATCTGTTGCAGCGTGTGGATGCTCATTGCTGAGACGAACTATTGAGCCACTACATCTTATACCTCGGGGGCATGATTGTAAACAATTTACAAACGTGGTATGCTGGCTGCGAAGCCACAGAGGGACAGGGCTAACGAAACAAGCTAACGGGCGGTACCGGCAGCAAAAGCCAGCAGTTACACTGCATCCTGTTGTGTAACTGACTCGTTTGTCGGCCCCGGGTACCCAAGCTGCTACGGGTTTGGTGGTAGCGACGCAAGCCGTATAAGAAGGAGTAGATGGGCATAATGGCCGAACTAACCTTGGGATATAAAGCGTCGGCGGAGCAATTCGCTCCTCGTGAACTGCTTGAGTTTTCTGTC
>JADDPT010000051.1:2437-20895 GCA_016781735.1 Rubrobacter sp.
GGGTTCGACTCGGTGGTCGTCAGCGACCATCTGCAGCCCTGGAGGCACACCGACGGGCATGCGCCCTTCTCGTTCGCCTGGCTGGCGGCCCTCGCCGAGCGGACCCGACGCGTACGCCTCGGCACCAGCGTTGTCACGCCGACCTTTCGCTATCATCCCGTCATCGTCGCCCAGGCGATGGGCACACTGGACCAACTCGCCGACGGGCGCGTGTTTCTTGGCGTTGGCACCGGCGAATCGATGAATGAGGCGCCACTAGGCATCCAGTGGCCGGAGTTCAAAGAGCGCTTCGCACGCCTGAAAGAGGCCGTGGAACTGATGCGCCGCTTATGGACCGAGGACTTCGTGACGTACGAGGGCGAGTACTACCGAACACATAGCGCGACCATATACGACAAGCCGGTCGGCAAGCTGCCACTCCATATCGCAGGCGCAGGCGCTTCCGCTGCCCGGCTGGCGGGACGGACAGGCGACGGCTTCATCTGCACCAGCGGTAAGCCGATGGAGCTGTATCGCGAAACACTGCTGCCTGCTGTTGAGGAAGGAGCGCGGAAGGCTGGACGGGACTCGAGCTCGATCGAGCGGATGATCGAGATGAAGGTCTCGTTCGACACGGACCGTCAGAGAGCGCTCGAGGACACCCGCATCTGGGCGGCTCTTGCCCTGCCCGCCGAGTCGAAGGTTGGCGTCGAGGACCCGCGGGAGATGGAACGGCTGTCCTCCGAGCTTCCGATCGAGAAGGCGGCTAGCCGCTGGATCGTATCGGACGACCCGGATGAGCACGTCTCGAGGATCGTCCCATACCTGGAGATGGGCATGACACACCTAGTGTTCCATGCGCCCGGACCAGACCAGCGCCGATTCCTGGACCTGTATTCCGAGCACGTGCTGCCCCGCCTTCGTCAGTGGCAGCCTAGCTCGTCAGCACCGCTGGGACAGGCGGTCTCCGCCGCAAGCCAATAGCCAGGTTCTACGCCAGGAGGCATGTGAAGCACACATCACCTTGCATGTCTCTCAGGGCAGAGCGGGTATCCCTTCCGGCGTACGTCCGGGGAAACGATGGGTAGCCTTGAGCGCCGCGGATCTGAGACACCCGCCGAGCCGTTGGAGTGGCAGTCCTCGATAGCCAGCGCGCTTGATGCACCACACATGACCGAGCAGGCACAAGCGTTGCGTGATCTCCTGGCGTCATCAATCCAGACTCAAGAGTCTGTCACCGAGGAAGATGCCCAAGCAGTTCGCTCCCAGTTGGCGGAACTATCGCGCCGGTTTGTCACGCTCGATAGGCGACTGCTCAGCTACTCGCGAGGGGCAAAAGAGCTGCGCACCCTAACAGATGTTCCGGAATCGGCCGGTCAGGAGCTGGAGCGCCTTCTGGCTGTGCGCGGCGTCCGCGCCGCCGAGGTAGCTGGCAGTCAGTTACGCGTACTCACGCACCAGCTGATGCTCGAATCGGAAGGCTCTACCTACAACCTCGGTGAGTACAGGATACTGCTCGATCTGGCTGGTGATGTCCGGATCGAGAGCATAAGCCGTCTCGGCCCGAAGCCTCACTGGGACCATCCGCACATCCAGGACGGTCTACCGTGCCTGGGGAACCTCAGGGAAGGCGTACTCAAGCTGATGGCCCGTTACGAGCTGGCCTTAGCGACTCAGGTGCTCATGGACTTCCTGTCAACCTACAACGCCGACACTGCCTACTGTCCAATTGAAGGATGGCCCCGTTCATGTTGATAGACGAACGACCCTCATTGCGTGCCACGCCCGCTGCCTGGGAGAAGCTCTGGCTCTACATCTCCCTAGCCGAGGGCGAGGTCGGAGGTCTTGCCAGCATGGAGGCCACTGACTCCGACTTTCTCCTGACCGAAACCTTCTTGCTGGACCAGTCAGCCACGGATGTCACGAATGAGCTGGACCCCGCGGCGGTCAGTCGCTTTCTGATGGAGTACCTCGACTCGGGTGCGGATCCAGGAGCACTGAAGGTGTGGTGGCATAGCCACGCGCGAGAGTCCGTCTTTTGGAGTGATGACGATGTGCGGACGATCAACAACTTCGGGGGAGAGATGCTGATCTCGGTGGTAGGTAACAAGGCCGGGAAGTTCCTGGCCCGACTGGACCGCTTCGAGCCAAGCCGCCAGACGATCGGCTGGCTGGACTTCTATCCCCCGGGACCTCCGCCATCTGAAAGCGGGCCAGCCGCGGATGAGGCAAGAGCCGAGCTGCGACAGAGGATTCACGTAATTCACCGCTCCACCAACAAGCCCTGGACCGATTGCGACTTACCCAGAAGGAAAGGTTAGCTCCGAGCAATGGACTACTGGCGTCAGTCTGACCTGGTCCCTCCCGACGACCTGGATTTTCAGGTCACGATCGCCGGCGTCGGCGGCATAGGCTCGCCCGTGGCCCTGGCCCTGGCGAAGATGGGCTGCCGTCGGATTACATTGTATGATCCCGATTTCGTGGAGCCGCACAACCTTCCCAACCAAATGTACCGCCTGCGCGACGTAGGTCGCCCCAAGGTCGAGGCGTTGGCGGATATGCTTCGGGATTTCGCTACTGTCGAGGTGCAGCCCATCCAGGAAGCGCTGTCGGAACAGCGCCTTACCGGAGTAGTGATCTCGGGCGTGGACAGCATGGCCTCCCGGGAGAGCATTTGGAAAGGCTCGGTCCGTTACCGAGCATCGGTGCCGCTTTATGTTGACGCCCGGATGGGAGCCCAGGTATGTCGCGTGCTCACCGTACGCCCGGCAGATCCTGACGATATACGCAGGTACGAAGGGACTCTCTACTCCGATTCGGAGGCCACCGAGGATCCATGCACCGCGCAGGCGATCATATACACGACTTTGGGCGTGGCGTCCCTGGTGGCTAATCAGGTCAAGCGCTACGCGCTGGCCGAGCCGTGCGATCCGGACCTGATCTTCGATTACGTCACCCTTAGCCTGCTCAGTGGAGGAGAGGTCAATGTCGGATGAGAGAGTCGTCCGAGTGCGGGTGCTTCAGCTCGGCCGCAGCGTTATGAGCTATGAAGGGAAGCCGGGACTTCAAGTATCCTCGGCGCTGGACGGAGTTGGTCTCGTCGCCGCGCCGGGGATGGACATCCGCGTAAACGGCACCAGTGCCGATGGCGCAACGGAACTGCGCAACGGCGATGTGGTGACTATTATCCCGCGAATCAAGGGGGGCAGAGGACCTCTGCCCCCCTTGGCAACTCAGGGCTTCTTCGGCCAGGGCACCGAGTAGTCGTACTCCCACGGCAGCTTCGGCGTGTAGTTCTCAGGGATGGACTCCGGCTCATCCTCCTCGACCACCTCAAGCCCAACGAAGCTGGCCACCTGCTCCAGCAGCGGAGTAGGCATGATCGCCAGGTGCTGACTCACCCGCTCTGGGTCGGTGTTGAAGTGCTGGTGCCACACTCCCGGCTGGATGTGCATGCAGTCTCCCGCCTGCCAGTCGTAGCGCTCACCTTCGATGATGCTGTAACCCCTGCCGGTACGGATCCAGACCACGGCCTCCTCGTGCTTGTGTGTCTCCGTATAGCTGGCCGGAGGCATCTGGTGGATAGACAGTGTTACCAGGCGGGTATCGAAGCCGAGCACCGGCTCGATAAGCGCGACCTTGAAATCGCCCTTGTGCTGCGACCGCTCGATCTTCGCCTGATTCCACTTGATCATCGTCCGGGACTCCCGGCTCCTCTTCTCCAGAGCGTCGACCCGCTCCTTGCGGTTCATGTGGACTGAGCTGTTCCACTTCTCGTTCGGGTCCACGGGAACTATCTCCTGCGGACCCAACCCGAAGGGGTGCTCCGGCTGAAAGTCATCCGACACATCGCTGAAGTTATCGCCCTTATACACGAGAGGATAAGCAACCATCTGCTCGAGCAGCCGGGCAGCGGAGGAGACGAAGAAGTTCGCAGGCTCGGAGCCGGTGTTGAAGTGCTGGTGCCACACTCCGGTCTTGATGTGGATCGAGTCTCCCGGCTCCCAGTCGTATCGGACACCGTCGATCATGCTGTACCCGGTGCCGGTCATCACGTGAACCAATCGCTCGCCGTGACGATGGCACTCGGTATGAACTCCGGGGGGAATATGCTGGATCTCAGCGGAGAGCATGTGGGTGGCCAGGCCTATGTCCGGTGAAACGATGTCTCCGATGTACACTCCTCGATGAGAGGACTTTTCCAGCTTGATCTGGTCCCGACGAACAAACGGCGGAGATGCCAGTCTACGCTCGCGGGACTGCCGCTCTCGCTCCGCCTCAGCCTTCTCACCACTCGATAGCTGAACGCCTTTCTCTGCCAGGTCCAACGCACGGGTGCCCATGGTTGGCCACCAGCGATCTGTTACCTCGAAACGTACAGGCATACAATCTCCTTCCACGCACCCCAGAAAGCTTTCTCGGTGCGAGTTACTTAGCCCGCCGTCCTGGGCGAGCTGCCATCTCGACGACGCCCTGATTGCGCCGCATCATAAAGTTAGTGCTCCAGTGTGTCAAAGCCACGCGGGCTGCACGCTATGGTCGTAGCGTCTGTAGGAACCAGTCGCTCGGCACCTGGTGCCCGAGGCCGGCGTTTCTTGCACGTTCGTACACCAGATGTCCAACCGCAGCGAACTGGATGCCCAGCCCTGCGCTGCCTCCCATTCCACTGCCGCCGAACAAGGTGATCTCTTGCTGTCCAGTACGTCCCTCCTTTCCTGCGAGCACGGCGCCAAGCTCGACGGTCTTGGCTAGGTGCACCGGGCTCGTCCTCTTCGCGCGGGCGACCTCTTCAGGAACCGCGTCGCCCGCAAACCAGTGGGTTGGAGCGTCGCGGGAACGGACGACGATGACATCCGCTTTGTCCAGCATGCCGTCGTCGAGCTCACGGCCCTGCAGCGAGTTGACGTGCTGCCCCGGGACTACCCATTGCGAGTCGAAGACCGGCTCGCTGGAGTTGGTGGCGGCGACAACGATGTCTGAGCCGTCAACCACTTGCTGTGGATGATCGACGGAGCGGACCGGCACTCGCAACTGCTGATTCATCCTGGCCGCAAAAGCTACGCAATGTGCGCGGTTCGGACTGTACACCTTGACCTCCTCCAGGTCGCGCACCTCCTGCAGAGCCAGCAACTGCCCCTCGGCCTGCCACCCTGAGCCGAACATCCCGACGACTCGGGAGTCCTTCCGCGCCAGGGCAGCCGCAGCCAGGCCGCTGGTCGCGCCAACGCGTGTTCGCTGGAGGTATCCATCCTGCAGGATCACCAGCAGCTCGAGCGTTTCGATGCTGAAGAGCATCACCAGGCCCAGGTACGTGCCGCCGGGACCTGCCGGCACCTTCTCACGCCGGCGTGCCCCGCCGACCGTCCTTTGCAGCAGCCGGTCGGAGCTCAGCCGCAGGCCGTGTACCCCATAGCGGGGAACGCTTCCGTCCATCGACTTGAAGAGGTAGTACTCGTCCTCGCCAAGGGGAGTGTACGTATGTGATCGCGGACGGTTGGCTGCCCTACCCTGCTCGTAGTCTACGAAGGCTTCCCGCAAGACTTGCATGCAGTCGGACATGCAGAGCACCTGTTGTACATCCTCGTTAGAGAGTACCAAGGTCATGCGACGCCCCTCCGCCCTGTGACAAAGACACCTACGGGTGCACGTCCTCAAGGAACCAGTCGGTTGGAATCTCCCGTCCCGCCCCCGCACTCCGTGCCCGCTCGTACGCGAGGTGTCCCAGTGCCGCGAATTGCGTGCCGAGCCCCATTACATTGATGAAGCAGGTGCTGGCCCTGGGATCTTCCGGTTTCTTTACCTTGCCGCTGAGAAGGTCTGGGAGGTCGGGCATAGCGGACAGGTCGAAGTCCTCATCAGCGCGAGCAGCGCCCGAGTCCAGGCCAATCGCCGAGCGCGGGTCGTGGATTCGTAGTGCTTCTTCTCCCGCCCCCACAATGTAGCTGTCCGGAGACCGCCGTCGCGTGCTGACGACCGTCAAAGCGCATCGTTCCAACAGACCGGGGTGCACTTCGAGCACCTTTACGCAGGTCACGTGTGTGCCTGGCGGTACCCAGTCGGGGTCGAGGACTGGCGTGATCGAGCTGGTGGCAGTCCCGAGGATCTGTGCCCCTCGAATTGCCTCTTCCGGCGTATCTACCGCATGAACAGGTAGTTCGAGACGCTGCCACATCTCCGCGGCGAATGCCTCCCGACGCTCGGGAGTAGGGCTGTACACACGGACCTCCCTAAGTTGTCGCACGAGGGCCATAGCCATTAGCTGGGCGCCCGCCTGCCAGCCGGCACCGATCAGGCCGTAAATAGACGCATCGTCCGCCGCGAGCTCTCGAGCGGCGAGGGCGTTGGTAGCGCCGACGCGAAGCCGCTGGATCACGCCATCGGGCACGATGGCTAGCGGCTCACCGGTCTCGTGGCTGAACAACAGTATGAGCCCCACCCATCGCCCGCCCGCGGCGGGCACCTTGCTCTTCCTCACTCCTCCACCATCACCGCGCCAGCGGATCACATCTGAGTTCAGGCGCAATGCCATAACTCCCAGTCGTGGCAGACTTCCGTCCATGCTCTTGAAGACGTACCGTGCATCCTCATGAGGGGTGGGCGAGTACATGTCCGACCGCGGTCGGTTCACTGCCTGACCGTTGCCCAGGTCGCGGAACGATGCCTCGACCGCCGGCAGGCAGTCGGCCATCGGGAGCAGTGCTTCGATCTCCTGATTATTGAGGACGAGAGTCATCTAGCTCCACATCGGCAGTTCTGGTGTGACGGTTCTGCTAGTACTCATTGAAGACCCGCTGCAGCTCAGCCGAGTGATCCGTCTTTGTAAGTGCAAGCGACAGTAGGATGCGAGCCTTCTGTGCCGTGAGGTTGTCACCTCGAACAAAGCCGTCGCCACTCTCTACCGGTACCCTACCATCACCGCCTCGGCTGACCAGAACAACCGGCACGCCTCGCTGCACCGCCTCACGCAGCTCGGACCGCTGATCCTGAGTAGGCTTTCCGCTGTAAGCAAAGCCGTTGACGACAAGGCCGCGCGCGCCCGCGTCGACAAATGCTCTCACGGCGACTCCATCCGCCCCCGCATACGTGGCCACGATGTCCACACGGGGAAGGACACCGTCGCCAGGTAGTGTGAACTCGGAATTAGCCGTATGCCGGCGCAACGGCTGTCGATAGAAGCTGACCTGGTCCACCTCCACGCTCCCCAGGATGCCGAGGCTGCGGGAGACAAAACCGCCGGGACGCTGGTTTGACTTGATCGCCTCGCGCGCGCTGTGAATCTCCTCGTTGAGCAATACCATCACACCTTTGCCGGTCGCCCCAGGATGTGAGGCTACTCTGACCGCATCGAAGAGATTACGGTCTCCGTCATTTCCGGCGGTGGAGTGCTTACGTTGAGAACAGACCACAACAACCGGCTTCTCGCTATTCACGGTGAGGTGCAGGAAGTAGGCGGTCTCCTCCGCGGTGTACGTCCCATGTGTTACCACCACCCCGTCGACGGCAGGGTCGGCCAGGCGTTCGTTGACTGCCCGCGAGATCGTCAGCCACTCAGCAGGGGTGAACGTTTCGGCTCCCTCGCGCAGAACATCGAGCACCTCGATCTGGGCAAGGGCGGATGGGTCACCTGCAGGGTACCACTTGCGGATATCCTCTATGACCTGCTCGACGCTGACCCGGCCCTCGGGTGTGTTTGCGACAGTGCCGCCGGTGGCTACGACCGCGACTCTCGGGAGCATGCCCGCCTCCAGTTCTTCGTGCGCGACTGCTAAGTGTGACACTACCTCAGACCTATGTGTTGCGAGAAGGATCGTTGCACCGACACATCGCACCGTTTGGGAGCGAAGGATCGGTCACGACACCCCGCTTTTTAGGATCAGCCGTTTGCGGACTCGCGATTCAGAAGGCGGCATAGGTGCCGGTCATCGTCCAGGCTCCACAAGGCCGCGATGGCTCACAGGGAGCGATCACTTGGCGCCACCTCTAACAATCTCGTTCCACAGTTCAGTCCACCTTGCGTAGTCTTGGATGATGGGCTCAATGTCCGCGACTACCGGCTCAATATCCCCTAGCAATTCTGTCCCAAGCGCTTCGTTGGCCGGCACCCTGTTCAGATCAAGGATGATCTGCTGACCACCCTCTGGAGAGAGCATCCAGTCCTGGAAGAGCGACGCGCCAGCCGGGTTCTGAGCAGTGCACATGACCGCAAGTGCAAGGACTATGGGCACAAGTGGGGCAGCGGCCGGCTTCCACGCCACCGGAGCCCCCTTCTTCTGAAGGCTCTCGATTCGGTGAACATATAGGTTCGGTGAGATGCTGAACTGACCGGCCGTCAGCAATTCTGCCGCGGTGGTATGCCCGTGTATGATCTGTGAGTTCGCGGCCATCTTTCGGAAGAGGTCAATCGCCTCCTCCTCGCTCATTCCCTCCGTCTTTTGCAGGTGCTGGACTAAGACGGCGAACCAGTAGACATCCGAATCCTCAAAACCCATCTTGCCCTTGTACTTCGGATCGGCAAGATCCTCCAGGCTCTGCGGAATATCAGCCTTGGCCAGCTTCTTGGTGTTCCATGCAGGAGCAAGGTAGTCGAAGCGGTCGGCGGTGTAAAACTCACCCTGACCTGCCTCCTCCACATCCTTCGCAAGCGGCGAAGAAGCCTTCGTCAGCAGTCCCTGCTTGTTGAGGATAACCATCTCCGGTGCCTCGAGGTCAATGATGTCGGCGCCGGCATACCCGGCGCGATCCTCCTCCAGCAAGCGCTGCCGGACCTGGTCCGACGGTGCTCCCCAGAACTGAACCGTGAGATCCTCGTACTTATCCTCGAACGCAGAGGTGATCTAGGCCATATCCTCCAGCGTCGTCTGACCGTAGAGGTTGATCTCTCCGCCCTCTTCATCCACAGCTCGCTTGAGCAGGAAGTCTTCCCTAGCCTTGCCGGTCATATTAGCTGTCTGCTCTATGAGCTTTGTGGCTGCCGTGTTCTCACACGTGCCTGTGGCTGCTCCTTCTGCCTGTGTGGCTGCAGCCGTGGCCGCTCCACCTGCTGGCTCAGCGACCGTTGCCTGTGCTGCCTGCGCTGCTGTAGGCGCGGTTGTGGCGGCTGCCTGTGGTGCCTCCACAGGACTGCCACAGGCAGCTAGCAGCGGCAATAGAAGTAGGAGTACGGCGAGTAACACCAGTGACTTGTGGTTGTGCTTCCTTGCTTGCAATTCGGGCCCCTTCTTCGATCCCACCGAGGGTTGCCTCAGGGACCGTCTCACACCTACTGAGCCGTTGGCCATCGCCGCAAACTGATAGAGACAGTGTTTCGATAGCCATTGCTTCAGAGCGCTACGTCCAAGTTCCGCGCAGTATATCAGCACCGACCATAGGTGTCAACAGTTTACAATTTCAGTTGTTGGTGGTGCGCGCCTCAGTAGCGGGGGCCGGGGGCAGGTCAGGAAGGGTCTGTGCGGCTAATGGTCGGCTGCTGAGGGTCCGTCCACGGTTTCGAGCGTGCGCTGGTGATCGACGAGCACGTGGTGGCGTTCACCGGGCCCGGTGGTTTGTCGTGTGTGCCGTTAGTCGCTGTAGCCCGTGCCCAACACAGTGTTGCTTACAGGAGGAACCACCAAAGCAGCCCTACAGCCGCCCCACCGAGTATCACGAACAGGGGATCTAGGTTTCGCCATCCGACGAGTACGGCCACGCCGGCAACTGCTAGCAACTCGAAGACGTTGAGCTTCATGGGAGCCGCCGTCCCCCAAGCGGCCGCAGCGATCATACCGGCGATGATAAACCCAGCGGTAAGGCGAATCCGCAAAATGATGGGCTGTAGTCGGCCGAGTAGATAGGTGGCGCCGGCTGCACTGATACACGTGGGGATAATGATCGCCACCACTGCCGCCATTGCGCCGGGCAGGCCATGCAGGTAGTACCCGACGCCGGAAAGGAACCCAGCTTTCGGCCCGGGAGTCAGGTGGCTGAGCGCGATTACCCAGGCAAACAGACCCGGGTCGAGGTGGCCTGGCTGAACCCACTGGCTCTGGATCACCGCCGTAGTCCCGTTCCCACCTCCAAGCGAGAACAGGCTGCTGAGCAGGATCACCACGAAAACCTGAACGAGGCTCACTGAGCCCGTCACGACGCCCGCCCGTCCGTAGCCCCGTCGACCTTGCCTGGCTTCAGCTCACCCTCCCTGATCAGAACCGCGCCGGCCGCGAATCCTAGCACGGCCGCCACAATTAGCGGTAGCCCTGCGAGCGTGGCGGCAGTCACGAGTGCCGCAAGGCACATGCCGATAGCCCGGGGGCGACCCGCTACCTTGGGCACCTTCAACTGATGATACGCATTGCCGAAGAGCAGACCCACCACGGCGATCCCCACAGCGCGACGCAGTGGCGCCAGAGGGCCAGCCAGTAACTCCGGTGGGATGAGCAGCACCGCTAAGAGCACCAGGATGGTACCGGGAGCAATCAGCGACAGAACTGCAATGATACTGCCGGGCCACCCGCGCACGCGGTAGCCGACCAGTCCACCTAATCCAATAAACTTCGGGGCGGGGATAAGGTTCGCCGTCAGCAACATGACCTGCAGGTCCTCCGCCTTCAGCCACTTCCTACGGTGGACCAGTTCCGCTTCGATAACGTTCGCTGCTGCCCAGACACCCCCGAAGGTGGTGCTGCCCAGGCGGAAGAAGCTCATCGCGAGCGAGAGAAGGCTTGCCGGCGTGGCGCGCGGATTGGGATCGGTCGCTCCGGGCCGTTCGAGCACCTTCGGCTCAGACCCGGGAGGCGGGGAAGCAGGGAAGGCCATCAACCTGTCTCCTCACGTCGCCGCATGGGGCTGTGACGGCGCCGGTGCTCACCACGCAGGTGATGAGGGATCCTCACGGCTGGAGGCCGTGCTGCTTACCTGCCAGAGCTGCATCATGAGAAGGCTCGAGATAAGCACGCTCTTCCGTGGGAACGACTTCCTCGCTCTCGATGGAGCTGTAACGCAGATAGCGATCGTACCAGTCCACTATCTGTGGGAGCACGACCGGATAGTTCTCGGTGTAGGAGCGGTAGTGGCTGGTGTCGCTCTGACGAATCAGCTTCTTGGGAGCGCCCGCTCGCTCATACAGCGCCGTGGCATGATCCTCCGGCGTCACGACGTCATCCACCACGCTGGTTATGAGGAGAGCCCTCGGGGCGATTCGGTGTACTACGTCAATCGGGCGGTATCGCATAATAGCGTCGGCACTGCGCAGGTGAAACTCCGGCGCGATACGGGAGTCCACATCCTTCTTCGGATCCAGCGCCTTGCGTTCAGGTGTGGCAACCATCAGGTCCAGCCGGGGATCAACCAGCTCGCCACGCCCCTCCAAGACACAGCGCCGGCGGTCCTCCTCAACGCGTCGCCGGTACTCCACCCACTCGTACTCGCGTCGCATCCGCTTCAGCCAGTCGCCGCCGTCCGCAACCACGGATTGCGCGGCGACGCACCGGATGCGGTCATCGACGGCAGCCGCCAGGATGGCGTTCCCACCGCCAGTGCCCCCCATCCCGTACGCACCGATCCGGCGGCGGTCCACCTCCGGTCGAGTCTCAAGGTAGGTGACGGCATTCAGTATGTCCTGGAGCTGCCAATCCGGGTTGACCCAGCCGCGCTCGCCATCGCTTCCTCCGAAGCCGCGATAGTTGAACGCAAGTACCGCATAACCTGCGACTGTAAAGCCCTGATGCCACCTCGCGTACGACTTCGAATCCGCGAGCCCGAGCCAGCCTGGACCGTGGACAAGGGCCGGCATGGGGCCGGGAGATGGCGCATCCGGTACGCGTAGAAGTCCTCGCAGCCTGACACCATCACTGTAAAACTCGACTTCTTCGGTTTGCATGGCTGGTGGCACGTTCCTTTCCTGCGCTGCTCAATAATCCTGCTGTGACGTAGCGTCCGGAGCCACGCCTTCTCCGCTACCAGCAAGCTGTGGAGGCCGATACCAAGGAAGAAATTGCTGGCGGAGTGTGCCTTTCCCTGCAGAGGCTACCTTAGTGCGAGGCTGGGCAGACCACTCACATATCAACTGCCATTACCACCCACATGCGCCGCCTGCTCCGAAGCCTGCCAAGCCCCGTCCTCGGGCCAGGTTGCTAGGACCCTGGTTCCCACGTCCTGCACGTGCTCCCTCATCGCCACTTCCGCTCCTGCGGCGTCTCCTGTGAGGAACGCTGCCATCGCGCGGTCGTGTCGGTGTGCCAGTGCCGACGAATCCGGGTACAAGTTGCGCAGTCTGTACCTGAAGAACTGAATCTGTGAGTCAAGTCGGTTCCACGCATCGGACAAGCGGCGGTGACCAGAGAGCTGTATCAACAAGCGATGGAACTCCAGGTCTCTGACCCTCAACTCCTCGGGATCGTCCACCACCTGCAGGATCGCCTCGTACGCTTCTTTGAGCTGTCGCTTCGAGTCGCTCGTCATGTTCTCCACAACCCACCGAGCTGCTACACCCTCCAACGCCGCGCGAAGGGAGTAGATCTCCCGGACATCCTGTCGAGAGAACACTGCGACGGTGCTTCCTCTGCGCGGATGGGTTACGACGAGGCCTTCATCTTCCAACTTCCGAAGCGCCTCGCGGACGGGGCCCCTGCTTACACCCAGGTCGGATGCTATCCTCATCTCGACGAGGCGACTACCAGGTGTTAGGTGCCCTGTGACGATGGCAGTTCGGAGCCTATTCCTTACCTCGTCACTGAGAGCCTGCTGGTCCACACCCGCTAGGCCGTACGTTTGTGTCGACAAAAATCATCCCCCATCACTAAACTATGCCCTGTCCGAGAACTCTACCGTGGGGCGGTAACGACATCAACGAGCGCTGCGGTGCCCTGCTCGGTGACAACCTTGAGCGCCCTGTCGATCGCCGGCCCTACCTGCTGTGGGTCTGTGATTGGACCTTCCCCCCACAACCCGAAGCCGCGCGCCACGGCGCCAAAGTCCACAGCAGGATCGGCTAGCTGCGTGCCGATGCCGCTGCGCTCCATTGGCCGCCCTCGCCACTGTGCCATTCGCTGCGCGTGCTCCTCCGAGTTATAGTACGAGCGATTGTTATGCATCACCATAAGCACCGGCAGCTTCTGCTGCGCTATCGTCCACAGTGCCGAGGTGCAGTACAACAGGTCCCCGTCCGCCTGCAAGTCCACTATCAGCTTGCCGCTTCCCCTGTGCGCGAGCGCAACCCCTGCTGTGCCCCCTATCCCGTATCCCACACCGCCACCGCCACCATAGCTCGCGTACTGGCCGGGATGCGTGAAGTCCCACAGCCGCATCGGCCACGGGTTGTGCGAGTGATAAGCAAGCACCCAGTCAGTGCCCTTGATCCTCTCCCACACCTGCTGTGTAAGATACCCCACCGACACGGGAGAGTTCCCGCTCTCGCTCGCTGCCTGCCGCCTCCACTCCTCACGCATCCGCCTGCGCCGCTCCGTGATAGCTTCCGAGCGCTTTCGCGCCGCCTCTTGGTGACCCGGGCTCATCTGCCGACTCAACTCCTCGACGAGCATCGGCACTGCCAGCGCCGTGTCGGCCACCACGTTTATGTCCGCCGGATACAGCGCCTGGAAGTCGTGCGCCCACGAGCGTAATATCAGGTCGCTGAGTCCGATCACCGCAAGCTTGCTCCCCGGCCGCTGGATGGAGTCAAGCTCTCGGGTAGCGGGGTTGAGCTGGTACATCGTGCGCTGCAGGTCCCACACATCCAGCGCGAGGATGAAGTCGGCTTCGCCAAGCACCTGCCTCTCACCACCGCTCATGTTCAGGCCGTGAGTCGTGGGAAAGCTCAGCCGCTGCTCGCCCGCGACCACAGGGCAGCCAACCAGCTCGGCAAGCTCGACGAGAGCGGGCACCGTCTGGGGATCGCGACCGAGCCACTGGGTGATGATGACAGGGTTCTCCGCCTCCAGCAGCCAGCGCGCTATCTGTCGTATCGCCTGGGGATCGGGAGCTACCCGTGTGGTTCGCGCCAGCATGTCGGAGTCGGGGATAACCAGCCCCTCAGGCGCTCGCTCCTCCTGTATGTCCACGTCGAAGTTGACGTACACCGGCCCCTTGGGCTCGGCCATCATCGTGCGCCACGCGCGCAGCATCGACTCGGGCACCGCACGTATGCCTGCCGGCTGGTCGTCGAACTTGGTGTAGTCGCGCACCAGGCTGCCCTGGATGTTCGCGGTGTGGATCCACTCGATCCACGGCCTGCGCCGGCTTGCGTCCATGGGCCCCGTCCCGCCAAGCACGTAGACAGGCACCCGGTCCACCCATGCATTGAAGATCGCCATTGTGGCGTGCTGAAGCCCTACCACGTCGTGGAGTATCGCCGCCATAGGCTTGCCCGCCGCCTTCGCGTAGCCGTGCGCTACCGCCACCGCCACCTCCTCGTGGCAGCACTCCACAACCCCGATCTTGCTGCCCTCAAAGTTGACGATGCTGTCGTGTATGCCCCGAAAGCTTGCGCCTGGATTGAACGCCGCCTGCTCTATGCCAAGCTCGCTCATCAGCTCAACTATGTAGTCCGAGCCGTACTCCGCCCTCGATGCCCTAGCCACGCCCTCCTCAACCTCGAGCGCCTCCGTCATCAGCTCCCTCCCACGCTTGGCTCACCTCGTCTGAACGGCATTGCCGAGCAACCCCAAACGGATGCTACGTTGCTTTTTGCTAACTGTTGACAGTTAGTGTACTACATCAACGTAACACACTGAAAATCGCTTCTGCCGAGGTAGGATTGCGCCCGTTCAGGCGATACGGAATTGGCTGCTTGCTCCAAGCCCCCCTCTCCGCCGAAGGTCGACTACCATCACGGCGCTTGGGTCAGCGTGCCCGACCCGTCGCCAGGCTAATCCAGCCGTCGGCCCCGATGCTATACTTGCCGTCACTACGTGCCGGGATCGTGTGCTGAGTACCTCGCGAGCAGGCTGACCTGCCGCACGATACGCCGAATGCCCGGCGCGTGGCAGCATCAGTCTGCCGGTGTGGAGTGCGACTTGGGCAGCATACCAGCACAACTCATAATTGCGTCCGACCATACGGTAGTTGTGAACGGCGACCGTACCCTCTGGGTGTGGGGAAGCAACCGGTATGGACAGATTGGGAACGGAATTCGAACTCCTGCCCCGTGCCCGACACCCGCGCAAGTCTTGTGGTCGCCCGGCACCTCAGCACATCTTAGCGCCGTGATCGCCACCGCAGCTGGAGCGCACCATACCCTGACAGTGAGAGACGATGGTAGCGTGTGGGCCTGGGGGCGGAACAACTCCGGGCAGGTTGGCGACAGGACCCGAGTACATCGCAGCCTTCCGGTGCAGGTCGGCAGGCTTACGGATACAGTCAGCGTGGCGGCAGGAAG
This sequence comes from Rubrobacter sp., assembly GCA_016781735.1. GTDB lineage: Bacteria > Chloroflexota > Chloroflexia > Thermobaculales > Thermobaculaceae > LC3-1. Next base: position 17,766 of record JADDPT010000051.1, read on the forward strand.
AAGTCATTCTGTCGCGCTCCGAGAGGACGGGACGGTCTGGGCTTGGGGCGCGAACGACTGGGGCCAGCTCGGGAACGGTGTGGTCGAACCGAGATCGCGGGGCAGACCAGTACAGGTCCACGGCTCAGGCAACTCGGGGTTCCTCTCCGACATCGTCGCCATAGCAGCCGGAGGAAGTCACACGCTGGCTCTCAGCAAGGATGGGACGGTGTGGTCATGGGGCTACGACTCCCGCGGGGAGCTGGGGCATGGCGGCACGGTGATCGATGATGTAACCGGGATGAGGCTCCTCGCCACTGGGGTCCCCGGACCGGTAGCAGGACTGGAAGAGATCGCGGCAATCGCCGCAGGGATAGCTTACTCCATAGCGCTCAAGACGGATGGCACCATATGGGCGTGGGGCCGGAACGACAGCGGACAGCTAGGTGACGGAACCACTACAGACCGCGGTACCCCGGCACAGACCCGAGGTGTGGGGGAAGTAGTATCCGTGTCCGCCGGGCACAGACATACTGTTGTGGCGCTGGCGGACGGGACCGCCTGGGCTTGGGGAAGCAACCAGTACGGACAGCTGGGGGTAGGGGGCGCTCACTCGTGTGTGCCACAATCAGTGATTGTGGACGAGGCTACTGCCGTGGCTGCCGGTGCGGGTCACACAGTCGCTCTGAAGAGGGACGGGACGGTGTGGGCTTGGGGCAGAAACGATTCGGGGCAACTCGGCGACGGCACGAGCAATCAGTCAGGCACTCCACATCCATGTCTCTTCGTTACTACACCACGTCCCGTGAGCGACTTTGCCGCCATTGGCGGGGACACCATGGTCTGGCTTACTTGGAAGAACCCTGTTGCCAACGACTTCGAGGCCGTGAGGATTTTGCGTTCAACTACTCGACACGCCATCGGCCCTGACGACCGAGAAGGGCAGACACCCATCTATGAAGGCGCGCAGATGAGCTGCAGCAATGCTGGGCTTAGCAACGGCAGCACCTACTACTGGACAGCCTTCGCGCGAGACACAGCAGAAAACTGGTCGATCCGGGCCGTTGCGGTCGCAACGCCTGTTCATGATCGGACGGCGCCCAAGGGAACGGTAGCCATCAATGGAGGCACGCCGACCACGAGGAGTGCTGTGGTCACACTCGAGGCGCCCGCAATAGACAGTGATACGGGTGTCATGCTCATGCGCATCTCAAACAGTTCCGCGCTTTCCAGCGGGCTGCTGACCCCTGCTCGCGTGCATCCATACGAGCACTCCGTCAAGTGGGATCTCGCAGATCACGAGACTGGTGGCTCCGATGCGGTGGGGGAGCATACCGTCCACGTGCAGTGGCGCGATGCCGCCGGCAACTGGTCGACCGTCGAGAGCGCGACGATCCGCCTGGAGAGCACTCAGCCGGGGCCAGGCAGCAAGGACTCCGCTAACGTGCCCGTGCTCGTGCGCGATATCGAGCGAGCCTCCTAATCGATGCTATCTGCGTGTGAGTCCATGCAGCCTGGAGCCGCGATGAAGCCTGACGCACTGGAGGGCACGCGGCTCGACTCCAGCCCTGCCCACCCTTGCCTGTTACAATGACGCCCACGAGCCGGAGGAGTACACAGAAAGGACTAATCACGTGACGACAACCGAGACCATTGGAGTTGGGTCGGTGGCGCCGGACTTCACACTCAAGAGTGGCAGCGGTGACGAGGTTACGTTGAGCGAGGTACTCGGGAACAAGAAGGCCGTCCTGGTCTTCTACGTGTTCGACTTCTCAGGGGCCTGAACGGACGAGTGGTCCCAGTTCGGGGCCTTGGCGCAGGAGTTTGAGAATACGAACGCTCAGGTGTTGGGCATCTCGGTGGACAGCCACCACTCCCACCGGGAGTACGCGAAAATGTTCGACATTCCTTTTCCGCTCCTGTCCGACTTCAACAAGGAGACGGCGGAGAAGTACGGGGTGCTGACGAACTCCGGCACATCGAGAGGTGTGGCGGGCCGCTCCGTTTTCGTGGTGTCTCAGGATGGGGTGGTCACCTACGTATGGAAGCCTGAGAAGAAGGGTGAATTGCCCGACCCGGAGCGGGTGCTTGAGGCGGTACGGAAGATCGGTCAGTAGCTCGGAACTGGATAGCTAGTTTCACCCAAGTGAGCACAAAGCTGATGCCGTGACCATCCGGGTGGCGTGTCGTTCCGGGAGCAGTGAGGTATCCGAAAGCCGTGAGCACGGATACTCCGCTGGGCTGAGAACGACAAGTTTCTCACCTTCACACGCAGTGCTTCACAGGTGTGAACTGCTCAGCGGCTGCCCCACGCCGCGCTCGATGGCGGCGAGGTAAATAGCATGGGCTAGTGCGATGTCCTGGGGCACCAGACCCTGCGAGCGCATGAAGATCCGCTCTTCCTCCGACTCGCGTCCCGGCCGCTTGCCCCCAACCACGTCCGCAAGCTCTGCATAGACATCCGACTCGGAAAGCTCACCGCTGCCGAGCAAGGCGATGACGTCAGTCTTGAGCTTTACCTGCTCCCAGTCGTCGACCACGAGCTTGTCGGTCCGCATGTAGACCTGTGTCTCCGCCTCCTGTAGCTCCCCGAGGCTGTAGAGAAAGCTGCCCGGATCCAGCCACTCGTCGCGAATGAACGGCTCCTTCGCGGACGTGGCGGCGCACACGATTGCGGAGCCGCGCACCGCCTCCTCGGCACCGGCTACCGGCACAACCTGGAGCCCTAGCTGTTCCGACATCCTGCTCGCGTACGACTCACGCTCCTCCACCGGCGGCGCATATACCCGCACCTTACCTACGTTGCAAACCTCCCGAATTGCCATGAGGCTTGTCTCCGCGATCGGACCTGCCCCCAGGATGCCCACTGTTGCTTGCTCTCCCCGGCGTGCAAGGTGCCTGGCGGCAATGCCTACCGCCGCGCCCGTTCTCACCGCAAAGCTCCACTGCTCGTCTACTATCGCGATCAATGCTCCAGTGTGTGCATCGGTGAGCAGGACCACCCTCGTTGGGCGGGCGGCGGCGGTGTGCCTGCCGATCTCAGTACGGCTGATGCTGAACACGCGCGTGCCGCCCACGCCGTGCCTCCTGAGCAGGCACGACTTGGCCCTGATGCGCGTTTGAAAAGCAGGACTTTTTACCTGCATCTGAC
>JADDPT010000055.1 GCA_016781735.1 Rubrobacter sp.
CGGTGGTTTGGTCCTCCCCGCCAAGCCCGGGGAAGGGTTTTCCAACGGGCTGTTCCGTTATTCGCTCAGTCTCATTCTTGTTGCGTCGCCCGACAGAGGGCCGACTTCCTGATAGGAGGTTCTCGGAGGCGTTTTCGGTGCTCATAGCCTTGTTTTACTTCCCGGGAGATGCCCTCCGTGTACTGAACTGCTTGCACCTCCGGCTCGGTTGAAGTATCGGTCGAGCGATGTAGGGTGCCACTTAGCGCCCAAGAACCAGTGCCACTTACTTCCCAGATTCACATTCTGTTGTGACTTTGGATTCTTTGTGGCACTGGTTCTCGGCTGGTAAGTGACACCGTAGCGCATCGGGTTAGCGGCGTACGAGCGCTAGCACGTCGACCTCGTAGTCTCGCTCCGCTTCCTCCCACCTGCGGTACGCGTGCACCCCCTGCGCCTGGCCCGGCCCGATACCGCCGGTCGCCCCTACTCGGGACCGATTCCCCTAAGCGGGCTCAGGCCGTGGCGAAAGTCGCTAACGTGGCATAGGTCCGCCGCCCTATGTACCGCCACCCGGCGGACGATGATGGCGTCAAGCTGGTGAGCTAGAGCGACGCACATCACCCGGCGCATTTCCTGCCATCTCGTTGTTTGATGGCGCCTCGTCTGGCACGGTCCTAGTGAGTTCCAAATCTCCGGCGAGCACCCGATACAGCTGCCGGTGTTTGCTTAGGGAATTCTTACCTCAGCCTTATCTTCGTGTGACCTTTCTTTGAAGTAGGAAGCATAACATCGCAGCGATGATCGCGGCGGGAACTGTGGCCTGCGGGTACTCTAAGCCTTCGACCTCGCCTGGCGCGCCGATCCAGGCAATCGGTGTCGCCACGGCGGCGCCTACAACCGCGGCCGGGTCTACCACGTCGGCTGAGGGTGCCGCGGTGGGCGGCGCGACGGGCGGTGAGCTCGGATGATGCCGCCACATTCGAGATCGGGCAGGAGGAGTCCGAGGCGAGCTTCGTCATCGACGGGGTGTTGAACGGCTCCCCGAGGACCGCGGTGGGCACGACCGCTCAGGTTACCGGGCAGATCGCCCTTGACCTCGATTCTCCGGACTCGGCACGAGTGGGCACCATCAGGATCAGCGCGCGCACCTTCACCGCGGACAGCGAGTAGCGGTACCGGGCGATCCAGAACTGGATATCGGAAACGGGAGAGCATGAATACATCACCTTCGAGCCGAAAGAGCTGGTGAGCCTGCCGGAAAACGCGAGCGCAGGCTGCACCGATAGCTTGCCGAACGTCGGCGGCCTGACAATCGTGGAGCTCGATATGGCGGCTACCGCCTAGTAGTCGACGGATCAGGCACATAGCCCCGGAGAGTTAGGGATAATGGGTCTGCATCACCTGGGGCATCTCGATCATCCCCGGGTGCCAGGAGGAGTCGTGTCCAGACCACGCGTACTAGTCATAGACGATGACAAGAGCGTTACCAGCTTCCTTAGACGCGCCCTAGGGTATGCCGGATTCGATGTAGAGGTCGCGCACAGCGGCACTGAGGGACTGGAGCAAGCGCTGGTCATGAACCCGGCCCTCGTGGTCCTCGACGTGATGATGCCGGGACTCGACGGATTCGAGGTATGCCGACGCTTGAGGACGGGAGATGACGTGCCGATCCTGATGCTAACGGCGAAAGATGAGGTCTCAGACCGTGTGAAGGGGCTCGAGTACGGGGCGGATGACTACCTGGTCAAGCCCTTTGCGCACGAGGAGCTCATAGCCAGGGTGCGGGCTCTGCTCCGCCGCCGCGCTCCAGAAAGCCGGAACGTGCTGCGCTTCTCCGATCTAGTGGTGAATCTGGACAGCCGGGAAGTGTCGCGGGGAAACCGCGAGGTCGTGCTCACGGCCAGGGAGTTTGACCTGCTCACTGCGTTCCTCCGCCAGCCCCGGCAGGTGCTGTCTCGGGACCAGTTGCTCGAGCAGGTGTGGGGCTTCGACACCGAGGTTGAGACGCACGTCGCACCGGTGTACGTGGGATACCTGCGTGACAAGCTGGAGGCGGACGGTGAGCCGCGCCTCATTCACACCATGCGGGGAGCCGGTTACATCCTCAAGGAGCCGAGCCGGTGAGCGTGCTGGCTCGGCACGCCCCGCACAGCCTGCGGACGCGGCTCGTCCTATGGGTCGGCCTTATCATGCTCGTCGTGCTGGTCGCCTTCACCGCCGTGAGTTACGCCATCCTCGACCGAAGCCTGTCCGGCCAGATCGACCGGTCACTGAGCGAGCGTGCTACCCAGGTCATCGACTCGGTCGAGCAAGGCCACCGGCCACGCACACGCCCCAGGCAGCGCGGCGAGATCCACATCCCGCCACCGAGCACGTTCGCCTCGGCAGATACGTTCGTCCAGGTTGCCACGCTCGAGGGAAAGCTCGTGCGCGCGCCGTTCGAGTCGAGCAGCACTAGACTACCCCTGGGCAAGTCGACTAGAGCAGCAGTCGGGTCGGGAGAGTCCACGTACCAGACGGTCAAGACGGATAACGGTAGCGTACGCGTATACAGCACGCCGCTGGTCGTGAGCGAGGAGGTTGTCGGCGTCCTTCAGGTTGGTCGGAGCATCGACTTCGTCGAGCTGACCCTCGGCCAGCTAAGGACGCTCGCGGCGCTCGGCCTGCTGGTTGCCCTCGCGCTCGCTCTCGTGGGCGTATGGAAGCTGGTTGGAGGCAGCCTACGGCCGCTGGAGCGCCTCACCCAGACCGCGGAATCGATCGGCTCCTTCGGCGACCTGTCCGGGCGAGTCACTCCGCCGCCCACGCAGGATGAGGTTGGCCGCCTGGCAGTTACGTTCAACCGCATGCTCTCGCGGCTTCAAGCGTCGGACGTGCAGCTGCGGGAGACACTGGAGACTCAGCGGCGGTTCGTCGCCGACGCTTCTCACGAGCTGCGCACCCCCCTTACCACCATCCGGGGCAACTCGGGCATGCTGCGGTCGGTCGCGGAGATGACTCCCGAGGACCGAGAGGAGGCGATGGACGAGATCCACCAGGAGGCGGAGCGGATGAGCCGCCTGGTTGGCCAGCTGCTCGTCTTGGCGCGTGCCGACGCTGGGCTCGTGCTCAGGCGTGAGCCTGTCGAGCTTGCCCCCCTGACCCGCGAGGCCGCCACCCAGGTGAGCCGGCTCGCGCCCGGCCGGTGGATCGGAGTAGAGGAAATAAGCCCAGTGACGGTAATGGGCGATTCCGACGCGCTCAGGCAGGTGCTCCTCATCCTGCTCGACAACGCCATCAAGTACACCCCCACTGACGGCACGATCACCGTGCGCCTGCGCGAGCAGCGCGACGAGGCCCGTGTCACCGTGTCGGACACCGGCATCGGTATCGAGCCGGAGCACCTGCCCCACGTCTTCGAGAGGTTCTACCGTGCCGATCCGGCGCGGACCGCGGGAGGCACCGGGCTCGGCCTGTCGATCGCGCAGTGGATAGCGGGACAGCACGGCGGCCGTATCGAGGCGGAGAGCAGCCCCGGGCGAGGCTCCGTCTTCACGGTCCACCTGCCGAAGGTGCCGCTCGTCGCGGACGAGACCCAGCCCTCGACGCATCAGGCGCCCGAGAGGCGCACGCAGCCCGGCGAGTCGCCTGCCTAACCAGGGCCTCTCTTCTCCCGGAAATATGCCCGCCGCATCATTTCCCTGGACGCGACAGACGGGTGCCGGGAGCACCGATGCGGCTCCCCTCGCCGTCTGTCACGGTCGAGAGGTCCCGCCATGTCCGGGCCGCACCGGTGCTCAAGGAGCACAGCCGTGATACGGGCGGCCTCCCCCAACCTCGCGCGCCGCCTCCAGATTTCTTACCCGGCTCTTATCCAATCTTTGAGAGGGCTTGAAGTTCGCTCGATACCATCTCCACAGATGCCCGGAATCGGGCGTCTCAGGACGCGCAATGGAGGGAGAGCGTATGGACTAGAGAGCAGGAAGCGGCCTCGCCGGAGGTCACGACAACGACACACGTACGAGGATAGATGTACACAGGGAGGTAACTTGACATTGAGGCGGAAGTTAACTATGGCAGCTGTGGGGCTGATGGCAGCCCTGACGCTGGCGGTGGTGGGTATTGGCGCTGCCAGCGCCCAGAGCGGCACAACCGAGGCGGACACGGCGTATGACCGGTTCATCAACCGAGTCGCCGAGCTGCTCGGTAAGACCCCGGCCCAACTGGAGTCGGCGATGACCCAAGCGAGCAAGGAACAGATCGATCAGGCCGTCGAAGATGGTGAGCTCACCCAGGAGCAGGCCGACGACATAAAGGCCAGGATCGACGAGACCGGACGCCCGTTCCCGGTCTTCGGCAAGGGACCCCACGGAGGGAGGTTCGGGCGCCACGGGGGCGTCGTGGGCGAAGTTACCCGTGTGAACGGCTCCACCCTCACGGTGGAGACCCCTGACGGCAACAAGACCGTGACACTGACCGAGAACACCGAGGTCCGCAACGAGGGCGAGGAGGCCCAGGCGAGCGCGATCAAGGTCGGCAGCTTCGTCCGCGTGAGGGGCGAGGCCGACAGCAACGGCGTGGTGACGGCCGAGGCAGTGATGATCGGCGAGCCTCGCGGTCGAGGCTTCAAGGGACCCCACGGAGGGAGGTTCGGGCGCCACGGGGGCGTCGTGGGCGAAGTTACCCGTGTGAACGGCTCCACCCTCACGGTGGAGACCCCTGACGGCAACAAGACCGTGACACTGACCGAGAACACCGAGGTCCGCAACGAGGGCGAGGAGGCCCAGGCGAGCGCGATCAAGGTCGGCAGCTTCGTCCGCGTGAGGGGCGAGGCCGACAGCAACGGCGTGGTGACGGCCGAGGCAGTGATGATCGGCGAGCCTCGCGGTCGAGGCTTCAAGGGACCCCACGGACACCACGGTTTCCATGGTGGGCCGTGAGGAGACGACAGCGACGGGGGCAACGGCGACGATTCCGGTGGGTCCAACACGGGGGAGTCGTCCAGCTCTCAGTAAGCGCGGGGTCTGCGCTCACCGCGACGCCGCGATGCTGGGACCGGATGGGTGGTCGCCCATCCGGTCCCAGCGCAAACATGACCCCTGGCGACTACCAGAGGAGTCTAACCCGACGCCACGGAAGGAGCGAGAAATTCGCAGGACGGGCCGAGATCATGCGTTGCATCGGAGTTAGGCGCGCTCGCGGCTGCTCTCCCCCGACCGGCGACACATGATCCTACTCAACGAAATCAGTCTGGAGGTCAACCTTATGGACAACGACGATCGTCAGATAGGCCGAATACTCACACGGCGCGAGTGCCTCGCGCTGTTCGGGGCAGCTGGCGCTGCGCTCTTTGTCGGCTGCTCGACCAACAACACGGGCACCGGGCAGTCGGGCCGCACCGCCACGTCAGTGGGCGGCGCGGCATCGCCCACTCTCAACTCTGAGGGAGCTACGGCGGTGGCGATGGAAGGCAACCCCACAGCTGGCGCCGCCGCATCGGCGGAGGTGGCTACCGTGGCAGCGGTGAACGCCACCGTGACCACGCCCGGCTGTGTGGTCCGTCCGGAGACGACGGAGGGGCCGTACTACGTGGACGGGGACCTCGTGCGCTCCGACATCCGCGAGGATCGGAAGGGGGTGCCGTTTGTCCTGACGTTTAACGTGCTGGAGGTGAGTCCTTCGGGCTGTAGTGCGCTTCAGGGGACGACGGTGGATATCTGGCATTGCGACGCGGAGGGGGCATACTCGGGCGTGTCCAATCCCGGATTCAGCACCGAGGAGCAGAAGTGGCTGCGAGGCTCCCACAAGACCGACGCAGAAGGCAATGCTACCTTCACTACTATCTACCCCGGCTGGTACTCGGGCCGGGCGGTGCACATTCACTTCAAGGTGCGCCCTGACGAGAGCTCGGAATTCACGTCGCAGTTGTTCTTTGACGACGCACTCTCGAACCAGGTGTTCACCCAGGAGCCGTACGCGAGTAGAGGGCAGCTGGACACACCCAACAGCACGGACGGCATCTACCAGGAGGAGCTGCTGCTCACGGTCACGGAGAGCGGCGAGGGCTTTGCGGCCACGTTCCCCATCGGCATAGACAGGTCGGCGCTCGGCGCAGGAGGCTCGCAATAACCAAGCTGCGTACCCTGAGAATCGCCTGAAAGAGATGTTAGTGGTCGCGGATCGGTCACCTTCCTGCGCCGTCCCTCACTTGAGCGCGTACATGTCGCGTCGCGCCTTAGGGAAACTTGGGTTGCTACTTGGCATACGCAGGCGCCGGGTGTGGTGCTTGGATGTCACCGAGCCCTATCCACGCCCAGGAAGCGTTCAAACAAGCGTGTCCGCCAGACCGCCCGCATGAGAAAGAACCAGACCACTACCAGCCCCATGATGCCGGCGATCACAGGGGGTGGCTTCACAAGTATGCCGAAATAGTACCCTAGAGGGCCGACTGACCAGATGACCAGAAACAGGACGAAGAGCCCCAGCGC
>JADDPT010000122.1 GCA_016781735.1 Rubrobacter sp.
CCTTCTCGGTGAGGCACACGCTATACTGGCCCGAGAGTCGCACGCCTGCCGGTGACCTGCCGGCAGGCGTTTCTGTTACCAGTCGTAGTAGTCCGGGCGCCTGCGAGCGCCTGTTTCGGAGCTTAGACCTTGGCTGTCAGCCGGCGGGATCACAAAGCTGAGATAACGAGCGCGGTGAGCCTGCCTCTGTCTGGGTGGCGGCACGCAGCCGCATCGTGGCTATCCGTCTCTGTTGCCGGCTCGTTCGTGCTTTATGGGGTGCTGTTCCTGCTGATGAGGGCCGGGAGCATGCGCCGCTACAATACGCCCGTCCTCGACGGATGGCCGTGGGTTCGCGCGCTCTCAGACAGGCTGCCGCCGGATGTCTTGGTCACCGCCACACCTCAGAGCCCGCAAGCGGCGGCTAACGCGGCTTTGTACGGGCTGCTGGTCGTTGGTCTGGTCGGCCTGTGGGCGCTGGCGCTGCGATCCATCCGCTCGCGGAGCCGACCTGTCCAGCTGCGCTGGCTGCTCCTGCCGCAGCTACTCTTCAGCGTGCCGCTCGTATCGGCAGCGGGACTCTTCTCCAGGGACATCTACCTGTACATGTTCTACGGACGCATACTCGCCAGGTACGGGGAGAACCCTTTTCTCGTGGTTCCAAGCCGGTTCGCGGGAGACCCACACCTTCCCTGGGCGCCGTGGCAGGACCTGCCGTCCGCGTACGGGCCGGTGTGGCTCATGCTGTCCGGCGCTCTGAGCGCTCTGGCTGGCGACTCCCTGCTCGTCAACCTGCTCACGTACAAGGCAGCCTTTCTCACCCTGCACATGCTGACCACCGTGGCGGTGTGGGAGTGGCTACGGCAGGCGAGACCGGAGCTCGCTGCATGGGGCGCCGTCTTCTATGGGTGGAACCCTCTCGTGCTCATGGAGACGGTCGGCAACGGGCACAACGACGTGATGGTGACACTGCTGGCGATCCTTAGCCTGCTGGCGGCACGGAACCGCCGATGGCTCTATGCGGTGCTCTTCCTCACCGTCGCCGCGATGGTCAAGCTCACCGCAGTGGTTCTGATGCCTGTGCTGCTCTTAGGGTGGCTGCTCAGCCTTTCCACCTTGCGCGACAGGCTGAGGGCCGTGACCGGTGCGTCCGCTGTTGCTGCCTCGACCGCCCTGCTGCTCTACCTTCCGCTATGGGCCGGAGACGCGATGATCGAGAACGTCCTGCAGAATCCAGCCGTCACGCGGTATCAGAACTCGCTATGGGAAACGGCAGCGTACAAGCTCGGCTCGTCTCACGATGAGGCAGCGCTGGCTCCCGTATATCGTTACCTCGGTCCCCTTAGGAACCTAGCGCTGGCAGGCGCCTTCCTGTTCATCGTGCGCCGGCTGCTGAAGGGAATGGACGTACCCGACGCCTGGGTATGGTTGTGGTTCGCGTACACCTTGTCTCTGTCGTGGATCTGGCCGTGGTACTTCGTGCTGCCGGTCGCCCTCGCGGCGTTGTGTGGGCCGGGTCGGGTGTCGGCGCTTGCGGTCGGCCTCACCCTCGGCGGTATGCTGTTCTGGCTCGGCTGGCCGGACGACCTGGCGGTCGCACCCTGGCTGTTCGAGCACCGAGCGCTCATCCTCTTCGGCCCTGCAGTGCTCGCGGCGCTGTTGCCTGGGCTATCGCCCCTGCGCAGTTTGCGTGCGGCGTCGCCTCGCCACGCGGAGTAGAACGGCGACCACTAGCGCGATGAGCGCAGCGTGCGCGGCCAGCGAGATCGCCACGCCCGCCCGTAGAGCCGTTGATTCGTATCTCAGCTCGACCGTGTGCTCGCCCTCCGGTACGTGCACCGCTCGTAGCACGTGATCCGCAAGCAGCACCGGTACTTTGACGCCGTCTACGTAGGCTTTCCAGGCTGGGTAGTAAACCTCGCTGAGCATCAGCAGGCCCGGCGCGTCCGTAGCAACCTTCAGCTCGATGCGGTCATCTGCATAGCTAGACACCGTTACGCGGTCTCTCGATGGATCGGCGGGCTGGGCGAGCGGCGGCGACGGCTGCTCTATCAGGGCCATTTGCCTGGGATCTACCTTCTCCTGCGCCAGCATTTCCAGCGCTTCCCCTGGGCGCACCTGCGTGGCCATGTGAACGAGCCACGCCCTGGGTAGAGGGTTGGGCCTCTCCAGTATTCTCACGCGACCATCGGTGTACGCCTCGCGATATTTAGTTGCAAGATACTTCACCAGCGTGCTCGAGGTCTGTACGGGAACTACTATGTAGCGCGTGTTGAGCAGGTCGAGCAAGGGAGACTCTAGCCCACCACCAAGCACGTACAGGCTGCGGTACTCCTGTGGCTCGCGGTTCAGCCTGCGCATGAACTCCGCGTACCGGCTGAGCTGTACAGTGTTGTAGCCCTGTACGTCCTCGAGTCCTAGGATGGTCGCGCGATTGTTGACAAGAATCTCAGACGTGAGGGGGTTAGCGAAGTGGTTCCGGTACGGCCGGGTCAGCTTGCCGGGAGGTCTATCCCGCGCAAGGTCGCGGTCATAACCAAAGTATCGGAACTGCTCCTCCCCGGCTCTAGCCCTCAGGAACTCGCCTGCGTTTCTGGGAGCAAAGTATTCGGCGAGGTTCACCTTTGGAAGATCCCCCGGCCCTTCCGCCAGCAGCTTGCGCCCTGCCGCCAGGAGATCGGCAAACAGCACGACTATCAGTATGGCGGACAGCACTGACTGATACCGCGGCAGCAGCGGATACGCATGAAGGAAGAGTGTCCCAAGTAACAGGGCGAGCAGCGAGGCCGATGGTGTGAGCGCGTCCGGAACCTTCGGTAGATACGCTTGGGCGGCCAGGAGGATGAGCACGAAGCCGCCGGGGATGAGCGCGAGGATCGCGCCTTTCCTACCCTTCTCGCGCAGGTAGGTCAACGTGGCGCCTGCGAGGAGGGCAAGCGCCAGGTAGGAGACCATCATAATGCGCTCGGGCGAGTGGGGATGTAGCTGACGAAAGCCGGGCAGGAGGTATAGGGCTGAGTGCAGCAGGGTGGGTCCCTGCCCCGAGAGGACGTACGCACCTATCGAGAGGGCGGCCCAGTACGGAGTTGAAGCCCTCGCCCCGGCCACGAACGGGGCTACAGCTGCCAGCGCGAGCGTTATGCCGCCGACGTACCAGTTGCCGTACTGTCCACGCTGCAACGGCAGCGACCAGTAGTTCCCACTCCAGCCTCCGGCAACCGCCTCCGGTGTGCCGGCATAGCCACCGGCCATGGTAGACAGCGCGTTGTATTCCAACCTGGGGAGTATGCCGGCAGCCGCCAGCGCGAACCCAAACAGGAGCACAGCCACGCCATGCATCAGCAGGCTCGACAGCCGCTGGCGGATCGCCTCGCTGCCCTCAGGTGGTGCGACAAGTGTTCGATACGCAATGTACCCCCCAAGCGCGAGCAGGGCATAGTACGAGCCCTGACCGAGCCACGCCGCAAGCGTCTGGCTCAGGGCCAGCCCGGCCACTCCCCACCACAGCGCCGTGGTCAACCACCGACGGCTCCTGACGGCCAACTCCATGGCCAGGACCGCGGCCGGGAGCCAGAGGGCGATGCCGGTGTAGGTGAAGCAGCAGACGTTTCGCTCATACATGAAGCTGTTGAACTCGTAGGCGATGGCGGCCAGAAACGCGCCTGGCACGCTCAGCCCGAGCAGTCGGCCCAACGTGTAGACGAAGATGCCTGCCAGTAGCAGGTGCAGGAATATGAAGGCCTTTGCCGCCGAGGCCAGGGGAAGGAAGGTGAAGAGCAACATCGCGGGCCAGTACATCCATCCTGACTGGGGGTCCGCGGCGAAGGGTGCGCCTGAGAATTGATTCGGCGACCACATCGGGATCTCTCCCGACCACAGCCGCTCGCCCAGGTATGCGAATCGAGGATAGAACTGGGTGGCCGCGTCCAGCCCTATGATCGTTCCATTTACGAGCAGCTTCCACGCCGCCGCCACGGTCAGCAGCAGCAATGCGAGCACGGCTGCGGTGTCCGGGTACAGGCTGCTCCGGGCCGAGTAGCGGACGCGGGAGACGGCGGTGGCCGTGACACCAAACGCTCTCTCTGTGAGTGTAGTGGTTACGGCCATGATGCCCACACGATGCTTGAGATGCTGATCATACTTGTTGCGCCGCCGCAGTCTCTTCTATATAGTCGTCGTTTTATACTACTGCGCCACTGTGCCCACAGCCTGGACGGCCATTAGGACTCGACAATGATAGCTAATCAACCGGCCTGGATGCGTAGCGTAGCACTGTCCGGAGGTGGTCGTGCCTCAGACTGCTATTGCTAATCCCGCGAGAGCAGGACGTGCCTCTCCTCACAAGAGCAGGTAGTAGAAACAATAGATACACGTGTAATTCTCCTTAATGGTTGCAATGAACCAGGTCGGGGAGTGGCAACATCGGTGCCAGCCGTACAGCCGCAGGACTCGCGGGCTGGTATGATGACGCTGGTTTGGTCGCCCCTGAAACCGGCGCACTGGGCAGGACGTATACTCCTATAGTAGTTTAGCGAGGCTGAGGCAGGTGCATGGAAGGCGTGGATGAGGTCGTAAGGCGGACGCGCCAGCAGCAGATACTCGCGGCCCAGTACGCGGTCAGCCACGTGCTTACTCAGACGACTGAGCTTGACGCGGCGGCTGCTGGAATCCTCCGGGTCATTGGGGAAGAGCTTGGTTGGGAATATGGCGCGTTCTGGGTCGTGAGCCGCCCCGATGACGTACTGCGCTGCGTGTGCACCTGGCGCGCTCAAGCCATGGACTTCCCTCAGTTCGAAGCGCTCACAAAGCGAACAACCTTCTCCCCAGGTAGCGGATTGCCAGGGCGCGTTTGGGCCAGGAGCGAGCCGGTCTGGATAACGGATGTCGTAAAAGACGCCAACTTTGCCCGTGTAAGGGACGCGGCCAGCGAAGGGTTGCACGCCGGACTGGGGTTTCCGATCCTCTCCGGTGGAAAGGCAATCGGCGTCATCGAGTTTTTCAGCCGTGAGATCCGCGAGCCTGACAATGATCTGCTGGAGATGATGGCGGCCCTTGGCAGCCAGATCGGCCAGTTCCTGGAGCGCAAGTGGGCCGAGGACAGTGTGCGCGAGTCCGAGGCGCGCAAGGCAGCCGTGCTGGAGTCCGCGCTCGATGCGATCATTACCATGGACCACGAAGGCAGGGTGGTCGAGTTCAACCCCGCGGCGGAAAGGACGTTCGGTTACTCCCAGGACGAGGCCGTCGGCAGGGAGATGGCCGAGCTTATTATTCCCCCATCCCTGCGAGAGGCGCACCGTCGGGGGCTAGCGCGTTATCTGGCCACGGAGGAAGGGGTTGTTATCGGTAACCGGGTTGAGCTGACGGCCATGCGCTCCGACGGCGCCGAGTTCCCCGTCGAGCTGACCGTAACAAGGATACCCCTCGATGGCCCCCCGATGTTCACCGGTTACGTCCGTGACATCACCGACCGAAAGCGCGCGGTGGAAGACCTTCGCATGTCCGAGACCCGCTTTCGCACCATGATCGAGCAGTCACCCCTCAGCATCCAAATCCTTGCTCCGGATGGCCACATCCGGCAGGTCAACCGCGCCTGGGAAGAGCTATGGGGAGTGAAGCTGGAGCAGATACCGGGCTACAACCTGCTCCAGGACCCTCAGTTGATCGAGCGGGGCATCATGCCGTACATCCGCCAGGCGTTTGCTGGGCAGGCGGCCGCGATCCCCCCAATCAAATATGAGCCGGAGAAGACGGTCGCGGGCGTAAGCGAGGTTCCGCACCGCTGGGTGCGAGCTTTCATATACCCCGTGAAAGATGAGCTTGGGCAGGTGCGCGAGGTGATCCTCCTCCACGACGACATTACGGAGCAGGTGCATGCGGCGGAGGCGTTGCGCGAGAGCCAGGAGCAGTTGCAGGCTATCCTCGATAACTCGCCCGCGGTCGTCTACGTCAAGGACACACAGGGCCGTTTCCTGCTGACTAACCGCCGCTTCCACAAATTGTTTCACATCATGCCGGAGGAGGTGGTGGGTAAGACCGAGTACGACATATTTCCGAGGGAGACGGCGGACACGTTCCGCGCGAACGATCAGAGGGTGCTCGATACTGGAGGGCCGCTGGAGCTGGAGGAGGTTGTCCCGCAGGACGACGGCCCTCACACGTACCTCTCCGTGAAGTTCCCGCTCTACGACTCGTCAGGTGCTCCACGTGCCGTGTGCGGCATCTCCACCGATATAACAGAGCGAAAGCGTGTGGAGGTTGAGCTGCGGAGGAGCGAGGCCAGCCTCGCAGATGCGCAGAGGATAGCTCACCTGGGTAGCTGGAACTGGAACGCGGCCACGGATGAGCTGA
>JADDPT010000025.1 GCA_016781735.1 Rubrobacter sp.
TACTACGCGATGGACTTCTACTTTGAAACCACCTTGCCTGTGTGACAAGGCGGTTTCAAAGTCGGTGTCGGTGGGAAGTGGACCTCCTGCACAGGTCATTTCAGGTGCCTTTGGAGGCTCATTTGCCAGCAAGACAGCCTCTCCAAGGCTTGTTTCGGCATCCAAAGTGGAGCGGTGACGGCACGAATACGGACTTTGAAACCACCCTGGCACCCTGGCCGCGACGAATTGACTCCAGACAGGACGTGTGGTATATTTGCCTAGGTAATTCCTTGCACTGGTTTACCTTCTCCCTGCCCCTCAGCTAGCAACTCCACCACGTGTTTGTCCTCCAACTCAGTCGGACACATTGCACGTCAAGTTGCCCGTCGCAATCCTAGGACGTGTCCACGGCAATTGTGGCATCGCGTTCATTTTGATCTTCCACCCATCACACACAGAGGTTACATCCTTGGAGAAAGACTCCCCGAGCAGCAACGAAGAGCTTGGCTTGCCGCAAGCGTCGACGAGAACCGTCGTTGCAGAGCCAGTTCAGGAACAGCTTCGGCCCGTTTCAGAGCCGACGCGTCAGGACAGGCGCCCGCAGCATCGCAACAACAATCGTCGCCCCGATGGCAGGAGTGCCGATGGCGGAGAGAGTAGGGCCCAGCGCGACAACCGTGAGAATCGCAACTTCCGCGATAACCAGCAGCGGAGGCGTCAACCTCAGGAGATAGAAGTAGCGGGTCCTCGTGTTGGCCTGGCCGAGCTACAGCGCAGGAACATGGATCAACTGCACGAGCTTGCTCGCGAGTTCGAGGTGGCCGGCGCCCACAAGATGCGTAAAGAAGAGCTTGTATACGCGCTCTTGGAGGCCCAGACATCCCAGGCAGGCTTCCTCCTGAAGCAAGGTGTCCTCGATATTATCGAGGATGGATTCGGCTTCCTAAGGCAGTCTCGCTATCTTCCAGCCCCAGATGATGTGTACGTCTCGCAGTCACAGATACGCCGCTTTGCGCTCCGAACCGGCGATCACGTAGTCGGGCAGGTGCGAACTCCGAAGGATTCCGAGAAGTACAACTCGCTCTTGCGGGCAGAGGCAGTGAACGGTGTTGAGCCGGAGGTGGCCAGGACCCGGCCGAACTTCGACAAGCTGACGCCGATCTTCCCGAATCAGATGCTGCAGATAGAGACCGAGCCAAAGCTCGTCGCCAACCGCATAATTGACCTCGTTTCACCAATTGGCCGAGGCCAGCGCGGGCTGATCGTTTCTCCGCCCAAGGCCGGCAAGACTACACTACTCAAGCAGATAGCGAGCGGTATCCTGGCGAACTACGACGACATACACCTGATGTTCGTGCTCATAGGCGAGCGTCCGGAGGAAGTCACCGACATCCGCAGGTCTGTAGCGGGTGAGGTCATTGCGAGCACCTTCGATGAGCCGGTCGAGGACCACACGAAGGTAGCGGAGATGGCGCTCGAGCGCGCGCGCCGCCTCGTGGAGACGGGCAAAGATGTGGTGATCCTAATGGACAGCATCACCCGTCTTGCTCGCGCCTACAACCTGGTGGTGCCCGTTAGCGGTCGCACTCTCTCGGGCGGCATTGATCCCGTCGCGCTCTACCCTCCCAAGCGTTTCTTTGGAGCGGCGCGCAACCTCGACGAGGGTGGCAGCCTGACGATCATCGCGACCTGCCTGGTGGACACCGGCAGCAGGATGGATGACGTTATTTACGAGGAGTTTAAGGGCACCGGCAACATGGAGCTCCATCTGGATCGCAAGCTCCAGGAGCGCCGTGTGTTCCCTGCCATCGACATCCAGCGGTCGAGCACCAGGCGCGACGAACTGCTTATCCCAGAGCCGATGATGAAGCAGGTGTGGACGATGCGTCGCATGGTAGGCATGCTGGGTGGCGTAGAAGGCACCGAGCTCCTCTTGCAGCGTCTCAGCAAGACTGAAAGCAACGTCGAATTTTTGAGCACGCTCAACCGGGAACTCGTCTAGACCTCAGCGAACATAGGCGGCCCCAATCGGGAGTGGCCGCCTACATTCCGTCCGCCCGCTACATTCCGTCCTCCCGCAGCCAGCGCGCTGCATCGAGTGCATGGTACGTGATTATCATGTCCGCCCCGGCACGTCGCATCCCTGTCAGTGTCTCGAGCACGACTCGGCGCTCATCGATCCAGCCGTTTTGCGCAGCAGCCTTCACCATCGCGTACTCGCCGCTTACGTTATAGGCAGCAACAGGCAAGTCGAAGCGCTCACGCACCCTGCTGACAACATCAAGATACGCCAGGGCAGGCTTCACCATTACAATGTCAGCCCCCTCCTGAACGTCCAGCGCCACCTCGCGGAGTGCCTGCCGGGCGTTCGCAGGGTCCATCTGGTAGGCCCGGCGGTCTCCGAACGAAGGAGCTGAGTCCGCCGCCTCCCGGAAGGGCCCGTAGTACGCGCTCGCATACTTCGCGGCGTACGCCAATATGGGAACGTGCTCATAGCCTTCCTCGTCCAACCTGTGTCGCAGGGCTCCCACGACACCGTCCATCATGCTGGAGGGGGCAACAATGTCCGCCCCTGCCTCGGCGTGTGACAACGCGGTCCTGGCATGCAGCTCGAGTGAGGCATCGTTGAGTACGGCGGTGCCGCCCAGCACCCCGCAGTGACCGTGGCTGGTGTACTCGCACAGGCAAACATCCGTGATCACGAGCAGATCAGGGTACTCACTCTTCATCCGCCGGATAGCACCCTGTACCACCCCGTGGTCAGCGTATGCCCCTGAACCGACCGGGTCTTTCTCCGACGGTATACCAAACAGCAGCACGGAACGGACCCCGAGCTCCAATGCTTTGCCGGCTTCCCGTACCGCATCGTCACTGGACAGCTGATACACACCAGGCATGGACGGCACCTCCTGGCGTTCCGCCCGGCCCTCACGGACAAACAAAGGGTAGATAAGCTGATCCGCGCGCAGAATCGTCTCCCGAACCAGACCCCGCATCGCCTCGCTCGCTCTCAGCCGCCGCATCCGCACGTTGGGAAATGCTTGGGATCGAACGATGGGCAGTGCTCTCTCGCTAACGTCTCTCATAGGTTCCTTTCCGCCCGGGCATGCTCTGTCCTCGCCCCCCGGTCTCGGATTATTCGTTCAACAGTCGCTACCAGACCAGGTATAGTGTGCTCCGCTGCCTCGGCGTCCACGCGGATACCAAGCTCCCGAGCCGTTGCTCCCGTTACCGGTCCAATACATACCACGGAGGTAGAGGCAAGCAGGGCGGCTGCATCGTCTGGCATGAGATCGACGAAGTTACGCACCGTGGACGAGCTAGTGAACGTGGCTACGTCTACCTTACCGGCCCTTAGCAGCTCCATTGCTCGGGCGCTGTCGACACCGGTGCCCCTAGTCGTGTACAGGTCCAGCGCCTCTACCTGCGCACCCTTCTGAGCCAGCCCGATCGCGAGCAGCTTTCGCGCCTCCGCGGCCCGCGGCAGTAAAACCCGCCTGTCTCGCACACCCCGGTCAAGTAGTGCTTCCAGCAGTGACTCCGCGACATACTCCGAGGGCACTAGCTCGACGTTCACGCCGAGTGCCGTCAGGGCTCGCGCAGTTGCAGGTCCTATAGCGGCCACCTTCACGGTGCCCCACGCGTTGCCGTCCGCACCGTGCTGGGCCATACGCTCCGCCCAGATCCGGACCCCGTTCACGCTTGTGAATACTACCCAGTCATAGGCAGATAGCCTGGCGATCTCAGCGTCCACACGTGTCCAATCTCGTGGCGGCTGAATCTGTATCGTCGGCAACCCTACCGGCTCCGCGCCCCGCTGGCGTAGCAGCTCGGACAGCTCTGCCGCTTGCTCCCTGGCTCTCGTCACCAGAACGTTCGCGCCTCTCAACGGCATATCCCTGTGTTCGTGCGTGATTGTGTTCGGTATCTTCCGGGATATGTCGGGTGAGACCTCGGCGGGCTGTTCGGCCTCAGCCGCGACTATCGGTACTCGAGCTCGCAGCCCAGCGAGTACCTCACTCCCACCGAGTTCCATAAGGTCGCGGGCTACCTGGCGACCCAGTCCGTCGTCGGCCTCGCGGACCGCCGTCCTCACCACTCGGAAACACCGACGACCATCCGGGCTGCCGACGAATGCACGCAGTGTCACGCCGCTGTCGTCCACAGTTGCAAAGCCTCCGACAGGGACACTGCAACCTCCACCCAAGGAGCGTAGGTACTCGCGCTCCAACGAAGCACAGTAGTATGCCTCGGCGTCGTTGATCACCTCCAGCATATTCCTTAGATCCTCGTCTCCCGAGCGACACTGGATGCCGATCACTCCCTGTGCAACGGCGGGTACCCAGGTCTCCGAGGGCAGCGGCTGCGCCGGCACGTCACGACCGAGGCGCCGCAGCGCGGCGGCAGCCATCACTATCGCGTCGTACTCTCCGGACATCAGCTTTCGCAGGCGTGTGTCTATGTTGCCACGCAGCGGCTCCACCCTGAGGTCAGGTCTAGCCTCCAATAGGAGCGCCGATCGCCGCACGCTGCTCGTCCCTACGACCGCGCCGAGCGGGAGACGCTCGAGCGTTATCCCGTCGGCAGTGAGCAGGGCATCTCGCGGATCCTCCCTAGGGCTTACAGCGGCCACTACTAGACCCGGAGCATCCTCAGACGGAAGATCCTTCAAGCTGTGCACGGCGATGTCTATGCTGCCCGAAAGCAGCGCCACCTCTATATCACGGGTGAAGACGCCGCGCGACGACATAGAGGTGATAGGCGCGTCAGGTTGTCGGTCTGACTCGACCCGGATGATCACCTCCTGAAGCTCGAGTTCCGGGAAGTTCTGCCGAAGCTGCTGCATCGCCCAGGCAGTCTGCCATCTAGCCAAGTTGCTGCCTCGCGTCCCAACGCGAATCACTCGCATGCGATAGACCTTCGGACGGAGACGGCAGGAACGGCGTCCGCCTGGTTTGTCAATACTGCTCGCCTTCTCATCAACATACCTTAAGTCTACCGCTCGGATCGTTGCTCGGCAACGAAAGCAGCACTGGTCAGTGTTATACTTGCGGGCAGGCTCTCACTCCACCCGGCAAAGGGAAACCATGTCAGAGACCATCTATCTTGACCACGCGGCCACAACTGGCGTGCACCCGTCCGTCTTGGACGCCATGCTGCCGTACCTGGGACCGGAGTACGGTAACCCGAGCAGCACCCACCATTTAGGGCGGGCGGCCAGGCAGGCAGTACAGGATTCACGGGAACGTGTAGCGCGCGTCTTGGGGTGCCAATCCTCAGAGGTGATATTCACCAGCTGCGGCACCGAGAGCATCAACCTGGCTATCAAGGGGCTCGCGAAGGCGCAAGGCGGCACCGGTCATCTCATCACTTCGGCCATCGAACACCACGCCGCGCTGCACACAGCCGAACAACTTGGGCACGAGGGCTTCGACGTGACGGTTCTGCCTGTGTCGAGCGATGGGATAGTAGACCCGGACGACGTGCGTAATGCGCTTCGGGGGGATACCCGGCTCATCTCAGTGATGTACGCGAATAACGAGATAGGCACGATCCAACCGCTGGCTGAGATCGCGCGGATAGGGCGTGAAGCGGGAGTATCAGTGTTCTCCGACTGCGTTCAGGCAGCGGGCTCCTTGCCACTCGATGTAAATCTCCTCGGCGTGGATTCCCTCGCGCTGTCCGGCCACAAGTTCCATGCTCCCAAAGGGATCGGAATACTGTATCTGCGTGCCGGCACTCAGCTCGTGCCCCAGATGCAAGGCGGCAGCCAGGAGAACGGACTGCGAGCAGGCACCGAGAACGTACCGTACATCGTCGGTGTCTCGGTAGCGCTGGAGCGGGCGCAGGCAAATCGTCTCTCGTACAACGAGCACTGTAGCCGGTTGCGTGACCTGCTGCTGGAAGAGTTGTGCCGACAACTGCCGGAGACTCACATCAATGGACACAGGCAACTCAGGCTGGCCAATAACGCTCACTTCTCGTTTCGTGGCGTCGAAGCTCAGGGCATCCTCATGGGACTGGATATGCGTGGGATCTGCGCATCCAGCGGCTCTGCCTGCGTCTCTGCAAGCCTGGAGCCGAGTCACGTGCTGACGGCCATTGGGGTACCGCCTGAGTACGTGTACGGCAGCATCCGGATGAGCCTCGGGGAGAGCACGACCGAGCAGCACGTGCGACGCGTGCTTGAAGTGCTTCCCCCGCTGGTGACCCGGCTGCAGGCGCTCTCGCCGCTCGCGGATCTTCAGTAGGTCTCGCAGCCCAGCATCGTGGTACTCCCAACACCTATCGAGAGGCGGGCAAGCGACGCTTCTTATACTCTTTCATGCTGCTGGTGGCGT
>JADDPT010000115.1 GCA_016781735.1 Rubrobacter sp.
GCGCGTGCCGGTCGAGCGGAGTCGGTACGAGCGCTGCCTCACCGCCGCCCGCTCGCGGACCGATGCGGCAACGTGGGAAGTGACCTGGAGGGAAGGGAGGAGCATGACGGCCGAGCAGGTAATCCATTGTGCCCGACGAGTTTCCGACCAGGAATCGGGCGCGCAACCCGCGTTCGGCTGAGATCTCCCCTCCGCTAGTCTCTGCCTGTGCGACCTCAGCGTCAGCCGACCCTTCGAGGTCCGTCCCAACAATTCACGGTTAAACGCTTCTAAAACGCTACCCCTGCTAGAGTGCGCGTACAACTCGACCCTCCAACCGAAGGGGAGTAAAAAACAGCAGGAGCGCCCTGCTTCCGAACCTTAGACTGGAGAGCGCGCGACTCGCTGCAGACTGATGAGAACTGGCTTCCAGCAACCAGGCAAACATCAAGTCCGTAACCGTGCGCCTGCAGAGCCACCAGGAGAGCGTTCGTGTCGGAGCCTGTCCGCACTCGTCCAGATGTCACGGAGCAGATTCTAGCTATTGCGGTCATCGTGCTCCTCCTGTCACTCGCAGGTCAGATATCCGCTCAGCCGGCCCGTCACACCGACGTTCCGGCCCCTTCCGCAGCCGGTGCTGGACTCAATATCACTGAGCACCCTCGTGACGCGGAGGCGAACACCGAGTTCCAACCCTACTACCGCTCAGGATCGAGGCACGTTGTCGCGCAGGTACACAAGACTGGTGTCTGCCGCGTCTCGCACCACTGCCTGTGGAGGAGTTCCGTATGAAGCTGCGGAAGGACTGGAGCATAGTATCGCGCTTCTTGCCCGCAGCGACCATAGATCAATCCGTCACATTAAGCATGCTGGCGGAACCTAGCCACTACAACGCGCCCGCGCAACCACTTATTGCTCGCACGCCACAGATTATGTTATACTCCCGCTCTAAGAGGGGTTTCCTCATCACACGCTCCCGCACCGGTAATCCGCGCACATCCGCCCTGTTCTGGCACCCTGTCTACACAATTACGGAAGCTGGCCCTTGTTGACGTGCTCTTCGCACTCCGGCCTGGTGGTTCCAAGGCGGTCGATCAGTGAAGGTCGCCGGGTCGCCCCTGCTCGTCACATCTGGCGCGGACCGTGGCGCGTGAAACCGAGCCCGAGTCGGCCGAGCACCAATGTTACTCAGTTGGTGACTCTACTTACATTCCCTTTGAAACAACGCAGCCTTTCCAGCAGATTGGCAGGCTCCGTAGCTTACCCCTACATACCGCTTCGTATTGTCGAAAAGGATAAGAGACGGGTACGGAAAGCGTGTGAAGACGGCTGAGCCGAACCACAACAGTAGCCCCACTGTGGTGTTGGACAATGTCCTAGCCCCGCCTGGGAGCGCTTTTGATGCTCCCTATGACGAGGGGCAACTGCTACGCACGGTTGCATTGGAGGTCGGCGGTGCGGTGAATCTGACGGCAGCCGTGCAAGCCGCCCTGCGCGAGGTATGCACAGCCACCGGGTGGGTTCTTGGTCAGGCATGGTTACGTCGACCAGGCAGCGACGTGATCGAGTGTGGGTCGGCCTTTTACGACCGCACTAGCCACCTGCGCAGATTCGTCGAGGCAAGCCGGCGTCTCGCGCTGTCTCCAGGCGTGGGATTGCCTGGAATGGCGTGGGCAAGCGCCCGGCCTGTATGGTGCCGGGACGCTTCGCTCGATCAGGACATGCCTCGTTGGCGTGTTGCCCGTGAGGCAGGCCTAAAGGCCGGAATGGCTGTCCCGGTCCCCTGCGGACAGGAGGTGCTAGCTGTACTCGAGTTCTTCGGTCTCGAGGAGCGCGAGGCTGATCAGGCCCTCATCCAGCTCGTGGCCGGAGTTGCCGCTCAACTTGGTCCTGTGTTTAAGCGCAAGCAGGTTGAGGAATCACTACGCCGCAACGAAGCCCGGTACCGAGCAGTGGTAGACACGGCCGTCGAAGGCATAATCACCATGTCAGCCGGCGGCATCATCGAGTCGTTCAACCGGGGCGCGGAGCGGATCTTTGGTTACGAGGCTAAGCAAGTCGTGGGCCGGCCACTTACGCTCCTGATGCCTCAACGATACCAGGCACTGCACACTGAAGGCCTCCGTAGATATCTAGAGACGGGCACCTCCCACATACTCGGAAAGACGCAGGAGGTTGCCGGCTTGCGCAAGGACGGGACAGAGTTGCCCCTGGAACTCACGGTCACAAGTGTGCCGCAGGAGGATGAGCCGCTGTTCGCCGGCATTCTGCGGGACATGAGCGAACAGAAACGCTTGGAGATGGAGCGTGCCCAGCTGCTGGCGGCAGAACAGGCAACCGCCCGTCGAATGCAGGATTTGGCCGCGCTCAAGGCCGACTTCACCGCGATGGTAGCTCACGAGCTGGCCTCCCCGATCGGCGCGGTGAGGGGGCTGACGATGATGCTGGCCAGCGGCAAGCTTGGACCGGAGGAGCAAGCTCGCGCACTCAGCGCTATCAAAGCTGAGATGGATGCGCTAAGCAAGCTCGTCGCCGATGTGCGGGGCGCCGCCAGTGCGGAACGCGACGATTTCGACGTTCATCTCCGGCCGGTCCCGCTTTCGCGGCTCATTGCAACAGCCGAGGCGTTTGCCGCTGCGCTCGTCGGCGATCATCCAATCGTGGTTGCCCCTGTGCCGGACGTGATCGTCCTGGCGGACCCTGACCGGATCGGCCAGGTTTTGCGCAACCTGCTCACCAATGCAGCCAAGCACACTCCCGCCGGCTCCGAAATCCAGCTCAGGACCAGTCGTAAGGAGCAGTGGGCGCGCATCGAGGTCATGGATCAGGGGCCGGGTATTCACCCCGAAGACCTGGCGCGAATCTTCGAGAAGTTCGCCAGGGGACGCGACCAGCTCGGGCACGTGGTGGCCGGCGTCGGACTGGGGCTGTACCTTTCACGTCGGATCGTACAGGCGCACGGCAGTGATCTGAAAGTCGAGTCGATCCCCGGCAAGGGGTCCACATTTGGCTTCGAGCTGGAGGCGGCAGGGTGATACGGCTGCTACTCGTTGAGGACCACGCGTCTTTCCGCCAGTCGCTCGCATTCATGTTCGATCAGGAACCTGACTTCCTGGTCGTGGGTCAGGCAGGCTCGGTCGCCGAGGCCAGGGGCAAGCTCGACAATGTGGACGTGGCGATCGTTGATCTTGACTTGCCGGACGGCAAGGGTGTCGCCTTGATCAGGGAGTTGCGGCGGCACAGCCCAGACTGTCAATCGCTCGTGCTCACGGGCAGCGCCTCCAGTAAGGAGCTCGCGGCGGCCGTAGAAGAAAGCGCTGCGGGGCTGCTGCACAAAACAGCACCGCTTGATGAGATAATCACCGCCGCACGCACGCTTGGCGCAGGTGAGCAGTTGCTTGCTCCTAGAGAGATCGTAGAATTATTACGCATCGCTTCTCAGCAGCGAGAGCAGGACCGTCACGCCCAGCGTTCATTCGCCAGCCTGACGCAGCGGGAGCGAGAGGTACTTCAGGCGCTAGCAGAAGGGCTGAACGACAAGGACATAGCGCAGCGGCTGCACGTGAGTGTCGAGACCGCGCGCAACCACATGGCCAGTATCCTGAGCAAGTTCGGGGTGGGGTCAAGGCTGCAGGCGCTAGTGTTCGCCCTGCGACACGGCGCTGTAACCATCGACTGATCCCGCACGCCGGCTGACTGTGCGCCAAGAGTGCCGAGCCACCGCGTCCATCCCCAGTTCCACGAGAGACGTCCGCCGCACCGGCCTACCTATGTGAGCAGTCCACACTCATCCGAGGCCAGTGCCATGTGCAGCTAGTGATAATTGGGCAGGAAAAGATAGTCAATTTGCGGGATGACAGGCTCGTCGCCTCTTTGTATCATTCGCGATAGATACCAACACGTGATCGCGACCTTGCATACCTGCAATGTGCCCAGGCGGACACCGAGCGAAGTACGCAAGTCGCTGGAAGGCGATGACTGTGAATTCAATATCGGTCATAGTGGCGAACGAGCCCCGCTCGTACCGAGAGGTAATGGCAGCGACTGTCAGCCGGCTTCGCCCAGGCATCCACGTGTACGCGGTAGAGCCAGACCATCTCGACACGGAGGTGGCTCGCCTCAGACCTCACATGGTTGTCTGCAGTCGGCTCACCGAAGCGCTCAAGGAGCACGCGCTCTCGTGGATACTGCTGTATCCGGACGGGGAGGACACCGCAACCACTAATATCGCCGGTGTCCAGACCGAGATGCGGGGCATCGGGATGAGCGAGCTCTTCACGGCAATAGACCAGACCACGGTCCTGGCGTGTGCCTCATGACAAAAACAACATCTCCTACTCGCTGAGTCACACCACGCGGCGATCCTATCTGTTGTAGACAGGACAGGGTCGCAGCACGAGGCGGTAGGGGGAGCAAGATCCGCTGTTGAGCAAGCGGGGCAGTGCGAATCTGGAAGGGATGTCACAATGCGACGACGCGCCGTAGCGATCTTCCTCGCCTGCGTGCTGGGTCTCTCCGCTGCCGGGTCCACTTCTGCATCTTCTCGCACCGGCGATATCGAGGGCACTGTCTCTCACCACGGCAAGGCCGTCGCCAACGCGGCCGTATCGGCGGCAGGCCAGACCGTGCGTACCGACGATCACGGCCGGTTTCGGTTCTTGCCCGTGGCAGTCTCAGGCGACTACACGCTTGCGGAAGTGGTAGTGCGGGCGCCGGGGCTGGGCAAGTGGACATTGGCAGACGCGCGAGTGATGCCGAATGACACACTACGGGTGACGGCCGACCTCGAGAAGCAGGACGTCAGCATCAGGCAGCCCAAGCCGCGCACATCGTCAGTCACCTCACCGGACTCCCTTTACTCAACGACGGCCACAGACACGTATACGGCCGCATCTTACTCCACTACCACGCCGCCAAGCACGATCCGTGTCTACGTGACGGGCAGCAAGTATTGCAACCCGTACGCGTCAGGCACGGTCAAGGTGGTTGACTTCAAGCAATACGTGAAGCACGTCTTGCCGAACGAGTGGATGCCCTACTGGCATGGTCAGTCGCTGCGTGCAGGCGCGATGGCGGCGAAGAGCTTTGCATGGCACTACATCAACCTGGGAGGCAAGTGGCCCGGACTGGGCGCGGACCTGATGGACTCTACCTGCGACCAGGTCTACACGCCGGCAGTGAGCTATGCGAGCACCGACCTGGCGGTGGACGACACGTGGGGATATCGAATAACCAAGGATGGCGGCATCCACATCTGTCAGTACTGGGGCGGGGTACGCAGGCGACGGCACCAAGCCTGGAGGCACGTACGCTGGGAGAATGAGCCAGTGGGGCAGCCAGTACTGGGCGAGCAACGGCAAGAGCTGGCAGTGGATACTGGCGTACTATTACGACGGCACGCTCCTGTCCTCCACAAGCACCACCTCCACCAGTGCAAGCTACGGTGTCACGATAAACGCCGGTGCTCGTTACACGCGCTACTACTCTGTGAAGGTATCTGTGCCGGCCCCCACCGGCACGACGCACGTGCGTCTCTCCAACAGCTCGGCGACCTCATCAGGAGTGCTAAGCGAAGGAGCCACGTACGCGTACACCAGTTCCCTAAGCTGGTCGCTCTTGAGCAGTACGTATGGTGGCTCGACGCGGAACGGCACGCGCGCAGTGTATGCCCAGTGGCGGGACTCGACCGGGAAGTGGACCGCTGTGAAGAGCGACTCCATAGTGCTCGACACCTACGCTCCCAGCGCCACAACACCGTTACACAGGTTTCAAATTGGAAGCAGCCTACAGCGCGGTAGTATTCCCGTGCTCCTTACCTGGTCAGGAAGTGATGCCACGAGCGGTATTGGAAAGTATCAACTGCAGCAGAGCACGGACGGCGGGACCTATGGGTGGGTGACCCAAGGCATCACGCGTGGGTACCTCACGCGCCAGCTTTCCTCTGGCCATACGTACCGCTTCCGCGTGCGCGCGGTGGACCGGGCGGGCAACGTGGGCAGTTGGAGATATGGATCGAGCTTCAAAACGGGACACTATCAGGAGACTCACGGCTCGGTCGCATACACAGGGATATGGCTCAAGGAATGATCGAGCGCAGCATACGGTGGGTACACGAAGTATGCCGGTATAGCGGGCGCAGAGGCGCGTCTCACGTTCACGGGCAGCAGGATCGCGTGGGCGTCACCTAAGGGTAGCTCTCGCGGTAAGGCTCAGGTCTACGTCGACGGCCAGCTTGTCACGACGGTAGACTTGTACTCATCCTCGCCGCGCAGCTCGCAGGTTGTATACACGCGCAAATGGTCCTCCGCCGGAACG
>JADDPT010000130.1 GCA_016781735.1 Rubrobacter sp.
CCGACGGTTCGGCGTGGAACCCTCATCCCTTCTCCGGCGTACGCGCGGGTAGAGGACACACGGGTCTACAGGCGGATGACGTAAGCACGAAACCGTACGCCATTCAGGCGCGCCAGGCATGCCACCGGGCATTGAGGGTGGTACTGTTTGGACTTGCCCCTACGCGCGCGTCGTGTCGTAGACGGTGTTCAGCTCAAGGCTGACGATCTCCAGCCTTCTCTGACCGACTATCGAACAACTACTACAGCCAGTCCTTGCGGCGGAAGAACGTGAGCAAGACCACCACCACGAGCAGCATGGAGCCCGTAACCATGCTAAACGCATGTAAATGCTCCTGAAACGGCAGCTTGACGTTCATCCCGTATATGCCGCTTATCAGCGTGAGCGGCAGCAGCATAACGCTAATAATCGTGAGGGCGCGCAGAGTCTCGTTCGTTCGGTAGCTATACAGCGTGTTGAACGTGTCATCCATACCCTCGACCTCATCCTTGAACTCGACAAGCATCTCCCACACCCGGGCGAAGTGGTCGGAGATGTCGCCCCAGTATGGCGCCATCTCCTCTTCGAGTAGCGAGGCCCGACCGTTCTCCAGCGTGCTTACCACGAGCATGTCTGGACGGATGATTCGGCGCAAGCTGATCAGATCACGCCTGTAGGCCGCGAGGTCGCGCACAGCCTTCCTGGCATCCGGGCGGAAGATGCGGTCGTCGAGCGTGTCCAGGTTCTGGTCAATGCGCGTCATTATCGGGAAGAGGTAGTCGGTGAGCCGGTCAACAATATGGTAGAGAAGTAGTTGTGGCCCCCCGGACATGTACTGCTGGCGGGCGTTCTCGTCATCCTCGAGCCGGGCCCAGAAGCGCAACAACGGCGGTAGCTCGCCCTTGTGAACCGTGATGACGTAGTCCGGGCCGAGGAAGAAGTCAACCTCCTTCGCCTCAGCCACCCTCTCCACGCGGTTGAAGCGGGGGAAGTGCATGACTATGAAGAGATACGTCTCGTAGTCGTCAACCTTCGGACGCTGCACACGAGAGAGGCAGTCGTCGAGTGCAAGGGGATGAAAATCGAACTCCCGCCCCAAGTCGTCCATGTCCGCACGGGTGGGATGGCGGATATCTATCCACCTGAGGTCGCCGAAGGCTATCTCCTGCCGGCTGTCAGGCTCGACCTGAACCTCAGGGGGAGAGATGTGACCGTTCTGCCTGCGAGCGAAGGCACGGAGCGGAAGCGCGAGGCTGCGGACGCGCGCGGCTCTCCTCTCCGTCCGTGCCATCCTCTTCCTCCCGCCAACGTGCCGTCATTCTACATCACGTTTTCAGTATAGGTAACGGCAGGGACAGGGTCAACGAGGATCGGGGCAACGAGACTGCACGCGAACTAAATCTCTAGCCCGAACAGTCCGAGCACCGTGATGAGCAGGTAGATCGTGGAGAGCGTCACCACGGCGGCGACGGTTGCCCATGCCAGGAGGTTATACACTCGCCCGTTGGTGTGAGCGCCCATAACGTCGCGGTCGTTCACGAGGCGCAGGATCGAGACAAGCACCACCGGCAAGAGAAGGCCGTTCAGCACCTGCGTGAATACCAGCAGGCGGATCACGTTCAGCCCCGGAAGCAATGCCACAGCCGCGCCTACCACGATCAGGCCGGTAAAAAGGCCGAGAAAGACCGGCGCCTCACGGAAGGTCCGCGATACCCCCTTCTCGAAGCCGAACGCCTCCGTGACGGTGTACGAGGTTGCGAGGGGCAGCACGGCGGCGGCAAGCATGGATGCGCCGAACAGCCCCGCGCCGAAGACGATCTGAGCATACTCGCCGGCCAGGGGACGGAGAGCACGGGCGGCATCCGCGGCGGTCTCGATATGGGTGCCCGCCACGAACAGAGTGGCTCCCGTTGCGATTATGATGAACCCCGAGATGAGGTCGGCGAACACGGCGCCGAAGTATGCGTCCGCGCGCGCTTCCCGTATGCTCGCGCCCGCTCCCCTCTCGGCCACCGACGACTGGATATACAGCTGCATGTACGGCGTGATAGTCGTGCCAACCATGGCGATGAACAGTGTGATGTAGTTCGCGTCCAACTGCAGGGATGGTCGAACAACCTGCCTGCCTACCTCCGCCCAGTCCGGGCGAGCGAGGATGGCGGCAATAGGGTAGGCGAAGAAGAGGAACGTCATTGCCAGGAAGACCTTCTCTACCCGGCGGTATGACCCGCGCGTCACCAGCCACCACACGAGGAGCGCCATCGGCGGCACGGCAACATACCGGGAGATTCCAAAAAGCTCCGCCGCCGCGCCGATGCCCACGAACTCGGAGACGACCAGTCCCGCGTTCGCCACTAGGAGCGTGCCTATGACGAACGCTGCAACTCGGACCCCGAGCTGCTCGCGCACCAGGTCGGAGAAACCCTTTCCCGTGACTGCGCCCATCCGCGCGGCCATCTCTTGAACCAGGGCAAGGCTCACGGTGATCAGTACCATAACCCACAGGAGCGAGTAGCCGAACTCCGCTCCGACGGAGGCGTACGTGGCGACGCCGCCTGCGTCATTACCCGCGTTGGCGGCGATCAGGCCCGGACCAAGCAGGCCCAGGTAAGCGAGCGGCCCTACGCTGAATCTGCGTGCGAACCTCTCGCGTCTCGACCTGGCAGCTAGCTCGAGCGGCGGCTTCGCCACATTTGACCTATCTCCCATTACTTATGGAAGACTCTGGAGAGCCGGCGGGTCCACAGGTCGGGGTGCAGCACGTCCATTGCGTCGTCAACCAGCACCACACCCTGGATGTTCCCGTCCCCGTCCACAACCGGCACGGCCGCGAGGTTATATTCCGCCATCAGGCGAGCGACATCACGCGCAGGCTCATCCATATTTACGAACCGCCAGTCCGGGTCCTCGAGCGAGGCGAGCGGCCGGTCGGAGTTGGCAATCACTAGGTCTCTCAGGGAGACGACCCCTGAGAGACGCTCGCTGCCCTCGGCTTCGACGGTGTACACGTGGTACAACGGGGCAGGTGGCTCCTCGAGCGCTCGAAGCCGCGCGAGCGCCTCATGTGCCGTAATATCCCTCGGCATGGCGACGTAGTCGGTCGTCATCAGGCCACCGGCCGTGTCCTCTTCGTATGTGAGAAGCTCACGCACGGCGTCCGACTCGTCCGGCTCCATCAGCCCGAGCAGCTCCTGGGCGCTCTCCTCCGGCAAGTCAGCGAGCAGGTCGGCGGCATCATCCGGGTCCATCTCGTCAAGGATGTCCGCCGCGCGCTCGCGGTTCAGCCCTTCCATGAGCTCGGCGGCGGCCTCAGGGTCCATCTCCTGCACGGTATCGGCGGCGGTCTCGTCATCGAGTGACTCCAGGATCTCCTGTCCCTGGCGGTACGAGAGAGCGTCCACGATGTGCGCGATGTCGACCGGGTGGAGCTTAGAGAGGCCCTCGTGAGATACCCTCAGGCGCACCATCGGCACGTCGGTCGCGAAGCTCTCCACGTCCCCCCAGTCAATCGTGCGGCGTCCCTGGATGCTACCGGTGAGCCGGCTCGGACCAAGCCTGCGAAGGAGGCCCTGCACGCTCACGTCCACGCCGACGAGCCGGTACTGGCCCTCGGAGTACGCCAACTGGAGGTCGTTGGCGCGGATCAGCCGCCTGCCGTCCACGTCTATGAGCTGCTTGTCGAGGATGTCCCGCCGGAGCATCGCCTCACCGTCGCGACGCTGGAAAGGGCGCAGGTCCACCTTGAACGTGGACAGCTTGGCGCCCTGAGGAGAGATGTCGGCAACCTGCTCCCAGTCGAGGTAGATGTCGCGCTTGCCCTCGCGAGCTACCATGCCGCTGATGGGAGGATGCGGCTCGCCGCCGAAGCGGACTATGAGGTCACGGACGGTCGCCACCCGCTCGCCGTTGGCGTCGAGCACGGGCTTGCCGAGCACCTGGGACAGGTAGATGCTCGGCGCGGTGCTAGGGTGCGGGCTGTTCACGACTCGCATGCTGACCGTCCTTTGAGGCAGGAGCCAGCATACCCAACCCCCGAAAACACCGTCAAGAAATGAGCTTCCGTTGCTCCCGCGACGCCCAACACCGGCCGCACTCGTCCTCGCACAGGAGGGCTGCCGGGTCCTGCTCAATCATGTTCCGAGCTGCGGTGAGGACAGCGTCGAGAGGCACGAGGCGGGCTCGGCACTCGCCGATCCAGACCTCGCGCGTGTATGCCTCCAGCCGCGTCTCGACCTTGCCGAAACCCTCGCTGCAACCGGCAATGTTCGGCAGCTCCATCCACACGCCGGGCGCAGCCTTGGCGTAGCGGTAGAACCGCGCGCGACCGAGCTGCTGCTCCGCAAGGTGGATCGCGGTGTTCCGCTCGTGACCCACGCCGAGGAGCAGTACGTCTCCGCCCAGCTCGGCGAGCGCCTCGACAGGCCCCAGGAAATGGTCGAGCCGCTGCGCCGCCACTAGCTTCCGGGCATGGAGACCGGAAGCGATGAACGAGAGTAGTGGGTGAGGACTTCGCTCGTGTGGGAACAAC
Source organism: Rubrobacter sp. (assembly GCA_016781735.1). Lineage (GTDB taxonomy): Bacteria > Chloroflexota > Chloroflexia > Thermobaculales > Thermobaculaceae > LC3-1. The sequence goes on from JADDPT010000130.1 coordinate 4,508, forward strand.
ATGCGCAGCGTCTCAGGGATGATTCCGATAGCCCGATCCACCGGGACGGTAGCCCGATCCACCGGGACGGTTGGCGAGTAGGGAACGGCTTGGGCAAGACTGCTCTCGAACTCCCCCCAGGAGCGGCTGGGCGTGGAAGCGTTCAGCGGACGCTCCAGTCCCGGGGGCGGAAGCAGGGCCGTGCGGCTCCACGTGAACGCGGGCATCAGCACCGTGCCGCAGGTATCGAGCAGCGCACGGCACACCGAGGTTGCGCCGCCCTCGACGCGCCCGAAAGAGGAGAGCGAGGAGTGGACTATCACAGCCGAGGACCTGCCCAGTCCCAATGCACGTAGCCCCTCGACGATATCAGCCTCCGTCACCACCTGGGCGACACCTCCTCGCGCGACCCGTCCTCGAGACCCTAGTATATAAGGCGTAGAGGCACTGCACTGTGACGGGAACGACGAGGACTCGTACGGGAGTCAGGTCGCTCCGCAGAGGCACGAGGGCTGGGCGTGGTACGATGAGGAGGGCCAGAGTCACGTCCTCGTCAAGTGGCGCGTCCCGACCCTACTACCCCACATGATCTACTACAACAACGAGACCGATGCGTGCGATCATATGGAGACAAACACAACGTCGTGTTGGGAGGGCAAGATGAGGTACGCACTAGCTTCGTCACTAGTGGCTGTGATCCTCGCCACTGCACTCATCCTATTGCAGGCGGTCGGCCGACCTTCTCTCGGCTCTCCGGTCGGGACGGCGCCTGTAGTGTCCACCGCGGAGCCGCTAGGTGAGGTTCTCGGATCCGAGGAGTCCCCTGGATGGAGCCACGTGGGGGCGCCAGAGGACAGGACCAACCGCAGGATCCTGATCGAGCGGGCGACAAACGCGGCTAAATCCATGGGTGAACAGAACCCGCAGTTGCTCGACGTCACGCGGCTGCCCGCCGACGCGGCGCTGCAGGCGGCGGGCCAGGACGACTTCGTAGGCAGTCCGGATATGCAGGGCAAGACGGTACACCTCACCCGGATGCTAGGTTCGTTTGTGCCGCCGCGCGGTCCAGCAGGAACAGCAGGGGAGCCGCGCCAGGGCTTCATGTACATCATCACGGAAGCGGAGACGGGGAACCTACTGATGCGCGGGTTCAAGCCGGGCGCCGCCTCTTCCATCCCCGGGCCATAGACCGTTCCCGGCGGAGAACTCCAACCCAGCACGCGGGCCCACGGTGATACCGGCCTCCGTCACCACGTGGGCAACACCTCCTCGCGCGAGCGGCACTCGAGACCCTAGTATATAGTCTGGCAGCACACCTGATTCCCGCGAGCTGCGTCGGTGCAACTCATGGCGCAGAACAAGGGTTTAAGGGTGCGATGGATTATCCGGCACGTGCCTGAGCAGGAGGCGGACCTGAAACTTTGAGGCAAGGAACGGACTGGAAGGCGGTGGGGGCGCTGGGACTGACCCTCTTGCTGTGGGCGTCCGCCTTCGCGGGTATACGGGCGGCGCTTCCCGTCTACAGTCCCGGCCAGCTCGCGCTGCTGCGCTTCCTGGTGGCGTCGGCGCTGCTCGGAGGTTACGTGCTGCTCCGGCGCTCGCAGGGGCCGTCACTGCGCGACGCGCCACGTATCTTGCTCGCCGGATTCCTGGGCATCACTGTGTACCACCTCGCGCTCAACTACGGGGAGAAGACGGTCACCGCCGGGTCGGCGGCTCTACTCGTGAACACTGCCCCGGTCTTCACCGCGCTGCTTGCCACGGCGTTCCTCGGCGAGCGTCTGGGAGCGTGGGGCTGGCTGGGGATCCTGATCAGCTTCACAGGAGCATCGCTGATCGCGCTGGGGGAGCGGCAGGGCCTCAACCTCGACCCTGGAGCAGCGCTGCTCATCCTCTCCGCCGTGGCTTTCAGCCTTTACGCGATCATCCAGAAGCCATACCTGAGGCGCTTCAGCCCGCTAGGCTTCGCCGCGTACACGATCTGGGCAGGGACGCTCTTCATGCTGCCCTTTCTGCCAGGTCTCGTGGAACGCATCGCGGAGGTTCCGGTTGGCACGACGCTCGCCGGGGTGTACCTGGGAGTGTTTCCGAGCGCGCTCGCGTACGTTACCTGGGCGTACGCACTCTCGCGAGTCCACGCCTCACGGGCAGCGAGCTCGCTCTACCTCGTCTCCCCAATCGCGATCCTCATAGCCTGGGTGTGGCTCGGCGAGGTGCCGTCAACCCTCTCGCTCGTCGGCGGCGTTATCGCGATCACCGGCGTGGCGCTCGTCAGCACGCTCGGCAGGCAGAAGAGGTAGGCAGACTACACGACGCTGCGGGTGGCAAGGGACGGGGTCCAAGCTACGCAGTCAGCCTGCGAGCGCGCCGTACGCCAAGCACACCAGCCCGCCACCCAGCACGAGCCAGGCAGAGTTGATCCTGTAGCGCACCAGGAACAGCACCGCGAGGAGCGCGAGCACGGCGGTGAGGGGATCTACGACCGCGGCGCGACCGAGTTCCCACATGACGGCCGCCATCAGCCCCACCGCCGCCACGTTCACGCCGTCGAGGAAGGCGCCCATCAGGGGTGAGCGGCGCAGGCGGGGCACGAGCGGGCCGATCGCGGCCACGAAGAGGAACGACGGCAGGAAGATGCCGACTGTCGCCAGGGCCGCGCCGGGCAAGCCACCGACCACGTAGCCGATGAAGGTCGCCGTGGTAAAGACCGGTCCCGGCGTGAACTGCCCAACGGCGACGGCGTCGAGCAGCTGCTGGTTGGTGAGCCAGCCGAGCCGCTCCACGAAGTCCGCGCGCAGGAACGCGAGCAGGACGTACCCGCTGCCGTATAGCACCGAGCCTATCTTGAGGAAGATCAGGAAGAGCTGCATCAGGCTCACGGGCGCGGCCACGGCCTGCGCCAGCCAGGGGACCGGCCAGCCGAGCAGTGGCAGGAGCGCCACGGATGGGACAACGCCGCCCTGCCGGATGCGCCCTACGTTGCGGACGAGCATCACCAGGAGGCCGCCACCGAATAGCAGCGCGAACTCGTTGAAGTCGAGCAGGTAGAGCGTCAGCACTGCGACGCCGATGGCACCGAGGAGCGGACCCTTCACGGCCGTCCTGAGAAGGCCCCACAGCGCCTGCACCACCACGGCTATGATTACCGGCTTGATGCCGTACAGCAGCCACTCCGCCGTGGGTGTGGAGCCGTAGCGCACGTAGGCCCAGGCGAGCGCGAGCGTGATCAGCGCGGCGGGCAGGATGAAGAGCGTGCCGGCGGTTACGAGGCCACGCCGGCCCGCACGCTCGTGGCCGACGTGCATCACCATCTCGGTGGAGTTCGGTCCGGGGATCAGGTTCGTGGCGCCCAGGAGATCGAGGAAGTGTTGATCCGTGAGCCACCGGCGACGAGTGACCACCTCATCACGCAACATAGCGATATGCGCGGCTGGCCCACCAAAAGCGGTGAATCCAAGGCGGACGGAGAGGCGGGCAACCTCTGCTAGGTTTTCGGGGTGTGCTCCCAAGGCCGCGTTTTGTGAGTGTCGCGAGGTCAACTTTCCAGCCATGCTGGTCGCCCAGGCGCGGTCGTGGTCAGCGGTCGTGGCCTATCCATCTCGCACTCTGCCCATGAGTAGAGTGTCAACGAAGACGCCTCCACGGAAGAGGGCACAACGCCTGATGCCCTCCCTTACGAAGCCCAGACTCTCGTACAGGTGGATCGCGCCCTCGTTGTCGGTGATCACGTCGAGCTCCATGCGCTTGAGATTCAGGTAGTTATCGGCCAGGTCGAGCAGCGCCATCATCAGCGCGCGGCCTATGCCCTGGCCGACGTACTCGTCGCGCACGGAGATACCGAGGTCGCCCGTATGCCGCCGCTTGCCCGTGCCGACGTGTAACCCCGCGTTGCCTACCACCCTGCCGTCGAGCTCGGCGACGAACGAGTGCATGTCCGGGTCGCCTATGTTTCGCTCCAGCCGCTGCCGGAACCCGTCAATCGTGAGGGACGGCACCTGCATGGTGCCCCACATAACGCCGGGCATGGTGCGGAGCTCGTGAAGCTGGGCAGCATCGGACGTGCTAGTCGGTCGAATGACGAGATCTTCAGGCGCCCTCGGCAAGTCGGACCTCCTGTTCGTATGGAAACATCCGGTTGGGACGTCCCTATCCTGTGGTGGGCGCGCTGCTCTTTTCGGCTCTCTCCGGGAACTGGGCCGCGACCCTGGCGAGTACGTCCACCGTCCGGGAGTTCTCCTCCTCCGTGTTGTAGAAGTATGGCGAGAGCCGCAGCATGCCGAAGCGGTGGTCGGCAATGACGCCCTCCTCGGCGAGACCCGCAACCACGGCAGGTGCGTCGGGGACGTCCACCATGGTTATCGATGCGTGCTCCTCCGGGTTCTCGGGAGCGTGGAGCGTGAAGCCGCGCTCGCGCAGCTTGCCGACGAGGTCGCGCGTGAGGAGGTCCGTGCGCTCACGGATACGCCCGACGCCCACCTCCTCCACGATCGAGAGCCCGCCGAGCGCGGTGTACATGGAGGGGACGGAGGGGGTGCCGTACTCGAACCGGACGGCATCCTCGCGCAGCCGTAGCTTCGTGTTGTCGAAGGAGAACTGCGAGTCCGCCGCGAACCAGCCGGTTACCGTGGGCTGCAGCTCCTGGATCAGCTCAGGCCGCACCCACAGGAACGCCATCCCCTGCCCACCGAGCAGCCACTTGAGCGAGCCACCCACGAGGAAGTCAATGCCGAGCGCATGAACGTCCACGGGTAGCTGCCCAACCGACTGATAAGCGTCAACGAGGCAGTGCGCCCCCCTGGAGCGGGCGATCTCCGCTATGGCCGCGACATCCTGCACCTGCCCGCTCGTGTAGAGCACGTGCGAGGTTGCGACGAGGGCTGTCCGCTCGTCCACCACCTCCGCCCACCGGTCGAGGGGTACGCTGACGCGGCCCTCGCTGGGGACGGTTACTACCTCCACACCAAGCGGCGCCTTCGCGAGCCACTGGTGCGCGATCGTCGGGAAATCTACGTCGGCTATCACCACCTTCGGGCGCTCCGTGTAGTCGAGGCAGGAGGCGACCATGGTGAGCGCGGTCGAGACGTTCGGGGAGAGCGCCACCTCGCCCTCGCGCGCGCCGAAGGTGCAGCCGTACGCCGCGCGCAGCTCGCCGAGCTTCGGTATCCACCCGTTGTACCACGCCGAGGCGCCGTACTCGTTCCACAGCTCCTGGAACTCCTCCAGGCCCCGCATGGAGCGCCATGAGAGCGCGCCGAGCGAGCAGGAATTCATGTACGTCTTGCGGCCGAGTATAGGGAACTCCTCCCTGTAGGCGAGTAGCTCTTCGTGGGCGGGGGCGGAACGGACGGTCAAATAGCGGCTCCTTCCGTGACGGCTGGCGTGTCAACGCGCTCGATGAACTCTCGGAGCGCGGCGTTGAACGCCTCGGTATTGTCGAGGTTCGATATGTGGCCAGCGTCTGGAATGACGCGCAGCACCGAGCCGGGGATGAGGGTGCGCAGTTCCTCGGATAGGGCGCACGGCGTTACCGTGTCGTGCTCGCCCCACAGCACGAGCGTCGGCACGCGCACATCCGGCAGCATGGAGCGGTAGTCCGGACTCCACGTCGCGGCGGAGCTCTCGGAGTAGACGCGCTTGTCCTTCGAGGCCATCTGCTCGATTGCGTCGCGGAGCCTGACAGGGTCCGGATCAGGCCTCAGGCAGGCGGGGATGCGGCTCTCTGCTATCTCGCGCATGGACATCTGCCGCAGGTCGCGCTCGCGGGTGCGCATGCCCTCCTCCCAGCCGGGGAAGTACGCGAAGGTGTCCGCCAGAGTGAGCGAGCTCACGAGGTCGGGGTAGAGCCGGAGCGTCTCCAGCGCCATGACGCCACCCATCGAGAGGCCGACGAGGTGGGCCGGCCCCAGGTCGAGCGCCGTCAGCACACCGGCAACATCTGCGGCGAAGGCGGCCCTGTCTATGGGGTCGGCGGGAATCTCCGACTCGCCGTGGCCCCGGAAGTCGAGCGCGAGCGCGCGGTGGTCCTGGCCGAAGTGCGTTACCTGCTCCCGCCAGACTGTACGGTCGGAGCCCACACCGTGCAGGAACACCACCGGCGAGCCGTCGTCGCCCTCCAGGTCGTAGCCTATGCGTAGTCCATTTACCTGTAGCAGCGGCAAGGGGCAACCTCCTCGGCCGGATTTTACACGAGCGGGGCGGCGTGGGTACAGGCGCGGCATACGCCCAGGGCTGCTACTTGCGCGAGATCCACGAGTTGCCGGCGGGGTAGTAGCGCCAAGGGAGCTCGACGCCGCGAGTGATGCCGATTCGCGTGGTGCTCACTATCCCTCCCATTGGCACGCCGGGAAGGATCAGCAGGCGCGGTCCTTGGAGCGGCGTGGCGTTGAGCCTGCCGTCTATCCCAAGCGCCTGCGTGAGCCGAGCAGGTCCGGAGCAGAGCAGCTTCGGCTTGTTCGTGCCCCGGCGCTCGGACATCAGGTCGAGTCCTTCCAGCGGCTCCAGCGCGCGGATGAGCACGGCGGCGGCGATCCCTTCCGGCTCGGTCACTGCATTGAGCATGTAGTGCATGCCGTACGTGTAGTACACGTATGCGCGGCCGGGCGCTCCCCACATCGGCTCGTTCCGCGCGGTGCGGCTGCGGTACGCGTGGCAGGCGGGATCAACCGAGGCAACGTACCCCTCCGTTTCCACGATGCGCCCGGCGACCCGCCCCTCGGAGGACTCGCTCACGAGCACGCAGCCGAGGAGGTCGCGCGCCACCTCAAGCGTCGGCCGGTCGTAGTACTCGGGCGGCAGGAGCTGCGCGTCGGGCACCTAGCCCTCGCTGCCGGATGGACGCAGCAGGGCGTAGAGGCTGACGATTGCCCACACGCCCTCGAGCAGGATGAAGCCGTACTGTCGCCCTACTACGGCGACGTATCCGAGGAGCAGGCTGCCGAGGAAGTTGAGCAGGTTGTAGGACGTGCTCTCCCTCCCCATCCTGCGCATCTGGTTCGCGACATACGCGAAGAGGATCATCGCCGCCCCCACCAGCGACACAACCTGCACAAGCCCCATACCACCGTTCCTCGCTCTCTGCCTGTAGACACACGTTTCGCTCAGCGATGTTAGCAGGTCCGACTGATGGGTGAGAGGAGGTGTCGGCGCGGCTTGCATTCACGCCACGCGCGGCGAGTGGTGGACGTGTTGAAGTGCGACTTGCTTTCTGGTTATAGTGGCTACCTGAGGGCGCCGTGAACACCGAGAGCGAAGTGAGCCGTATGACACAGGCGATCATCGAGAACCCGGTCATCAACTCGCCGTTCCGAGAGCCGTCCCGCCACTTCCGCTTCTCCGATGAGGGCATCACGGACGAGATCGTGGAGGAGCGGCGCGTCAGCTCCTACTTCATGCCCATCCCGTCGGCGAAGAAGAGGGGCAAGCAGCTTCCCTTCGACACCGAGTGGACGCGCGACCGCATCGAGGAAAACAGGTTCATCAACCAGGTCCGCGCAAGGGTATCGCTCTGGCGGCAGGGCGGGTACGTGGATGTGACGAAGACCACCCGCCGCCTGCTCGAGCACTGGACAGACCCCGACCGCGAGCGCAAGCTCTTCTTCTGTCAGGTCGAGGCGCTGGAGACCGCGATCTATATAACGGAGGTCGCGCGCAAGTACGGCGACGTCTGGATAGAGAACGAGCTGCGGCGCTTCAACGAAGACGCCAACCCGCTCCTCTACCGCATCGCTCACAAGATGGCGACCGGCAGCGGGAAGACCGTCGTGATGTCCATGCTCATCGCGTGGCAGTCGCTGAACAAGCTTGCCAATCCCCAGGACGCGCGCTTCTCCGACGCCTTCCTCGTCGTCACGCCGGGCATCACTATCCGCGACCGGCTCCGCGTCCTACTGCCGAACGATCCGAACAACTACTACCGCGGGCTGGACCTCGTCCCCAGCGACCTGATGGAGGAGCTGGGCAGGGCGAAGATCCTCATAACGAACTTCCACGCGTTCGCCCTGCGGGAGAAGGTTGAGGCGGGCAAGCTCACGAAGAGCATCCTCACCGGCGGCAGCGGCCCCAGCCCCTTCACCGAGACCCCCGACCAGATGGTGCGGCGCGTCTGCCGGGAGTTGGGCAACAAGAAGAACATTGTCGTCATCAACGACGAGGCGCACCACTGCTACCGCCGCAAGGCGGGTGGGCTGGACGAGGCGCTGACGGGCGACGAGAAGGCTGCCGCGCGCGAGCGCGAGGAGGAGGCCCGCATCTGGATCTCCGGTCTGGAGGCTGTGAAGAGCAAGATAGGCGTCAAGGCAGTCTACGACCTCTCCGCCACGCCGTTCTTCCTGCGCGGCTCCGGCTATCCCGAAGGCACGCTCTTCCAGTGGGTCGTGTCCGACTTCGCGCTCATTGACGCCATCGAGAGCGGAATCGTGAAGGTGCCGCGCGTGCCCATCGCCGACGACTCGATGACGGGCGAGGGACCGACGTACCGTGACCTCTGGCCGCGCATCCGCGAGAACCTGCCGAAGAAGGGGCGCAAGACCGAGGCGCTCACCGGCGAGCCGAAGCTGCCCGCCGAGCTACAGGGTGCGCTGCACAGCCTGTACGGCAACTACGAGAAGGCGTACAAACTGTGGGAGCAGAATGAGGAGGCCCGCGCGAACGGTCTCACCCCGCCGGTGTTCATAGTGGTCTGCAACAACACGAACGTCTCTAAGATCGTGTACGACTACATAGCCGGCTGGGAGAAGACGCTGTCGTCGGGGGACGGCGAGCGCAAGGTGATCGTGCCCGGCGCGCTGCGGATCTTCAGCAACGAGCAGGCCGGACGGTGGAGCGCGCGCCCGAACACGATCCTCGTGGACAGCCGGCAGCTGGAGTCGGGCGAGGCGATGAGCGCCGACTTCAAGAAGATCGCGGCGGCGGAGATCGAGGAGTTCAAGGCGGAGTACCGGGCGCGCTTCCCCGGCCGCGACGCCGAAGACCTCACCGACGAGGACCTGCTGCGCGAGGTGATGAACACGGTCGGCAAGCCGGGTCGCCTGGGCGAGCAGGTGAAGTGTGTCGTCTCCGTCTCGATGCTCACCGAGGGCTGGGACGCGAACACCGTCACGCACATCCTCGGCGTGCGCGCCTTCGGCACCCAGCTCCTGTGCGAGCAGGTCGTCGGCCGGGGACTGCGCCGGATGAGCTACGTGCCGAACGAGCAGGGCATGTTCGAGCCGGAGTACGCCGAGGTGTACGGCGTACCGTTCTCGTTCATCCCGTCGCCCGGCCCACAGACGATACCGAAGATTGGCAGCATCCCCACGCGTGTCCGCGCGCTGGAGGATCGCATCCACGCCGAGATCACCTTCCCCCGCCTCGTCGGCTACCGCTACGACCGCGGCGGCAGGCGGCTCGCCGCATCCTTCACGGAGGACTCCCGCCTCGCGCTCTCCACGCGCGACATACCGACATGGACGGAGAGCGCGCCCATCGTCGGCGAGCGCCGCATAGACACGCTCGACGACCTGAGGAGCCGCCGAGAGCAGGAGGTGACCTTCCTCCTCGCCAAGCTCGTCCTCGAGAAGTACTTCCGCGCCGACGGCGGGCGCAGGAACGGGAACGGCGACCGCCCCCAGGAGCACCGCTTCGACTCGGAGGTCCAGGCCTGGCTCTTCCCGCAGGTGCTCGCGATCTCCCGACGGTGGCTCCGCGAGTGCGTCACGCTGAAGGACAACACGTTCCGGCAGCTGCTCCTCCTGCTCGAGTTCGCGCACGACGCCGCCGACCGCATCTACAAGGCGATAGTCGCGAGCGAGTCGGGAGAGCAGACGCTCCGGTCCATCCTCCGCCCGTATGACCCCGTCGGCTCCACGCGCTACGTAGACTTCGACACGACGAAGCCCGTCTACCGCACTGACCCCGACAAATGTCACGTCTCCCACGTCGTCGCCGACACAGGCACTTGGGAGCAGAAGATGGCGCAGGCGCTGGAGGAGATGCCGGAGGTCGTCAGCTACGTGAAGAACCAGGGGCTTGGTTTCACGATCCCGTACACGATCAACGGCGAGGAGCGGCAGTACGTCCCCGACTTCATCGTCCGGATGCGCGACGGCGGCGAGGAGCCGCTCAACCTGATCGTCGAGGTCTCCGGGGAGGCGAAGAAGGACAAGGCTGCGAAGGTGACGACGGCGCGAACGCTCTGGGCTCCGGCCGTGAACAACCACCGCGGCTTCGGGCGGTGGGCGTTCATCGAGGTCACCGACCCCTGGGACGCCCAGCATACCATCCGGAGCGGGCTGGAAGGTGTAGCGGTATGACCGTCCGCAGCGTGGAAGTGAGCCAGGCGGCGCTTACCGACTACTGCCGGCGGTGGTGCATCACGGAGCTGTCCCTGTTCGGCTCCGCGCTCCGCGATGACTTCCATCCAGAGAGCGACCTTGATCTGCTCGTGTCCTTTGCGCCCGATGCGGAGTGGAGCCTGTTCGACCATGCCCGGATGCAGCAGGAGCTGGCCGAGCTGCTCGGGCGAGAGGTGGACCTGGTCAGCCGCCGGGCAATCGAGCGCAGCGAGAACTGGATACGTCGTGACGCAATACTGAGCAGCGCACGGATTCTGTATGTCTCCCCATAAAACAGTCTTGCTCAGCACTGACGAATCGGCTTTACCCTGCTGTCTCGCTCACATGGCCCGTGAAGGAACCCCATATTGAGTAGTGCGCTGCCTGCCTCTACCGGCTGTGGGGCTTGACCGACGACACCGCAGGCAAAGGGACCCGGGACACTGTTGAGCTGGCCTCACAGCACAGTCTCGGACCATAGTGAAGAGGTAGTGAGTGGACAGGCTGCTTGGAAAGCTGCAGGACACATTTGAAGAATACTTCAGCCATTGGGACATTCATCTCCCCAAGCGCGACGTGATCGAACGCCGCCGGGGCTCAATCCATAAGGCAGGCTGGTTTATAAACTACCTCTTCGGAGAAGAGGGCGGTGTGGAGTACCTGGAGTTCTACTGCGGCCATCGCATGACCAACGACCGGCACCACAAGATTTTTGAGAGCGGAGAGATTATATCCCTGGACGCGCCGCTGGATAGTTACATCGTGGGCCACGAAGAAGAGTACCAGAGGCACAACGAGAAGGCATACAAAGAGTTGCACGACAAGGGTCTCCTGTAGACGTTCCGTATAGCGGTAACACCACCCAGGTGGATCCGGGTGTCTACCCAGATATCGGTCCCAACACACCGCCCCACAGGAAGGAGCCGATGCGATGGCTGTCAGGCACACGCACATTGAGACCGTCACCCACCATGACAAGCGGGCGAACATCCCGATGGAGGAGCTGCGCGACTTCGTGGCCGGGGACGAGCAGGCGCCCGGGAAGGTGCTCTACCCGCGCGACCCCTCTCTCGACCCCCAGCTCGTGTGGAAGGGGAAGGACGAGCAGGACCGCGAGGACCTCGCCGTGCCCACCGTCCCTGTCTACATACAGGAGAAGATCCAGCCCCGCGCGATCATCGAGGACCTGCGCTCGGAGTCCGCGCGCGCCACGCCGCAGCAGGTGTCGCTCTTCGACGACTTCGGCGACCTCGACTGGGAGCAGCAGATCGAGTTCTACCAGCACGAGCAGAGCTGGACGAACCGGATGATCCTGGGCGACTCCCTGCTCGTGATGAGCTCCCTCTCGGAGAAGGAGGGGCTGAAGGGCAAGGTTCAGACGATCTACATAGACCCGCCGTACGGCATCAGGTTCGGCTCCAACTGGCAGGTCTCGACGCGGAAGCGCGACGTGAAGGACGGCAAGGCGGAGGACGCGACCCGCCAGCCGGAGCAGGTGAAGGCGTTCCGCGACACGTGGGAGCTTGGCATCCACTCGTACCTCGCCTACCTCCGCGACCGCCTCGTGGTCGCCCGCGACCTCCTCACCGAGACCGGTAGCGTCTTCGTCCAGATCGGTGACGAGAATGTTCATCTTGTCCGGTGCCTGATGGATGAGGTGTTCGGTAGCGAAAACTTCGTCTCCCTAATTCAGTTTCGCAAGACCGGATATGCCTCAACAGTGCTCTTACCCAACATCTGCGACTATGTCCTATGGTGCGCGAAGGATCGTGAACAACTCAAGTACCGCCCCCTGTATCAAGATCGGGTGATTACCGAGGCTGACACGGTCTTCTTCGACACGGTGGAGACACCTGAAGGCAAGCGCCGATCCTTGAGCAGAGAAGAGAGACAGAATCCCCGACTGATTCCGAAGGATCATCGTATTCTCGCCAGAAATCCGCTCGTTTCGCCCAACTATATCGGGTCTTTGTCCCAGCCTATTGAGTTCGACGGAAAGCAATACCAATGCCCGCCGAATGCTCACTGGAAGACTACACCCTCCGGTATTGCCAAGCTCATAACAGCGAACCGAATGATCCCGAAAGGTAATACACTGCGGATGGTTCGATATCTGGAGGACTTCGCGATTAGCCCATTCACCAATATTTGGATGGACACAGGGGTAGGCGGGTTCGTCGGCGATGAGCGGTTGTACGTTGTTCAAACTGACACTCGGGTGATTCAACGCTGTCTCCTCATGACCACCGATCCCGGCGACCTCGTCCTCGACCCCACCTGCGGCAGCGGCACCAGCGCCTACGTCGCGGAGCAGTGGGGTCGCCGCTGGATCACGTGCGACACCTCCCGCGTCGCGCTCGCCCTCGCACGTACGCGCCTCATGTCCGCCCGCTACCCCTACTACCTCCTCGCAGACTCCCCCGAGGGCGTCAGGAAGGAGGCGGAGATCACCGGCAGGACGCCGCCCACGTACAAGACGGAGGGGGATGTCAGGAAGGGCTTCGTCTACAGGCGCGTGCCCCACGTCACGCTCAAGTCCATCGCGAACAACCCCAACATCCGCGAGGGCATGACACGCGAGGAGATAGACGCCGCCATAAAGAAGCACGCGGACACCGAGCTACTATACGACCAGCCGTTCGAGGACCCGAAGCGCATCCGCGTCACCGGCCCGTTCACCGTCGAGAGCCTCTCGCCCCACCGCGTCCTCTCCACCGAGGAGGAGCGCCCTGAGTCGGAGGCACGGGCGGAGAACGACCCCGCCTCAGCCGGCTTCGAGGTAACAGTGCTCGATAACCTCCGGAAGGCGGGCGTCCAGAACACCGTCAAGGATGAGCGCCTCAGGTTCGACCGCCTCGAGCCGTTCGCCGGGACGTGGATACACGCCGAGGGCGAGTACACCGAGAAGGACGGCACGCCTCGCCGCGTCGCCGTCTCCATCGGCCCGGAGCACGGCACCGTCGGCTCAGCTCAGGTGAAGGAGGCGGCGAAGGAGGCGATGCACGGCGCGGGCTTCGACCTGCTCGTCGTGTGCGCCTTCGCCTTCGAGGCCCACGCCGGCGAGACCGCCAAGGAGTTCAGCCCCGCGGCGCCAAAGCAGTCGGACGGCTTCGCAATCGCGGAGGAGAGGCGGCAGTATGGCAAGCTGCCTATCCTCCTCGCCCGCATGAACCCCGACCTCGCCATGGGCGACGAGCTGCTCAAGAAGACCGGCTCGGGCAACCTCTTCATGGTGTTCGGCGAGCCGGACCTGGAGGTGGACCGGCGCGACGGCAAACTCATCGTCACGATCCACGGCGTGGACGTCTACGACCCGACCACCGGCCAGATACGCTCCAGCACAACCGACGACATCGCCTGCTGGTTCATAGACACCGACTACAACGAGGAGAGCTTCTTCGTCCGCCACGCCTACTTCACCGGCGCAGACCAGCCGTACGACAGGCTGAAGCGCGCGCTCAAGGCTGAGATAGACGAGGCGGCGTGGTCCACCCTCTACTCCGCCACGAGCCGCCCGTTCGACCCGCCCTCCACCGGCAAGATCGCCGTCAAGGTGATCAACCACTACGGCGACGAGGTGCTGAAGGTGTACGACGTGGGGGCGTGAACCCGACGCCAGGGTCATGTCAAGGCTGTTGCCGGAGGGGTAGGAACCGGTAGAGACGTAGCATGCTACGTCTCTACGACCGTCATCCGCACCCTCGGTTGCCCCACATACATCCACGCACGGCCCCCTGCGATCTCCTCGCCGGAAGAGCACTGACTTTGACGTGTCCCTCGATGAGGATTGCAGGAAGGCTGGGCACAGGTTGTGCGCATCAGGAGGCAGACTCGTGAATGGAAGGGGCGCGTTGGGACCTAAGGCTGGAGAGATCAAGGTTGCAATGGGGGCGCAGATAGCTAGTCTTGAGATAGGGACACGCCTCCCCCGACCCGAGCTCCGCGCGGGGGGCGGGCCGCGCCAACAGGATTCCACACAGCAGTAGTTCCCACCAGAAGGAAGCGAGGACGAACGCATGAGCAGTTCCAATGCTGGACCGATCGAGAAAGTTGAGCGCGCCGGCAACGAGGTCGAGGTCCCCATGACCGAGAAGTTGGGGATGGTGGACTTCGTCAAGCTCTCGGTCAAGGAAGCGAACGAGGACCACCTTGCCGCCTTCGCCGGCAACCTCACGTACAAGTGGCTATTCGCGCTCTTCCCCTTGATGGTATTCCTGATCTCGCTGCTGGGCATCTTCAACGCAACAGAGCTGGTCGACGCGCTGATTAACCGTGCATCACGGGCGATGCCCGCGCAAGCGGTCAACGTGATTGGTGGTCCTATAAAAGCGATCACCAATAGCAAAGCTGACACCGCGCTGGGATTGGGTGCTATCGTCTCGATACTGGCCGCCTTGTGGGGCGTGTCCGGAGCGTTCCGCTCCGTGATGGAAGCGATGAACGTGATGTACGAGGTGGAGGACGGCCGTCCGTTCTGGAAGAAGTACCTGGTATCAATCTTTCTCTCGCTGGCGGCTGCCGTCCTCCTGATCACCGCGGCCGTCCTCGTTGTTGCCGGCCCCGACATCGGGAGCAGGGTAGCCGACGCTGTTGGCCTGGGAGCGGCGTTCCGGTGGACCTGGAACATCCTGCAGTGGCCTGTGCTCGTTTCCTTTGTGCTGCTTGCCTTCGCGCTCATCTACTACTTCGCGCCCGATGTCGTGCAGAAGTTCCGGTTCGTTAGCCCCGGCTCGATCCTCGGCGTCATCCTGTGGGTGGTGTTCTCGCTGCTCTTCTCGCTCTACGTCAACAACTTCGGCTCGTACAACCAGGCGTACGGCACGCTGGCGGGCGTGGCGGTGCTGATGCTGTACATGTACTACTCGTCGTACATCCTGCTCTTCGGCGCGGAGATGAACCAGGTGATCGAGCAGCACAACCCCGAAGGGAAGAACGAGGGCGAGAAGGTGCCGGACTCGGACAAGCCAGAGGGCGCGAAATCCCGTGATGGCGGTGGGAGCGATAGGGCAGGCACACGTGGGAGGGCGCCCAGTACTGCGCAGTCATCCACGCGAGGATCAACCGTGCTTGGTCTGCTGACGTACGTGCTGCTGCTCGGCGTGCCGCTGCTGCTCGGCAAGCTCAGAGGCAAAGGCAGGTCGGCGTAGGTGGTTCACCTTTGACGCGCCAGTACATCGCAAGGTTGGTGACCCGGTCGCGTCGCTGCGTGATGCGCGAACGGCGGGAATGCTAAGTGCTACATTCGACCGGGCGTCTGTCTGCTAGGTGAAAGGCCACAGGTTCATCTCCTGCGTCCAGGCGCGAGGTGACTGGTTGAGCAGGTAGAGCACGGCCTGTGCTACATCCTCGGGTGACAGCATCTTGCCACTCCGCTCGCGGCTGCCCCCGAACTCCGTCTGGATGCTGCCGGGGTTGATTATCGCTACCTTGATGTTGTCATCGCCCACCTCAAGAGCGAGCGACTGCATCAGCCCGTGGAGACCGAACTTGGAGGCGCAGTACGCGCTCATGCCAGCGTATCGTATCCCTGCTTGCCCGCGCCCGAGCCTATCGAGATGATGCTCCCGCCTCCCCGTGCCTTGAGCGCCGGTATC